>CALLAT010000112.1 GCA_938002085.1 uncultured Pseudanabaenaceae cyanobacterium
GCGAGAACTGGTGCCTGCCACTTGCGATCTGTCGCTATTGGCATAGCCCCGATAGAGCTGAAACATGCGACTAAAACCCACCGTTTTCTGGGAGGTTTGGGTCGAAAATCCCCGGTAGTAAGGAACGATGGAATCGCCAAAGTTCTCGTTATACTCCGCAGAATCGATATAGGAATCGATATCGGCTTCAAAACCTTCGGTCTCGTAGCGGTCCAAATGCTCAATGACTTCAGCTTCGTCATAGGGCGCGCGACCGAGCAGATGCTTGATATTCAGCTCAATCACCCGGGTTTGGAAATGGGGATAGAGGAACTTCTTCTTGTACAGCTCAGACTTTGCCACCGCCCGGACAAACTCTTGAATGCTGAGCTGGCCATCGCAAAGCAATGATTCCAAGCTTGTCAAACGCTCGGAGGCCATGATGTAGTCATTGCCAAAAACATGACGATAAACTGCTGCGATCGCAGTTTTGGCATTTTGATTGGTGTCGTCTGGGCGTAACTCGACCGGACTGGTTTCTGCAAAAGCACTCGTTCCGAGACGAGAGGCTCCAGTTGTAATAGCCACTGATTCTTCCTCAGCTAACGATATGAAATAAGGTTCTTGGGTTTAAACCGGCTGAACGGAAAGCACTTTGGCTTTGCGCTGGTTGAGCTGTTGCAAAGTAGAGGAGAGCTGCTCGTAGCTCACCACATTTTCTTTGATGCTGCGGCGCAGTTGGGGCCGACTAGCAGCGCTGGCTTGGGTGGAGCGCACGCGGTACAGCTGGCTACGAGAGCCGGTGGTAGTGCCACCCAGAGAGTTGCCGCTGTTGGCGGAACGGATACTGCTGGAGACATTGGTGGCTAGCTCGCGGGTGAGCCAGGCAGATTTATTCTTGCCCTGGGAGCGATCGCTATTGGCATACCCTCCATAGAGCTGAAAAATGCGGGTATAGCCCACCGTTTTCTGACCCTTAATACTCGTGAACCCCCGGTAAGAGGGCACAATGGCATCGCCAAAACTTTCCTGGTATTCTTCAGTATCGAAGTAGGAATTGATTTCAGCCTCATAGCCCTCACTTTGATAAAGATCAACGTGATAGGCAATCTCAGACTCGTCGTAGGGAGCACGACCGAGTAGGTGTTTATAGTTCAGCTCAATAAAGCGAACCTGGGGCGTGGAATAAAAGAATTTCTTCTTGTACAGCTCTGACATCGCCAGAGCTCGCACAAAATCCCGTACCTCAATTTCCCCCTGACGCAGTAGGGATTCAGCACTGGTCAATCGCTCCCTAGACATCAAATGTTCATTGCCAAACACCTGACGATAAGCAGAGCGAATGATGGTTTGCAGGTCTCCCTCATTCCAGTTCATGCGCAATTCGACTGGGGAAGCACCCACGAAAGGCTCGGCCCCTAAGCGCTGAGCTGCCGTAGAACTCGACATGCTTAAGCTCCTAAAAATGAAAAAATCTCAAAATGACGAATTTTAAAATGGCAGTCTCACAACGTGATAGAGCCTAAGTCTTTGGGTTTTGTGCTCCACCAAAACAGCTGTAGGGACATGGTTGTACATGTCCCTACAGAGGTTCGCTGCGCGACCCCATGGCAGTAGGGGGCAGGAAATGTTATGGCTGTGATGATTCCTGATTATTTCCTGCCTCAATAACGCAGCAAAAGGACTAGCTCAGCGCGTTGATCGCGTAGTCGAGATAGGAGTTAGCTTCGGTCGCAGCATCGCCAGACAGACCATGGCTAGACTTGATGCTCTTCAAAGCTTCCACATACCAGCTAGGGGATAGGTCGAAGGTCTTGTTTATTTCATCGATGCCAGCGAGGAGGTACTCGTCCATGGGACCGGTGCCACCTGCAACCAAGCAGTAGGTCACCATGCGCAGGTAATAGCCAACGTCACGGGCGCACTTAGCCTTACCGCGCTCATCCGCAGCATGGTTTGCACCCTGCATCTGAGTGGTGTACGGGAACTTGCTGTACACCGCTTGGGTTGCACCGCTGACGAGGCTATCAGCTTTGTCGCTTAATGCTTTGGCAGCTTGCAGACCCGCAGTTGCTTGGCGGTAGCGACCAAAAGCCGTTTGCAGCTCGGTACTGCTGAGGAAACGACCTTGGGAATCAGCAGCTGCAACAGCTTCGGTAAGAGGAGTTTTCATGGTTGTAAAATCTCGAATGAATAGCGAAAGCCAGAACCAATAAAGTTCTAGATGGATGATTTAAAGGATGACTGGCATTAGAAAAGAGAACCTTGTAGAACAAACTCGCTGAACTAAGGCCAGTGCATCAAAAGGTTCGAAATGAGCCGTAAGTCCGTCTCAATTAAAGTGGTTTAACCCACTGCAGAAGCTGCTTTGTCAAAGTAGCTGCCAATTTCAGACATCAGAGCGCTGCAATCACCATTGGTGATGCCGTTCTTGTCGCCAACGATGCCCAAAGCAGCATCTTTCATATTGCCGATACCTGCGGCTACGGAAGCACCGGGAACGCCCAGCGCCAAGTAGGTTTCGCGCAGACCATTGAGGCAGCGGTCATCCAGTACAGAAGCATCACCAGAGAAGGTTGCGTAGGTGACGTAGCGCAGGATGATTTCCATATCGCGCAAGCAGGCAGCCATGCGGCGGCTGGTGTAAGCATTGCCACCAGGAGCAATGAGGCCAGGCTGCGATGCAAACAGAGAGCGACCTGCATCGGCAACGATGGAAGAGGCGCTACCGGTCATGCGGTTAACAGCATCAACGCGCTTGTTGCTATCGGCAACCATCGCGTTCAGGGCATCGATCTCAGAGCCGCTGATATAGCTTCCTCTGGCGTCGGCTTGGGCTACAACTTTGGTAAAAGCGTCTAGCATTCTGACAACTCCCTATGTTTAATGAAAAGGTTTTCTAAAAGGCGAAAATATCTAATTCTCAAGCAGCTAGAAAAATATCTGTACACCCAATGAAATGCATTTGATGTAGAAGAAGCAGCTTTTGTTCAAGGCGTTGGAGAAAAATGAGTCATGAGATTGCTCCTCGCAATACCTGATCCCATTTTATTTACAGTGACGCGCTGAAATCTGTACTGCAAAAAGGCAGTATAAAACCTGCTTTTTAAGTGATACTTTTCCTGGATGCAGGTTAAGAATCGATGCCTTCTGAACTGATTTGATTAAAACAATTTACTTGTGCAAAACTCGTGCAAACCGATTTTGTAAACTTATAAAAAGACTATTTGTTTCTTTTTGTTGAGGGGCCTGGTAAACAAGTTCTCTGGAGTTTGCTTGACGCCTTTGTTAAGGAAGCTGAATGTCTGCCGTGTAGAGACTTATCCCAATAAAAAACCTACCCAATTGACCCTGGAGAGTCAGTGGATAGGTTAAATCTTGCTTTATTTTAGAAGGGGGATAAGGATTAACTAAGCACTGTTCTCTGGATAGTACCGCAGCCCTAACCTTCTATTGATCCTCTAAGCCACCGCTGATGCGGGCACCAGCGGAGTTCTGAGCTTAGAGGTTGATGCTTCACCGTCGCCAGAGAAGAATCAATGCCATTTGAACTACCTGAATTAAAGCAAATCAGTTGTGCAAATCTTATGCAAATATCTGGCTTGGCAAGATGTTTTACAGAACTTTGCAGGTGTCATAAATGCTTGCGATCGCCTTCCTGCATCTATCACGGCTTGTGAAAAGATAGGCGCCGGCCTTCTTGCCTAGGTTGCTCTGTTGGGCACTCCTGACCCCAGACGGTTCCGGCCATGCTGAAGTTGATATAGCTGTGGCCACATCACTTAGTACATTCATAAATGGTCAAACTTAGATATGGCATGCCAAAGGGGCATCGATGATTGATCGATGCCCCCAATACGTCAGCTCAGCCTTCCGTGATTGAAATTAGGCTGCACAATCGAAGAGCATCGTGCTCATGTAGCGTTCGGCCCAATCCTTGCCAAAGGAGATTTCTAGCACTCGCCGAGTCTTGTCGTTTTGGCGCTGCTGGAAGCAGTAGTAGCGATGACCCGCCCTGACCTGACCGCGAGCCTGGGGAGAGGTGAGCGGAACTGCCGCCTGGGCCAGCTTGCAATGGATCGTCAAGAGATTGCAGACATGGTCGAGGAAGAGTTGCTCTTCTGCCGAGGTTTGAGGTGTGATGAAGAGGCAATATTTGGAGAAGATGTCTCCCCAGGCAGGTAGCTCACGCACTTTTTGAAATAGCGGGCTGGGGAGTTTCCCGAGGGCTTGGTGGTAGTCCGGGGGCAAGACGCTGTGGGGCTCCATTCCCAGGTCATGCTCTCGGCTGACGGGGGAGAGGTCGGCGATCGCGGCACTAATGGCATCGCTGCGACCCACGAGGTCTGCACCAAAGATGGGCAGATTGTAGGTGGTGCGGGGAAACATGACGCAGTGGAGGATATGGAGGCGATCGCTCACCTGGGCCAGTTCCAAATGCAATTTGCGAAATTGAAGGGTTTGGTAGCAGCGATTTTCGATGACTAATCGATCCCCTTCTAGGGTGCCTTCGACATAGCCCAGGTCATCGGGCATGGGATAAGGTGATAGCTCTAAATTGGATTGCCAAATCTCTTCAATTTTTCGACCTAGCTTTTGAATAAAGAGATTTTGTTTGGTCTGAGATGCGATTTTTGATGATACGACCATGGGCTAATCCGTAAGCAACGTCATGGTTGTAGATTGCCGGATGGGTCGTGCAAATCCTGTGCACTTTCCTCTCACTGTATTGATTAAACGGGGATTTCAAGGCGCTTCTAAGGATTGAATTCGCTGGAGCCGACTGGTGATTCGATGGGCTAATTCGCCAACCATAACGGGTTTGAATAGATAGTCATCGGCCCCTGCACCAAAGGCCAATTGGCGGCTTTCTGGATCGTTAAGAATGCTTAAGAAGAGGATGGGTAAGCTGCGCCATTTGGGGTCGTGTCGCACCACTTGGCACAATTCAAAACCATCAATTTCAGGGATTTTGGCATCGAGAATGAGGGCGTCGGGGTTGACGCTTTGGAGCACCTGCCAAAAGGCAGCGGGATCGGCCAAGGTGGTGACTTTGAAGCCCCAGTTTTGTAGCTGATGGAGCAGCGTATTGAGCCAGTGGGTGTCGTCATCGACCACCATGACTTTGATTTGCTGATGGCTGGGGCTGAGTTTGGAGGAAGTGGGCGCTGAGGGATGCTGAAGCAACAGGTCCAATAGGTTGGGGGATGAATGGAGTATAAATTGGCCGCCCCAGCGGAGGGCTTGGAGGCGATCGCTCAAACTATCCTGGTGACTGACGATGAGGAGAGGAATGCTGCCCAGGGACTCTTTCCAGGCACTACGTTGAGGCGGCGTCACGCTCGGGTCTTGGAGACAGGAGAGCTGGGCGATGATGCGGTTGGGAGAGTCTTGGGCTAGGGCTTTTTGTAAGGCTTTGGGTTGGTTAAAGTGGCGAATGGTAAAGCCCTGCTTAAGGGCGAAGCTTTCAATTTCGGTCTGGAAGTCGGTGTTGTTGCTCAGCACCCAGAGGGGCGGTTGCTCTCTCGGACAGGAGGTTGGAGCCGCTTTGATGGTTTGGGTTTGCTGGATGATTCTCTGGAGTTGGGCCAGGAGTGAGGTGGTCTCTGGGCTGTCTGCTTCAGCGGATATTTTCCAGATTGCTTCGAGCTGGCGAGCAAGGGCGAGGGCATCGTTGAGGCCGAACATGCCGAGGGTGCCAGCCAGGCTATGGACGAGGGCAGCGCGTTCGTTGGGCTCGATTTGAGCGACTTGTGCCAGTTTGTCGAGGCAGGTTTGTTGGGCACTGGACCAATTGCGATTGAGAAATTGCAGGTATTGTTCTGCTTTGCTGAGGTCAATGATGCTTTCAACTGAGGCCTCATCCTCTGGCTGTGTTGGAGAGAGGCTTGTCTCTAGGTCCGGCTTGGAGGCGGCCTTTGCTTCAGTGTTGTGTTTAGCCAGAGCCTTCGAGGCGATGCTGCCCTCAGCTGTCAGTTCGTCAGAGTCGGGAGATTTGAGATAGTAGCCTCGCCCATGGAGGGTTGTGATTAAGTCGCTGGGGGCTCCGGCTTTTTGTAGTTTGTTACGCAACCGTCGGAGGTGGGAGCGTACGGTGGACTCTACAGGAAACTCATTGGAAGACCAGAGGTGGCTGAGCACTTCGTTCACGCCTACGACTTGGGAGCCGCTGCTGAGCAGAAGCTCTAGAAATTTGTATTCCTTGGAGGTGAGCTTGAGGGGGCGATCGCCATAGCTCACCTCCCCTGTGGTGCTATTTAGCAGCAATGACCCCCAGGCAATGATGGGCGACGCCTGGCCCTGGCCCCGCCGCAAGAGCGCCCGAATCCGCGCTTCCAGCTCAGCGATGTCAAACGGCTTGACCATATAGTCATCGGCCCCAGTGTCCAGGGCCTGGATTTTCATGGTTTTGCTGTTCTCAGCGGTGAGCAACAGAATGGGCGTGGTATCCCCTTCGGCCCGCAGGCGCTGGCACAGGCTTAAGCCATCAAGCTGGGGCAGCAGCAAGTCGAGAATTAAGAGGTCATAGTCGAAGGTAGATGCATAGGACCACCCCGTGGCACCATCTGTGACGGAGTCCACCACATAGTTTTGCCCCTTTAAGTGGCTGGTGACCAGCTTGTTGAGTAGCGCGTCATCTTCGACTAAGAGAATTTTCATCGGTGGCTACCAGTGCAAGATGCGGGAGATGAGCATGGGCAAATCTAGAGCGTTAAAGGGCTTGGTAATGACCCCACTGACTCCCAGGGCTTTGAGCTGAGATTTCTCAGTGGCCTGGGCCTTGGCCGTGAGAAAAATAACGGGAATCTCATTGGTTTGGCCATCGGCTTGGAGGGCCTTGAATGTGGCGACGCCATCCATTTCGGGCATCATCACATCCAGCAAGATGGCATCAGGACTATGCTCTTGGGCAATGGTGATGCCCTCTCGACCGGAGCTAGCTTTGAGCAGACTCCAACCCGCTGAAAGCTTGAGTCCAAAATCCACCACGGTTTGAATTGTTTCTTCGTCATCAATAATCAGAAGCTGTCGGCTAGAGGTCATGGCTGGTGTTTAGATAAGCTGGTCCGTTGAGTCGGTGGGTCAGGAACACTAAATGAAAAGGTACTGCCTTGGCCCAGTTGGCTTTTGACCCAAATGTGGCCCCCATGCTGTTCGATGATTTTTCGACAGATGGTGAGTCCCAGGCCGGTGCCCCCTTTACGCCGGGCATCGGAGGAGTCAACCTGCTGGAAGCGTTCAAAAATGCTGTCCAGTTTATCGGCGGGAATGCCAGCCCCCTCGTCGTGGATATGGAAGAGGGTTTGATTGGGCTGGGCCTCTAAATTGATCGAGACTTCATTACCCGCTGGGGAGAATTTGATTGCGTTGCTAATTAGGTTGGTGAGAGCCTGGAGCATGTAATCCGCATCGGCCCAAATTTGTAGAGGCTGGGACTGGCCAACGAGGTTGATACCCTGCTGTTGGGCCATGGGCTGCATGGCTTCGATCGCCTGGGTAATCAATCCCGCAGCATTGCAAATTTGTTTCTCCATGGTGACATCGCCGGATTCGATGCGCTGTAAATCGAGGACGCTGTTGACGAGGCGAACGAGGCGCTCGGTGTTGTCATCGGCAATCTCCAGCATTTGTTGACCATCTTCCGAGAGGGTGCCGAGGCGTCCGGTGGAGAGGATTTTCAGGGCGCTATGCATGGAGGTGAGGGGGGTGCGTAGCTCATGGCTGACGACGGAGATAAACTCATCCTTCATTCGCTCAATGGCCTTGCGATCGCTAATATCACTGGTCAGGGCAAAGAAGCCCTGGACCTCGCCTTGGCCATCCATATCCGGGATATAAGTTATGTTCAGGGCGCGATGTTCGCCGTCCTGACCCACCATTTCATGGTCATAGCTAATCATTTCCCCGGCCAGGACCGTTTGCACGGGCAGCCCCATGCGCTGATAATGCTCGCTGCCCCAGACCGTTTCTAGATGTTGCCCCTTCAACTGTCCCGGTGTTTGCCCCAGCCAGGCTTCATAGGCCTGATTATTAAATTGATAGCGCTGCTGACGATCTACATAGGCGATCAGCACGGGCAGCGCGTTGGTGATCAATCGCAACTGCTCTTCTTGCTGGCGCAGGGCGGTGGTTCGCAGGTCGACGATATCTTCTAGGTTCTCAACCAGCTGGGACTGGGCAATGGCCACACCAATCTGGTTTGCCAGTTGCTGCATCAACGCTAGCTCCGCAGCATTCCACTGACGGGGGACCGTGCATTGGTGGGCAATCAATAGGCCCCATAGGACCGGTTGGGGGGCATGATTGGCAGCAGGGCCATGGTCGGATGGGCTTGAGGACTTGGCCAAGAGGGGGCTGGTGAGGATCGGCACAATCAGCTTGGCGCGGATGTCGAACTGCTGCACAAATTCGACCAGGCATTCGGCTAGCCCGGCTTGGGGATCTTGCACGTCGGCGATCGCCACCACCCGGCCCTGGGCGTAGCGCTGTTGATAATGCAGGGGAAAGACTTCTTCAGGGAAGGTCATGCCTAGGATGGCGCTGTGCTGAGGTAACACGGCTTCGCTGATGGGCTTGCCCGTGCCATCTTTGAGGACTTGGTAGGCCAGGACACGGTCTGCTTTGAGAATCCGCTGGACTTCTTTGACCGTGGTGTTGAGGATTTCGTCCAGTTGGAGAGACTGGCGAATTTTGAGGGTGACTTCGGCAAACAGCTCGACCTGTTGTTGCTGCTGTACGAGGGCAGCTTCGGCCTGGGTTTTGCGATCGCTAATATCCCTAAAGATCACGAGGTGCAGGCGAGGCCGGATATTTTGGGTCAGGCTCCATTCCAGGATTTGTTGGGGCGCGCCGGGCTGTGAGCGCTGTAGGCTGACCTGTTTCCCGGTGGGTTGGCTCCCTCGATGGCACTGGCTGAAATCCAGAGACGTATTAACAAAGTCTCTCCAGTACTGGCCTTTGAGCTGGGCCGACGAATTGTGCAAAATTTGTGCAGCGAGGGCATTGGTCGCCACAAACTGGCCCCGGTGATTGAGCAGGGCGATCGCTTCATTCACATTGCCCATCAGCCTGGGAAGGTTTTGGCGAGGCCGAACCCGCTGGTGCCGAAACCGTGACCGGTGCTGACGTTGATGCATAAAAATTGCCATGGGCTCCGTGTAATACGTCAGTCCAAGGGCCGTTCCATACTGCTAGTCCAGTCAGCTGGGATGAAACAGACTTACGAGAATCCTAGCCTTTTGTTAAGAGGTCTTATTTTAAGTTTGATTTACTTCGCGAGACTTTATAGTCTTCACAAATGGAGGATGACCCGAAATGCCTCGTTAGCGGGAGTCGGGTCAAAGACGATGTCAGGAGCAACTGGCGCCTGCAGCCGCTTAAGAAGATGGGGGCTGCTCTGCGGTGACAAGGCTGCCGACAAAAGGAATTTGGGTTTCGTCAACGTCCAAAAGCGGACCCAGCTCGTAAACGTTTTCGTAGCCGTAGATCACCAAGTTGTTGTAGGTGGAGATATTAAGTGACGCTGGAGGAGCTTTAAGCGCAAAGGCGATTTCGTCACCTTCAAAGTTGTTGTTGCAATAGATCAAGATCGGAGTATCAGAACTGGGAATAACCTCAGCTAGACTCTCCGCTGTAAATTCCGTAAAAGGCAGGTTGATCGCCCCGCTAATGTGTCGCTGTTCATAGCGTTGAGCGCTGCGGGCATCCAGCAGCACCACATCGTCCTGGCCCAGCATGTCGATGAACTCGGCCTCGGTTAGGCGGCGATTCTCCCGCAGGGGGCCAGTGGTTTCGACAGTGGTTTCGAAGGTTTCGTAGTCGATTTGGGCATTGGGGATGGGGCCTTTACTTTGGGCAATACCTTGGGCAATGGCCAGGCTCGTGCTGCCGAGGAGGAGGGCGATGCTGAGGGCTAGGGATGCAGGTTTCATGGGTTAAATCAGAGTGATCGAGGACTGGTGAAGAAGAATTCCGTAATGCGGTGCTGGAAGTTTGGAGTGTTTAAGGAAAGGATCCAAGTCCCACAGGGGCTGTTTCGGAATGGGAAGCTCCATGGCGCATTCGAATCTTGCTAGACAAGGACAGGGCCGCAGGTTCGTTTCTAACTTTAGGTGGGTTCAACGACCGTTATGCATTGCTGCGGCGACCCTGACTGCGGCAACTGTGGCAACTGCGGCCTTGGGCTTGCAAGCAACGGTGAGCCAGGCTGGGCCCGCCCAGGTGAGGTCGACTTCTGCATCTTCCTCCGCCATGGCTGAGGCTGCCTTTGCCGTGCAGCCCATCGCAGGCCAGCTAGCGGCCCGAGATGCGGATGGTCAAGTCAATATCCGTCGGCAGCCTGCGGTGCGATCGCCGATTCTCTCCCAAGGTTACAACCAAGATTCACTCCATATCTTTAAATCAGCCCTGACGCCCCAAGGTCAGCGCTGGTATTTCATTGAGAATATCTCCACGGGTGAGCAGGGCTGGGTCCATGGGGACTATGTGCGCCTAAACGACCCAGGCCATCGTTTTGCCAGGGTTCCGGCGGGAGCCATGCGGATCGATCCCATGACGGGAACGGTGGATTGGAAAACGCCCCATGCTGTGGAAGAGCAACCCGAGGGTGGGATTATTGCGGCCCGTGATGTGGGGGCTTGGGTGAATGTGCGATCGCAGCCTTCTACGAACTCGCCGATTCGTCACACTGGCCGCCCCGGCGACTCCGTTTACATTTATCGAACGGCCCAGTTCTCATCCCCCGCCGGGCAAGTGCGAGTGAAATCGCTGTGGTACTTCGTCGCCTTTCTAGACTCTGGTGCTGAGGGCTGGGTCCACAGTGACTTTATTGAGTCGGCTTGGGAAAGTGACGAGCCCTTCGAGGTCTCGGGCTTTGGACCTAAGGCAGGACAGCTTCGGAGTAACGGTCAGGACAGCAAGGTTCAGCTCTATCAACACCCCTCTGTGGGCGAGAAGGCTGTGGCTGCCCAGGGCCAAGCTGGAGAAGTTGTGACGCTGCTGCGCAAGCTAGAAACCGCCCGAGGTAATGCAGAACGAACCTGGTATTGGGTCAGATTAGCTGGCGGTCAAGAGGGCTGGGCCTCAGGGCTCAATGTGCTGGAACAGTCCTAGCTTGATCGTTAAACATCGGTTCTTGTCCAAGCCCAGTTGGGGCCTGGCTTGCCCTTCAGCGGCTAATCCTAATGAGAACAGCCCCGGAAGACTGGTTGCTAGCGGAGAGCGTAGGAGTCGTGCTGAACGAGATCGTTCCATATCCCTGCCCCAGGGCATAGAGCACGGCTGCACCAACCACTACGACCACTGGGTTCTGTGAATCCTGCATGATTTGTGCCATGGCTAGGGAGACCTCCAAGGTTCGTCCTATGGGAACCATCTTATCCAGCTTGTCACAGAGCATATCCTCCACTAATTCTCCTACATTTGGAGGTAGTAAGTCTTTAGGAGAATAGACCGCAAGAGGGAGTAGCACTCGCTGGGCAGCGAGATCGTGAATGCCTATTTCAACGAGGGGAGATTTCTTATATAGCAGCTTCTTAAGGCTTTGTAATAGTGCTTTTTCAGTGCTATAGAGAGTTTTGTTGACCGTTGCGATCGGGGTTTGAGATCTTTGCCAACACCGCTGCGCAATACCCATGGTGAATAGCCTCCAGGCTAGAAAATTTAGATAGTGTCTGAGTTGTCAGTGGGAGAATCCCAGTCGCGATCTCTATCGAGTCAGAAAATCAGAGGGCTATATCAGTCGTTGCAAGCGGCCTTAGACTTAGAGGAATGAATTAGCGATAGCGAAAATAGAGGAGCAAGATACTCCTGCTATCTTTGGTTGGTGAATAAATCAATCTCTCGCTGGAAGACTGCTTTTCTCGTTGAGCTAGACTCTTTCCTACGAGCTATTGAGATTGCTGTCTTTCGAGATCTGAACACCGGTTTTAGAATGCGATCTCATCCTCCAAACTTTTCCTAAAAAAATGCAAAATATATCTGCTCCTGATTCTCTATTTGTTGATAATTGAGAATAGAACTTTATTTTTTTGGGCCTGTCTGATTTAAGAGAAATCATGATAATTAATGGGACTATAGGGACCGGAATTGTCAATTTTTATCATTCTCTATAAGCTCTTGGGTAAAGCTTTTAGAGTTTAGATTTCAGATTTTAGATTTCAGATTTTCTTATGGCGATTTTGGGTCGGAAATTTAGTTGGCGTTGAGGATTTTTGGCAGCGTGGTGTGGTTTGAAAATAGATAAATGTCAGAGATGCTTGACTAAACGCCAGGAATTCATGGCTATCAACTCTGAGAACACATTTTTGGTGAAGTGCATAGAATGGACTCCGCTCATGAATTAGAAGCTGTAGAGACTTCCTGGAGCTTGTTGGAGGTCCATTGAAGCAGGGACTATAAGGTGATCTTGCTAGCCCGATTCAACCTGTTCTCAGCCTAGACAGCGTGGTACCCAGAGTCCTGAGGAAGTTTTGGGAAAGTTTTGGGAGCGCAGACTTAAAATCTCTGAAAGCCAATCCTCATAAGGCTTAAGCACAATCCGACAATGGTGAAAAGCGGCTTAGGGCGCCTGGAACTTAGGAAGGGGGCGAATCGACCTGCTTAGAGAAAAGGTTTCTTATCCTGTTCTTTGGGAGCACTCACCACTTCACCTCATTCTCTTTGCTCACTCGTCTTTAGAGCAGGCCAGTCATTCCTCCATTCGCGACCAGGGTGTAGAGGTCGCGAATGGACCAAGCTTATTCTTGAGATGCTAGTGATTTGTCAAGTACTATGAGATACAGATCTCTGCTCTACGCAAGCCTCATGGCGGATGTGTTGCGATTTGATTCTGCCAATGCTCGCTTGATCCAAGGGGAGACCGAAATTCCCTTGACCCCTAAAGCGATGGCTGTCGTTGAGTATTTTGTTTCTCATGCAGGCAAGATCTCAACGAAGAGAGAGCTGCTGGACAATGTATGGGCAGATGATGATGTGAGCGAGTACGCTCTCACCTCGATTATTCGAGATTTGCGCCGCGCCTTGGGCGATAGCACTAAAAAGCCTCGTTATATCGAGACCGTGCATCGGCGCGGATATCGGTGGATTGGTGAAGTTGAAGTCATGGAAATGACTGGCGCAGTCGTCTCTGGTGAAGACCATGCTCCACCCGACAATTTTCAACCGAGTCGCTCATCACTTATTCGCTCAAATGCCCCGGAGGTAGAGCAGCCCCCGTGGAGGGATGCAATGACCGGCTTAGCAGCCGAAGAGATACAGAGAGGTGGCTATTTCTCTGGACGAACCCATGAGCTGCAGCAACTCCTCAGCCATTTGCAGTTCGTTGTCAAAGGTCAGCGCCAACTCGTTTTTCTGACAGGAGAAGCGGGGATTGGTAAAACAGCTTTACTAAATCAGTTTGCTGCTCAAATTGTTGATTACTCTAACTGCTTTGTGACTTGCGGACAATGTATTGAAAAGTATGGTTCTGGAGAAGCCTATCGTCCTATTTTAGAAGCTTTGAATCGGCTCTGTTTGACGACTGAAGGGCAGCAGTTTATCGAGGTTCTAGAACAATATGCGCCTAGCTGGCTGATGCAAATGCCTCCGTTGCTGACCCCGGAGCAGTTGTTCAGGCTACGAAAGCAAGGCATGGCTCCCAAGGAGCGCTGGCTACGGGAGTTGGCCGAAGCTTTAGAAGTGATCACTCGCGAACATGCATTGGTCCTGATTCTAGAGGATTTGCATTGGAGCGATCCCTCGACAATTGAGTTATTAGAGATGTTGGCTCGCCGTCAAGAATCAGCAAAATTGTTGGTTTTAGCGAGTTATCGTCCTGCTGAAGTCAATGGTTCAGAAAAGCCCCTTAAGCATGTACAGCAAGAATTACAATCCCATGGGCTCTGTCAGGAAATGCCCTTGAAATCTCTCGATCAGCAGGCGATTGAGGACTACTTGAAGCAGCGTTTCCCCCAGCAGTTTGGGCAAAACCTCGGTTCGCAAAAACTGGGGTCGAGTCTGTCTGCACTTCATCAAGCTGCTACGGAGATTCATCAGCGGACTGAAGGTAATCCACTCTTTATTGTCAATGTGGTGGAAGGTTTGCTGGAAAGGCAAATTCCCCAGGCAGATGCCGACGATGCTGTTACTCCTAAGATCAACACCCAAAAGCTGGCTTCCACAGGGGTACCTCGTAATCTCAGGCAACTGATTCATCTACAGTTTGATGCGCTTGATGTTGAGCAGCAGAAAATTCTAGAAACTGCCAGCGTTGAAGGCGCGGAATTTCTCTCTGTGACAGTGGCAGCTAATTTGCAGATGGAGAGTGAACAAGTCGAATACTGTCTTGATGAACTTGTCCAGCTCAATCATCTCATTGCACTTGATGATGTGGACATTTTGCCCGATGGCAATCTCAGTACTCGCTATCGTTTTATTCACGCCCTGTATCAAGAAGGACTCTACCAAAGACTTCCAAAGAATCGGCGAGTACGTCTACACCGTTCTCTTGGAGCACAACTGGAAACAATTTATGGCAGCGAAGCCCATGAAGTTGCCGCGCCCTTAGCCCTTCACTTTGAGCAGGGAATGGACTATGGCAAGGCCATTGGCTACCGACGGCAAGCTGGGGAAAACGCCTTGAGGCGTAATGCCCATTCTGCTGCTGTGGAGAATGTTCACCATGGACTAGCTTTGTTGGCAAAAGTAAGACAAAGGACTGAACAAGACTCTCTTGAACTGGGCCTTCAAACCTTGCTAGGGACAGCCTTAATGACAATTAAGGGACAGGCTGCTCCGGAGGTTGGTCAGGCCTATGGCAGGGCACAGTTGCTCTGCCAAAACATTGATGCCACTCAGAGGTACAAGCTGGAGGAAGACTTTGGGGTGACTTTGGGCTTATGGCGGCACACCTTCATTTGCGGCGATCTGAATAAGTCCTTAGAGCTAGGGCAAAAGTGCCTATCTTTAGCGGAGCAGCCTCAAGCTCCTCCCATTCTCTTGGGCCATGCTCACTATGCCTTGGCCGGTACACTGATGTACCAAGGGGAATTGCACCAGGCCCTGGCCCATGCGGATGCGGGACTCGTGGCTTATCAGAATCTAGTTTTAGGCCAAGATGAAGCACTCTATCATTCTCAAGATCCCTGTGCCACGTTGATGGCCTATCGAGCCTGGATTTTGTTTTTTCTGGGGTATCTGGAGCAGGCTGTGCAATGCATGGATGAGATGCTGGAGCTGGAGGTGGTGCGATCTCACCCCCAAACCCTGGTCACCAGCCTGACTTATTCTGGCATTCTCTATATGTATCTCAGAGAATTCGACCTAGCTCAGCAACAGTTAGAGAAGAGCATTCAGCTTGCATTAGAGTGGCATATTCCTCAGTTTTCAACAATTGCTCAGTTTTTCTTGACTTGTACATTCTGTTTGTTAGAGCAAAGCGGTGATCGAGTCTCTGAGATGCAAGAAACTTTAGATACTCGGCGGGCGGCAGGCGCAGATCTCCATGCTACGGGCTATCTAAATCGCTTAGTTGAGGGATATTTATTCGCGGGAAAACTTGAAACTAGTTTGACAACACTTACTCAAGCATTTTCGATTATTGAACAGAATGACGAGAAGATTTTTGAATCAGATTCTTGTCGCTTGATGGCTGAATTATTGCTCCATTCTAGATTAGGTGAAGAAGAGGCCGAGTCTTTCTTCTTGAGGTCGCTGGAAATTGCGAAAGAACAGCATTCAAAGATATTTGAATTGCGAGTAGCTACTAAACTTGCTCAATTATGGAATCGCCAGGGAAAAGCGATCGCAGCGATGGAGTTGCTTTCTCCTGTCTATGCAAGCTTTACTGAAGGCTTCGAATTCTTCGATCTACAACAGGCTAAACAGCTGCTAGGAGAGTTGTCAGCCTAGGCTTGTCTTCGTTCTTAGTTGTTTGAGCAATAAATTTGTCTGATTGGGCTCCATCACTAAATACGTTGTCTCATACCTGTACTATCAGAAATAGGCCTGGGTGATTTGGCTTTGTTGGATGCCTTGGGAAAACGATGGATTCGAGCTTTCTGACTACGTTTTTGCTGCCATTCTCCCTATTTGTCATCATCCTGGGGATGGGGTTGGGACTCACCGTTAACGACTTCAAGCAAATATTGATTGAGCCCAAGGCCGTTCTCCTGGGGCTGCTAGCTCAATTGGTGATGGTTCCCATAGTGGGTTTTGCCATGGCTTCCATCTTTCCGATTTCCCCTGAATTAGCGGTGGGCGTTGTGTTGGTTTCTGCCTGTCCTGGTGGAGCAACTTCTAATCTCCTCACGTATTTAGCAAAAGGAAATGTCGCATTGTCGGTGACTCTCACTGCGTTTAGCAGTTTGGTCACTGTTTTTACGATTCCTCTGATTGTCAACTTTGCCCTGCAAATCTTCCTGGAAGAAGGAACAGATCTAAGGCTACCTTTCTTGAAAACAGTGGTGCGGCTATCAACGATTGTGATTTTGCCACTGATTATCGGCATGGTGATGCGGTCTGTAACACCTGCCTTGGCTGCGACCATCGAGAAAAGTGTGAAGTGGTTCTCGATCACGTTCATCACGTTATTGGTGGTGCTGCTGATTGCTCAGGAATGGGAAACGCTCCAGCTTTATATTGTCTCGCTGAGTGGAGTTACGATCTCGCTTAGTGTTGTGACGATGGCATTAGGGTTTTTCATTGCAACTCTTGCCAAGCTGGATATCCCCAGTACCCGCTCGATCACGATTGAAGTGGGCATTCAAAGTACCAGTTTGGCATGGACCGTTGCCAGCTTGCCCAGCTTGTTGAATCGGCCAACGATGGCGGTGCCAGCATTGGTTTACGGCTTGCTGATGTTTGGTACAAGTGCAGGATTTATTGCCCTTGCTAGGCGGCAACCATTGGTGAGGAATTGATCACGTTTTGTCGGAGTTTCAAATCAGTTGATAACCGGCTTGGTTGAGTGCAAGACTCGCAGTGCCTAGGGTTGCTTGCTGCACGAGTAAGTAGTCGGTGTCATAAGTGGAGACGGCGAAGATGCTCACGTCAGCTTCAGCGAGGACGGTGGCGAGCTTAGCGAGGATGCCGGTGAGGCTGAAGTCGAGGGGGCCGAGGACTTTGAGGCAGCGCCAGTGGGCTTCTGTTTTGGGCGCATCAATGGCAATTTTGCTGGGGCAAACGATGGAGAGCTCGTCGTCGGTTTTGGCGAGAAAGTAGAGGACGCTTGTGAAGACAGTGGTGGGGATAGCTTGGTCCGAGCTAAGGCGGTGGATGCTGTATTCGCCGGGGAGAATTTGGATTGTAAGGGGCATGGCTAACGTGAGAACAAGCTGTAGCTTAGCCCCGAGAACCGGTCAGAGGATATAGCCGCCATAAGGATGTTAGCAATGCCCAAGCGGTTCGATATTCCGGCACTTTGACATCGGGCCATTGCCCTGGCTGACAAAACAGCCCTTCGATTAAGGTGCGATAGGGATTGAGCGGAACTTGATTAAATTGAAGCCCCACTTGAACGGTTCGGTCCGGGGTTTTGCGTCCCCAGCGTAGATCGGCTGGAATTTGAAGGGCTGGCCAGCAGGGCTGGGTGGTGATGTCTTGGGGGATCTGGGCGGGAATGAGCAGTTGGCAACCTTCACCGGACTGGGGGAAACCACTCTCGGGCAGTTTGAGATAGAGATGGGCTCCGGCCTCGGAGAGGTTTAAGGTTTGTCCTTTGGCAACCCAGTTACCAATTTTGAGGCTACAGCTGAGGGACTGGTTAAAGCGAGGATGCCGCCGTTGGGGCACGTCGATCGCGGCCAATATCGCAGCCCCAATCATGATGGCGTTGTAGAGCGTCCATGAACCGTTAATCCAGACCGTTTCGAGTCCCATGGCTTTCCAGGGGGCGTTAACGGCATATTCCCCCAGGGCAAATCCCATGAGGCCCAAGATGAATAGCAAGGGCAGGATCAATCCCCAGTTGGGCCGAAGCTGCTGGCCGTTGTCTAACCCTTTGGGTGTGACCTTAAAGCCTTGGCCGAAGGGATTGGTGAGGGCTTGGAAGACCATGCGGGCCATGGGGACGCAGAGCATGACTTCGTACACATCGGACCAGAAGAGCGATCGCCAGCCCTGGGTTAACCAAGAAAACGACAGCAAATTGTAGATATAGAGCGGTAGGAAAAAGTACAGCACCTCCTCAAAGCTGGCCTTGATGGGCATTAGCTCAAACAGGATGCAAAAGGGGGGCAAGATCAGAAAAATGAGCCGGGGGACAGCATTAATCCAATAGAGGAAGCTCATGCTGTGGTAGAAGCGCTGGCCCCAATTGAGTCCCGGTGTGGTTAAGGGATTGGGATTGCAAAAGAGCAATTGCAAGGTGCCTCGGCCCCAGCGGAGGCGCTGGTTTGCATAGCTACTGGTGTCTTCGGCGGACATGCCTGCGGATAGGGGCTCGTTGAGGTATTTGATCTCATAGCCCAGGGCCTGGAGCCGGATGGAGGTGAACATGTCCTCGGCGATGCTATCTGTGGGAATGCCACCAATGTCATCGAGGGCGCTACGGCGAATGACAAAGCAACTGCCGCAGCAGATGACGGCGTTGAAGGCATCGCGGCTGGGCTGGAGGTAGCGGAAAAAATAATTCTGTTCGTTGTTGACGACGCCCTGGAGGCCCAGGTTTGCGGTGATGGGGTCGTCGTTAAAGAAGTTCTGGGGGGTCTGAATGAGGGCAACTTGGAGGGATTGGAAAAAGCCCACGGTGCGCTGGAGAAAGTTGGCGCTGGGAACGTAGTCGGCGTCGAAGACGGCTAGGAGTTCGCCTTGTAGGGAGGGCAGGGCGTGGTTGATATTGCCCGCTTTTGCATGGTCATTGTTGGGGCGATCGCGATAGCCACAACCCAGCTCCTGGGCCAGGGCACGAATCTCAGGTCTGCGCTGGTCGTCGAGTAAATAAACCTTTTTATTGTCGTAATCAATGGCCTGACAGCCCACCACGGTTCGCCGCAGGATATCGGTGGGTTCGTTGTAGGTGGGGATGATGACATCCACGCTCGGCTGGTAGATCTTGGTGATTACGGCATGGGCGCAAATATCGGCCTCGTTGGAGCGCTCGACGCGGAAAATGTTGAGCAGGTTGCTGCCCAGGGCTGAGATCGCACAAATGCCTTCTGCCAGGACGAGCAGAAGGCAAAAAACAGTGCTGAGTGGAGCGTCAAAGTTGAGCGTGTAGCCCAGGCGCCAAAACCAGTAGCGCAGCATTAGGGCAACGCCCACAAGGGTGAAGAGGGTACGGGTGAAGCTCGTTGGTTTGGGCTGGAGGATCTTGAAGCAGAGAAGGCTTACTGCTGCTATCAAGCTGGGCAGCAGTAACGCCTGGAGGGAGTTGGCGGGGGTCGTGGGTTTCCAGCGTTGCCATTGGTGGACCAGGCTGGCTTGCCAAGACTGGAAGCTGCCGGATGGAAAGGGCGAGAGCTGGGTGATGCTCTGAATCAGGTGGCTGGGGAGGTTGTGTTTGAGCAGGACGAGGAGCGTTGCGATCGCCGCCGCACCAAAGAGGCATCGTTCCAACCGTTGCCAAATTGATTTAGCAGAACCCATAGAACGCCTGGCCATTTAGATGTGTATACAGAAAAGATGGAGACTGACCTAGATTGAGTTATCCCCAGGGCTAAGGCCTAAATCCGTGTAGAAATAAAATCAATGAGCGCTAGCGATTGGGGTTGGCTGAGCAATCGCGGCTAATTTGCCCAGGCTCAGGAGACCTTATTGACCCTTCGCTGGGGAGGCTTGCCAGGACACAGTGGTCTTTTCGCCTTGGAGTCGCTGTTCCAAGAGTGACATTGGCAGGAACTGTCGCCAGCCTTGCTGGGCCATAGCTTCTTCCGCCGGGGCTTTCTCAAAGGCCACCTCGACGCTTTGCCCCACGCCGCAGAACTGAGCAGACTGGGCTGCACTGGGTGTTTCGGCCAAAGCAATTTTCACCGCCACCTCCTTGCGCAGCTGCTCGGGGGGTGGCACAGCCACATCATTGCCCACGGTTAAGCGGCCTACTCCAGCCCGTACCGAACGAATGGTTCCCTGGAGGGCTTGCTCCCGATGACCCAGGAGTTTGACCTGGGCCGGTGCTCCAATTTCTAAAGCTTGAATCTCCTTTTCTGAGACGAAGGCTTCCACCCAGGCGTTGTTGCAGTCGAGCACTTGGAGAACAGGTTCATTGGCATCCACATGGCTTGTGCCGCCCTGGATATCGTTGGACCAAACAACGCCAGCGATGGGAGTTTGAATGGGAGCAGTTTGATGCAGATTCAGTTGCTGTTCCAACTCAAACTGTTCTCGCTGAGCCTGTTGAATTTGGGTCAGGATGTTGGACTCTTCGAGGTTGAGATCGGCAATTTCGGCTTCAATCGCCTGGGCTCGCAGCTCAGCTTCTTGGGCTTGGCCACCGGCTTGGAGCTGGATGCCTTGTTGGGCTGCGACCTGTTCGGCTTGGGCTTGCTGGAGGCGATTGTTGGCGGCGGTTTCGGCGAGCTTGGCCTGGCTGTAGCGATCGCCTGCTTGTTCTGCGGTGGTGATGGGGATGACGTTGGTTTCGGCTAGGCCGATGAGGCGATCGTAGTCCCGCAGTGCTGAGGCTGTGGCTTGTTGAGCCTGGGCGACTTCCCCCTGGGCTTGGGCAATCCGCTGTCCGTCGTATTGAAACACGACCTGCTGCTGTTGGCTTTGCTCTTGGCGGACTTGAGCCAGGCGGATTTGGCGCACGCTTTGTTTTTGGCGCAGGGTGGTCAGCTGAGTTTGGGCCAATTGCTGGCGAGTGGTGATGGCTTGGCGTTGTAGTTCGAGCTGGGGGTTGCGGCGGTTCTCGACGCTGCCGAGGACTTGTCCTGCCGCTAGGTTTTCTCCTGGCTCGATATCTGCTAGCTGGAGTTGCCCGTCAATGGGCGCTTTAATGGCGGTGATGGAGGCGTTGATAAACCCTTTGTGGGTCGTCAGGGTTTGCTGTTCCCGCATCAGGTAAGAGGTCGCTGCAATGAGGATGCTGCTGGCGATCGCCATTCTCAGCCCCATAAATACGATTTGCCGAATATTGGATTGGGCAGAGGAGGGCTGTTGGGTTGTGGCAGCTGCCTGGGTGGGGACAGGCTGGCGCTCTAATGGGGGGATGGGGTTGGCGATCGTCTCGCTGGGCTTGAGCTGAGTCTTTTGCACAGGGAAGTCAATAAGAAGGAGCTGGGTTCAACGGCATCAATCGTGATGAATCAATGCGAGTTGATTGCCACAGGGCTGTGATAGAGGAGCGGTGTTGAGAGCATGAGGCTCGCACCTGACGGGAGCTCAACTATTGCCGGGGGCTGACCTTGATTTATTAATCATAGGTAGCAAAAAGTCACTTTGAGTAAAGAACCGTTCAAGATTTCTGTGAAGGTTAATTGAGGCAAAGCTCTGCAATAGCGTGGTTAAGCTGCCTGTTGCCTGAGAAATATGGGGGTGAGGATGAGGTCTCACTTGTCCTAAGCCTTCCGTGATCTTACGTGCGCTGATTCGCGGGAATTTAGGTTGGTTGGGGAATTGTCGGTTGACGTTTGGAGTGATGGAGCTTGTTGGGTGAGTCTCATTTGGGTCGTGCCAGCAAAGATGCTGATGTGGGCAGCCAGCGGTGAGCTCAGTCGCGGAGGCATGGACTGATGTTTGGAAGAAGGTTAAGTAGTTGTGCAGGCTAAAATAAAGTTAGAGCAGCGCTGCCCTGTCTGGGGCTGGAATAATGGCTTTTCCCTTGCAAGACAAATACATTAATCTGCTGACAGATTTTGGCTTTAAGCGGGTTTTTGGTACAGAGCCCCAGAAGCATTTGCTGATTGATTTCCTCAATACGCTGTTGCCTACGGAGCATCAAATTGAGGATGTCTCGTTTCGCAATAGCGAGAATGTGGGCAATACGCTGACGGATCGGAAGGCAATTTTTGATATCTATTGCCAGGGAAGTGATGGAGATCGCTTCATCGTGGAGCTGCAAAAAGCCAAGCAGAATTTCTTTAAGGACAGAAGCCTATACTACGCAACGTTTCCGATTCAAGAGCAGGCTTTGAAAGGGGAGTGGAATTACAAGCTGGCCCCGGTCTATGCGATGGGGATTTTAGATTTTGTCTTTGATGACCACAAGGACTCTGAAACTTTTGTCCATGAGGTGGAGCTGAAAGATCAGCATTGCGCGGTCTTTTACGACAAGCTCAAATTTATTTACATTGAGCTGCCGAAGTTTACCAAAACGGTTGAGCAGCTCGATTCCCATTTTGACAAGTGGATGTTTGTCTTGAAGAATTTGGCGGAGTTGAGCAATCGCCCCCAATCCCTCCAAGACCAAGTCTTCAATGATTTATTTGAGGTGGCGGAAATTGCCAATTTTTCCCTGGCTGAGCAGGAGAGTTATCAGAGCAGTCTGAAGTATTATCGCGATCTCAATAATGTGGTGGATACCTCTCGCCAGGAGGGGATAGAGGAGGGAAGGGAAGAAGAAAGAGCTAGATTTTTGGAGCGGCAAAGACCTCTGGTGCTGCGGCTGTTGGCTAGAACGTTAGGTGAGATTCCCTTGGCACTGCAAGGGCAGGTGGGCCAGCTTTCTATTGAGCAGCTAGAGGCGTTGAATGAGGCGCTGCTGGATTTTGAGGGCGTGGATGATTTGAAGGCTTGGCTGGCGCAGAGTTGAGGGTTGGTCTCTAGAATAGGAGTGATGCGTTGAGCAATTGCGATGGCTTCCCGCCCGCCGTTTCCTGGCATGAATCCATTTTGGGAAGATGAGCGCTTTCTACCCGAGGTTCACCATTGGTTGCTTGTCAGCTTGGCGCGGATGCTGAATTCTCAAATTACACCCAAGTATCGTGCTGTGCTCATCGTGAATCAGCCTGTTGCGACGGGAGTTGCTGAGCGATCACTAGAAATTCGAGAGGTTTCTACTGGGCGGGTGGTGACTGCTGTGGAGCTGTTATCTCCAGCGAATAAGCGAAAGGGGGAGGGGCGTCAGCAATATTTAGCGAAGCGCCAGCGAATTCTCAATAGCACGGTGCATTTGGTTGAGATTGACTTGCTCAGGGCGGGGGAACCGATGCCGTCCGCTGGGGGAAGAAAGGCGGACTATCAAATTTTGGTGAGCCAGGTGAATGCTCGTCCAACAGCGGAACGTTATCCGTTTGACCTCCAAGAGGCCATTCCTCGCTTTTTGCTGCCTTTGGATGAGGGGGAGCAGGAGCCAGTGATTGATTTAGGGGAGTTGTTACAGCAAGTTTGTGATGAGACGGCTCTGGATTTAGCGATCAATTATCGAGAACAACCTGCGCCATCCCTCAGCGAATCAGATTTCACTTGGTTGAAATCTATTGTTGAGTAATTTGAGCCAGAGTTGCTTAAGGATGGTTACTTTCTTCAAGCAACCATGACTCTAAAACTTTGACGATTTCGAGGCGATCGCGAGAGCAAAACACTCGCTCAAATTCTCCCGTCGAAATGACAGGTGGATTCAAATTATAGGAAATTTTCGCATCACACCATTTTCGTTTAATTGTGCGTTTGGGCTGCTGAGGGAATTTCAGCGATTGACTACGACCTAGGCTCAAGACAAATTCACCATTTCTGTCTCCGATGGGTGCCCACTCAACAGCAATTGACACTAGATTATCTTTTCGAGTCGCCCACCAAAGGTAAGAGCTAGAGAAGTAAAGGAAAAGAAAGTCGTCCCAGAGATCGCCTATCGGCTCAGATATCTGAGGTTCAAATCCCAGAGTTTCTATTGTGGCATCTGGATCAATTTCATAAAAGTTGTTCCATCTCAATGCCCAATCTGCTGGAATACGCAATGGCTGCAAAGGTGGATGCCTGACGTTGCTCATTCAAAATCGTGAAATTCTAGACTTTTGCATATGCTTAACTCCCAGAAAGGAGGCGATCCACATTCAATGCCAGCCCTTCAACAGCAGAGCTTTGAATCAACTCACCTTTTCCGTAAGTCTGCTCCTCGTACAACCCCTCATCCCAAGTCAGCACCGTCACCCGTTCAGCAGCCGGGTCAATAATCCAATACTCCGCAATGCCTCGTGCTGCGTATTCAGACCGCTTATAGCGATAATCCCGCTTCTCTTGCCCTGGACTCACAACCTCAACTACCAACAGTGGCGGCGGCATCTCCGGCAAAATCGTCGAGCGCTTCGCCCCTTCCAGCGCTAACGCCCCGTCTTCAGACAACAACATCAAATCAGGGACGCGTACCGAAGCCCGAGAACCAATCACAACGATTTCTGTCTTCAGCGTCAAGCGTTCAGAAGCAATACCCAGCTGACTCAAATGAATCAGCAAAAGCATCGCAATGCGCCGATTAATCTCGCTTTCCGCTGGCATTGCAATCAGCTCCCCATTCTCCAACTCATAGCTAATTTCTGAACCATCGTCATAGTCCAAAAACTCCGCCAGCGTCATTCTCTGAGTTATAAGGGTCATGGCCTGAATGCCTAAAGCAACATCTCACTCAGCACTAGTTTCGATTTTAACGTTTCTGACTGGCTAGAGAGCGATCGGCTCTTGCCCTGAAACGACTGGCGCGATCGCCCTTAACTTCAAGTCAGGATGATCAGACAGCAATTGCCCCACATTCCAATCATTACGGAACAACAAAACCGGCCGATTCCAACTATCCTTCACCGTAAACGTATTGAAAATCCGCCCGATTTTCTCCAACGCCTCCCAGCCATCCTCAACCCAGCGCGCCACCTGATAGGGCATCGGCTCCAGCCGCGTCTCCACCCCATACTCATTCTCCAACCGGAACTGCACCACCTCCAGCTGAAGCTGACCCACCGCCGCCAAAATCGGCTCCCGCTTCGCCTCATCCGTCGAATACATAATCTGAACCGCGCCTTCCTCCCGCAGCTCCGTCACACCCTTCTTAAAGGGCTTAAACTTCGACGGATTCGGATTGCGCAAAATCGCAAAAATCTCTGGCGAAAAACAAGGAATCCCCTCATACTCCAGCTTCTTGCCGGTGTAAATCGTATCCCCGATCGCAAACATCCCCGGATTATTCAGACCAATCACATCCCCCGCATAGGCTTCCTCCACGGACTCCCGCCCCTGGGCAAACAGCTTTTGGGGCCGCGACAGCCGCACCGTCTTGCCCGTGCGAGCATGCTTCACCGCCATATCCTTCTCAAACTGGCCGGAGCAAACCCGAATAAAGGCCACCCGGTCTCGGTGTCTTGGGTCCATATTGGCTTGCAGCTTAAAGACAAAGCCGCTGAACTCCTCATAGTCCGGCGCAATTTCCCCCTGGGTGCTGGTATGGGCACCGGGCTTAAGGCCATATTCCATAAAGGCTTTAAGGAACAGCTCCACACCAAAATTGCTCATGGCACTGCCAAAGAACACGGGCGTTAGCTCCCCGGCATGGATGGCTTCCAGGTCAAATTCAGCGCCCAAGCCATCTAGCAGCTCAACCTCTTCCTTGAGTTGCTCATACAGCTCTTCTTCAATCAGCTCATCCAGCTCCGGCGCGCCCATGGGATAGACCGAGGTTTCTGCCTTGCCCTTGCCGTGGGTGCTGCGCACGAACAGGTGGACCAGCTTGGTGCGGCGATCATAGACCCCCGTGAAGCGATCGCCCGTCCCGATCGGCCAATTCATCGGATAGGTCTGAAGCTCCAGCTCCTGCTCAATCTCATCCAGCAGCTCCAAAGGATCCCGCCCAGGTCGATCCAGCTTATTAAAGAACGTAAAAATCGGAATCTTACGCATCCGGCAAACTTCAAATAGCTTGCGCGTCTGGGGCTCCAGGCCTTTGGCCGCGTCCTCCAGCATCACCGCATTATCCGCAGCGGCGAGGGTGCGATAGGTATCTTCACTAAAATCTTGGTGACCCGGCGTGTCCAGCAGATTGATCTTGACATCGCCATAGTCAAATTGCAGCACCGTTGAGGTAATCGAGATACCCCGCTGTTGCTCCATCTCCATCCAGTCAGAGGTGGCCTGGCGCTGCGATCGCCGCGCCTTCACCGCACCGGCCTCCTGAATGGCCCCTCCATACAGCAACAGCTTCTCCGTCAGCGTCGTCTTACCCGCGTCAGGGTGGGAGATGATCGCAAAATTGCGACGCAGCTCGATTTCGTCTTTAAGGTGCTGGGGGAGGTTGTCGGCCATGGGGCAGTAAACGCGGGCGATAGAATCTGGCATCACTCCAGTGAAGTCATGCGCTTAACCATTCTAGGCGCTTAGCTCCCGACTCATGCGGTGAGTGCGGCGAGACACCGGGTGTTTTCTTCGAGCTCCTAAGCTTGCCCAGAGAATTAGCGTAAACACCCGGTGTCTTGAACGCGATGTGAACTCAGGAAGCTGCTGCGACTCTATGGCTTCAAATGGGCAACCTGGGAAGAAGCGGTCTCTATTCGCGCTCAGGCTAGCAGCAGCATGTCTACCCGGATCTGGAAATTTCTCACGACGGATATCAAGGGCCTGATCACGGGTGAACCCTTACCTGCCGGGTTTGACGCGGCAGAAACGGTGCTGCGCCTCGCGACAAAGCTCGCCGAAGAAGGCCCGAAGTCCCAAGAGCTGGGCCCCATCGTCGGGCAAATCACTTCGCTCCTCGACGTACTCAACCTGCCCCTGGGCAAGTTTGTGCAGGTCAGCCTGCCCTTCGAAGAAATTGCTGGGGACTTACTGGAATTTTACCGCGACAAAACCCAAGAAGAGCCTGGCCTAGGGCCTTGTATTTCTCTGCTCAGTCAGGCGGCGTACCTAGAGAGCGTCAAAACCATTTTGGCGAGCCCCAAGCTGGCCCCTTGGCTCAAGAAAGTCGGCCAGGAGCCCGTTTCTCCCCGCGTTGCCGAAGCCCTGTTGCACATTGGAGAGCTGACGTTTTCTGATGAGACGCTACGCCTTGCCGTCATCGACTTTTCCAGTTCGGATCTGGCGAAGGTCTTTAATCCCATCTTTGCGGCGCGGTTGACCCAGCTGGGGCTGAAGCGGGAAGCAGCTGTGGCGATCGCCCAGCGCGCCTCCCTCCTCACTGACCAGCGCATGCGCGCTCCCCTCAACAATTCTGGCGAGCGCGTTCAACGCCTGATCGAGTGGTATCGCATTGGTGGCAAAGCAGCCCTGCGCAAGTACCTCAGCATCGACAGCTATCTCGAAGCAGAAATCCGCCCCCCCGCCGAAGCCAAACCCACTCCCGAGGCCTTCTCCCTCAAAGAACTCTTCGTTCCTCCTCAAGCCCGTCCTCTCACCTCTGCCGGTGACCCAGTGGTGGGAGCTGCTCAGTTCTCTCTCCAGCAATGGTTGCACCAGTGGCTGGAAGATCCCCTGCGCAACGACAAAGTTCTGTTTATTGAAGGGGAAGCGGGCCGAGGCAAAACCACCTTCTGCCAGATGTTTGCTGACTGGGCTCGCATTCACCTTCATCCCGCTTGGACCCCCGTGGTCATTCGGGTGAGCGAGGTGCCGCCCCTCAACGAGCAGGACTTTGATGTATGGCTGAGTGACGCGATTTCCCAAGATTTTTCACTTTCCGACCCCAATTGGATTGGGGCAGCCAATGTTCGCTTCCTGTTTATGATCGACGGGATTGAAACCCTCGGTTTGGACCGTCGCCCCGCTGCGGTGTTGGAAAAGTTCTTAGCCCAGGTGGGGCAGTTCCAGCAGCATTGCGCCAGCTATTTGGAGCGGGAGCATCGCATTGTGGTGACGGGGCGATCGCTCTCTCTTCTCGACCGCAGCCTCAACATTCCCGACAACATCGATCGCCTGGAAATCTTGCCCCTCGATGGCGAACTCCAAGAAAGCTGGCTCCAGCAACTGGCCCAACGCGTCGGCTTCCGGCCCGAGCAATTCCAGGCCTTCCTCGGTGATCCGGCCCTGCCCGATTGCATCAGAGAACTGAGCCGTGAGCCTCTGTTTCTGGGTCTCATTGCCGACATGGTTTACCACGGCGCGATGGACCTGAGCCGTTTTGCAGGCTGTAGCGATGCAGCGGCCAAGGTGATGTTTTACAGCAACCTGTTGGACTGGGTGCTGAAGCAGAATCCTGAACTCACTGCCACTCAACTGCGGGCTGTCCTTCGCCAAGCTGGCCTTTGTAGCGTTCAGCTGGGCACAGAAACGGTCCCCCTCAGTGCCATCCAAGAGCGACTCCAACGCCACCACAGCACCCGTTCCATTGGTCTACCAGAAGGACTGGTGGTTCGGCCTCCTGCCATGCCACTGCCCATTGCTCGCGTTCAGGCTGCCTTGCCCACTCGCCATGGCGCAACCCTTTGCATTAGCCACCGTAGCTTTGGCCAGTTTCTTTATGCAGAACAGTTGCGGGTGGGACTTGAAAGCTGGGCCAAGCTGCGCAAGCCCGGCACTCAAACCGCAGCAGTGGATTGGGAAATTTATGACTTGCTAGGCTATGGCGGCCTCACCCAGGAAATTGTTCAGTTCCTGCTCGTCATGCTGAATCAGAGCAAAACCTTTGAGCCAGAAGCCCTGTTCCATCGCCTCCAGGACTTCTACTTACGCTGGTCCACCGGAGCCATGATCGACGAGGAACCGCCGACGCTGCCCCAGCGAAAGATGCAAAGGTTGCGTCGGCAACAACAATATCGTGAGCGTCCCCTGGGTCAACGTCAGGTGGATGCCTACACCGGCCTGAACGTGATGATTTTGCTTCTGGAGTTAAATCGCTATGCCCGCCATCGCGACGACCTCAAGCAGAAAATTATTTTCTATCCCAACGGCCGTAGTAATTTGGCTCGCCAGCGTCAGCGACTACTCCACATCAGCCACTACAGCGAATGCATCGGCACAGGAGCGTTTGGGGAAATTGTTGGCCCCTTCCTCAGCAATGTTCACCTGGGCGGCAGTGACTTGCGTGGACTTAAGCTGCGGGGCGTGGACCTAAGCGGCACAGACCTAAGCGGCTGCAATCTCAGTGGGGCAGACCTACGCGGTGCAGACCTCAGTGGGGCTGATTTGAGTGGAGCCAACCTGGGCGGAGCAGACTTTAGCGGGGCGAATTTGCGGCGGGTTTCTCTCAGTCGCGCTCTGATGACCGGGGCTCACTTGGTGGGAGCTTTCCTCAGCAACGCCGATATGATTGGCACCTTGCTCCATGGAGCAGACTTGAGCCGTGCCGACTTAAGCTTGGCCGATTTGAGCCTAGCCGACTTGCGAGGCACAACGCTCAATCAAGCTGATCTGAGCCTGGCTGACTTGCGCAGCGCCAATCTTGCCAGCGCCTTACTCCATGGCGCAATCCTCAACCGCGCCTCATTTAGCAGTGCAGATCTACGCCAAGCAGGTCTGACTGAGGCCAACCTCAGCCTGGCTGACCTCAGCAATGCTGATCTCCGTCTCGCAGAGCTCAATGGAGCCAACCTCAGCTTGGCTGACCTCAGTGGTTCCAAGCTGAGTGGTGCCATCCTGAACCGCGCTGACCTCAGCGGAGCTGACCTCAACCGCAGCAGCTTGGATGGCATTGAGTGGGATAGTGAAACCCAGCTTGAAGGGATTCGAGGACTGGATACTTGTCGAGGATTACCTGACGATTTGCAGGTTCAGCTGAGCAGTGCTGCCGCATCCTGAGGCCCAAGGCAACTGAGAACATGGCATTTCATGCCCCTGTTGGACATCAGGCCTGACTTCATGGCTATTCCTTGCCTGGTTTAGGCCTGCTGTTTGCGTCCGCTAATTAACCCATAGGTAATCGTTCCATCAGCCAGCCCCTTACGCATGGGCTCTAAAGCAAAAGCCCCACGCAGCGTGGTCCAACCACTGGTGAGTAAACCCACTAAGGCTTGGGGGTTAATTGCAGAGTCGATCACCACATCCCAGAAGGGAGAGACGGCTTGGGACCAATCCGCGCTACGAACCCCTTCCAAGGGTAAAGCCTTGGCAATCTCCTCATATTCTGCCAATGAAATGACATAGGGCAGATGGAATAGGTCATAGACTTGCTTGAGCAACTGAGTCTCTTGGGCACTCAACCCAGGAGGCGCATTGCGATGGCACCAAGTTGCCATCATCAGCCGTCCACCCGGCCTCAAGACTCGACAGCATTCCGCTAAAAATTGCTGCTTATCGGGCATATGTTCCCCGCTTTCTAGCGACCAAACTAGGTCAAAGCTGTTGTCGGCGAAGGGCATCTCTAGGGCATTGGCCACCTGGAAATTGGCCTTATAGGCAATGCCTGCCGCCGCTGCTCTCTGCCGGGCACGCTGGGCCTGTTTGGGGCTGAGGGTAATGCCCGTGGCATTGGCATTGAACTGGCGAGCTAAATGCAGCGTGCTTCCCCCAATGCCGCAGCCTACATCCAGAATGTCCGTCGCCTGATCAACATCTGTCCATTTCAGCAATTCCTCAATCAGGTCAATCTGAGCCTGGCGACGCTCCTTCTTGAGGCTGCCATCTGCACCGTAGTAGCCATGGTGCATGTGCTCTCCCCAGACTGATTCCCATAATCCTGATGAGGCATCGTAGAAGTCCTGGATGCGTCGATATAGATCAGCTTGGAGAGAAGAAGTGGTGGTCATGGGGCGATCGCAATGCCTGGCTGGGGTCTTGCTTCAGCCTAGCAACGGTCATTCTGCCCCGGTCCGCTTGTAACGGGTTTGCAGTGCTTTGTCTTGAACAGCAAGGTTTAGCCGAAACTTAGCGGTGCAGACAGTTTCCAGTCTCAATAAAATACTGCGTGATCAATACAAACGATCTATGATTGGCTAGTTCTCACCCATTGAGCAGTTGCGCGATCGCCATGGAACTGGAAGTCATCGACTTTGAAGGCAAGGTAGTGTTGGGCATTGACCCAGCGATCGCTTCCATCGGCTACGCAGCCATTTGTGATGAGACTGTGCTGGATTATGGGGTGATCAAGACTGACTCCAAAACCAACCTTTCTGTCAGGCTACGACAAATCTATGACGACGTTTGTGAGCTTTGCAGCATCGTCAAACCCGATGCTGTGGCCTTGGAGATGCCTTTCTTCAATCGCGAGAACACCAATGCCAACAAGGTGTTGCGGGCGCTGGGCATTATTCAGATGGCTCTGGGGGATTGTGGCTTGCAAGAGCCAATCTTTTTGCACCAGTCCCAGGTGAAGTCGTCGGTGGCTCAGTATGGGGCGAGCAAGGCGGAGATTCAGGAGTCAGTGGCGTTTTTGTTCAAGCTGGATAAGATCCCAAAGCCTGATGATGCTGCGGATGCCTTGGCGATCGCCTACGCTGCCCAGATGGGCGTTCGCGCCAATGTGAAGTAACAGGTGGAGGCGATCGCACCTGTCTGCCTTGCTAATGGGCTAGCCCGAGTACTGTCTGCTGCACGTAAGGGTGAGCATTTCTCAAGCTGCTGAGTTCAAGTCAAGCGATGGTGCCACGGTCTTACTTAGGCGGATCGCACGTAAAGCCTAGACCGACTGTAAACATATCCTTAGGGCTTGGGTAAGCTCTGAGACAAAGCATATTTTGATGCTTCTCTCTCCAAAATAATGGGGTGAATAAAAATTTAGGGTAGGTTAACTACCTTTTGCTTGCTCCTGACGTATCCTATCGTGATGTCTCTTTTGCTTCATCACACTCGATATCGTTGCTTGAGCCCTGTCTGCGATAGAAGTTGATAAATATTGAAGTTACTGCCTGCTCATCCCGAATATCTGAATTTTCTATGTCTTAACTAACGCTTCTATGACTCCAGCCATCTCCGTTATCGTGCCATGTTTTAACTCCGGCGAAACTATCACTGAGACACTCACTTCTGTTTTCGAACAGACCTGGAGGGATTTTGAACTGATCGTTGTCAATTCAGGCTCCTCAGACAATACGAATTTGATGCTTGAGGCATTTGATGATCCTCGACTTCAGATTGTCAACGCTCCTCCTGGGAATGTCGCACTTAACCGCAATCGTGGTTTGGCTATTGCGTGTGCTCCGCTTGTCACGTTCTTAGATGCTGATGATTTGTGGAGTCAGGATAAGCTTGAAGCTCAATATCAAGCCTTGAATGCAGACCCTGATGCTTCCGTCTGCTATAGCTGGACCGATTGTATTGATGACAATGGCAGATTTCTATTTGCTGCGAGTCATGCTAGTTGGGAGGGGGATGTTCGCGAGAAATTATTGCTGTCTAATTTCGTCGCGAGTGGCTCTAACTTCATGGCTCGCACAGATGTGGTTCGTGCTATCCAAGGGTTTGATGACTCGCTTTCGAATTGCCAGGATTTTGATATTTGTATACGCCTGGCTGAGGAATGTAAGTTTGTTGCTGTTGAGCGCACTCAGATATTTTACCGCTTGCGAGAACAGTCGATGTCTCGAGATTTGCGGGGACTGGAGAAGTCAAAGCTTAAAATCCTGAAAGATTTTTTCAGTCGCCACCCCAGTCAGGAATTTGAACATATAAAGTCCAAGAGTTACTCCAATTTCTATCTTTTTCTCAGTTTGAAGGCTCTCGCTGTCCCCCATTCTCAATGCAAACTATCGCTTCAATACCTTTTTCAAAGCATCCAGTGGCAACCTGTGGCAATCTGGAAGCTAAATAGCTACACAACCTTAATCCGAGCGGCAATGGGTATTGTGCTTGGAGAGAACTTGAATACAGTATTGGTTCGCGGGCTTAAAAACTATAAGTCAAATACTCGGGAGCTGTTGGTCACACTCCGTCGTGCAGATTGAATAGCATCTTGGCTTAGAGGGGGTCTTTGCTCTTGTGGAGATTCGACTGGGCTAAGTTTGAGGGCTACTGCTCGATAGAGCGTTAAAAGCCTCTTTCTTCTTGTTCATCGTGGCTTGGAATAACCCCTCGTAAGACTTACTCCTTTGTTGTTGTGCAGATCTTCAATGGTTTGATGGGCGATTGATTAGAACGTAGCAATTAAATCTCTATTAATAATTAATGGCTTTCCTTCATCACCCTAAAGTATGCATTCGCCTTCTCAAAGGCAATCAGGTACCTGAATCCTAGAACAGCTAGCGCTGCTCTTAATTTGAGCCAGGGCTTCTGCGTTGGGATGCGCAAAATTGCTTTGAGAGGAGGTTTTAAGTCGGAGGATAAAGCCGTTATGAACTCAAGAACATTATGCTTACGTGTTCTAAGCATTGCATTGCCTCTCGCGGTGCGAGTGACCTTAGTATAAAACTCGTGAAAGGAAGCTCTCGCAGGATGTTGAACTTGAGCCTCAGATGCATACAGTTGCTGGTAGCCAGCCATAAATACCCTCTGGCCCCATTCTTTGTCTCCCCCAGACTTTAAGGTCGAGTCGAAGCAACCCACCGTACTGATAATGTGTTTGAAGGTAAACATGTTGGCAGTTACGCCAAAGTGGGAATCCCGTAAGTAGTACTTCTGCTGTAAATGCATGACGCTATCACATAGCTCAATCACATTGGGACAGTTAGGGTTATGAAAAGAGAATTGGATGTTACCAGCAACTAGACCGCAATTGGGAATGCTGGTTAAGGCTTTTACGCCTTCTTCAATCCAAGTCTTTGCTGGAATGCAGTCAGCATCTGTAAAGGCGATTATTTGACCCTTGGCAGCAGAAAAACCAGCATTCCTCGCATTGTAAGAGCCTGCTTGGGGTTCTTGTAGAGTACGTACCCGGGGAAAGGGAGCTGTGACCGCCTCAATGTCCTCTGTAGAACCATTGTCAATCACAATAATTTCATAGCTGCGATTTGGATAGCTCTGTTGCTCAAGTGCTGTCAAGCAATGGCGTAAGTGTGAGGAGCTATTCAGAACCGGAATAATGACAGAGACAAATTTCTCTGGCTTAGAGATATCTACCTGCTTCCCAAGGAATGACGTGATTGGTGGCATTGTCATTTGCTTAGACCCAAGATGCGTTGAAAATGATATTTGTGGCGAGCCCTGGTATTAAGTACTCCGTGACATGAGTCACTGGATTTGTTTGCAATAGAGGGAAAATCACCTCTTGTGAAAACTCCCGCACCGGCTATTTCGACAGCATTATGGATCATTAGCAATAGTTACTATCGCCTGTCTCATGAACCCCATGAATCCGCTATATTACGTATTCTCGCTGGAAATTGGTCACCAGCCCCTAAAGGGATTTAGAAATTTTTATACACCCTTCTGTCTTGATAATTCCCATTGGAATAAGTGGCTAACTCCGAACTCCTTGCTAGGCTTGTGGTTGTAGGAAATTTTGTCTGGTAAGAGGGCAATATTGTCTCCGCAGAGTCTATATCTATTCTCGTTCCTTAATAGTATGACGTGCATTTCTGAATTGATGTTTCGATAGGTCTAAAATTAGAATAATAAGCAGATACCCCTATCTTTCCTGACAGTTTAGAGAGCTCTTTCTCTCCATTCTGGAGCCTTGACCTAGAGAGAATTGGGGGGAACTTTGTGTTCGTCTTTCGCTTTTCTGCTGCACGATTAGCCTATGCGCCGCCTGTAAGCTATTGCGGCAGGTGATTGAGGTTTGTACTGAAGCGGAGGCTGCGTCACTTAATTTTTCCCATCCTCATCAATGTTGTCGGAGGGCTCTGCTCCTTGAAAATTACCCATTGGGATTAGGACTATGCTTTAGCCTCGGCATCAATGTTCTCTGAACTATTGAGTGGGCACTTGCAACTGTGGCTGCCGCACTTCTGTCGGTGGCTCTACTGGCTGTGGCGAGAGATTTTGATTCCACGGGTTACAGAACATCTCTGACCATGCTGGAACGGTGTATTGCCGGAGGTGTGATACACCGTGAGGCCGGAGAGCTGGCTGGCTGGGGAGCATGGCCTAAAAGAAGGCAGACAGAGGGCGACAGATAAAGAGGGGCATTGGAAGAGATTGCAGGCGGTCGTGAGGCCTGCACAGATGATGATTTGGGCTGTGAAGGCCTGGATGTTGGCCATTCCGATTGTGGCTAGGCTTTGATGGTGGCTGAGATAGAAAGAGGCCCGGTGCTCCATGAGCACCGGGCCTCTTTCTATCGCTAACAGTGACTAATGCGGCAAAGCCTACTTTCCAGCCTTGGCTTTCTTCTTCCCCTTCCGCTCCTTCTCTTTTTCCTTTTGCTTTTCGCGCTTGGCCGCAGCCTTGGCTTCCTTCTCTGCCTCGATCGCTTTCAACCGAGCCTTCTCCTTCTCCTCTGCCTTCTTGTCCAAGTAATAGTGGTAGTCACCGCGATAGACCACCAGTTGACCATCCCGCACTTCGACGATCTTGTTGGCGACGCGGGAGATGAAGAAGCGATCGTGGGAGACGATTACCACTGTGCCGTCTTCGTAGTTGCTGAGGGAGTCCTCCAGCATCTCCTTGGCAGGAATGTCCAAATGGTTGGTGGGCTCGTCCAGGACCAGCAGGTTCATGGGCTGTAGCAGCATTTTGGCGAGGGCCAAGCGCGCTTTCTCGCCACCGCTGAGGGCTTCAACATTCTTGAAAGCGGTTTCGCCACTGAAGAGGAATTGGCCCAGGAGGGTGCGGACTTCTTCGTTTTTCCAGTCGGGCACTTCGTCGTGGATGGTGGCCATGACGGTTTTGCTCAGGTCTAGGGCTTCGGCCTGGTTCTGCTCGAAGTAGCCGGGGATAACTTGGTGCTCGCCCAGTTTGACGGAGCCGTCGGTGGGCTCTTCCATGCCCATCAGCAGGCGCAGCAGGGTGGACTTGCCTGCACCGTTGGGGCCGACGATGGCAATGCGATCGCCCCGTTCCACCAGCAAGTTTGCCCCTAGGAACAAAATATTGTCGTTGTACTCATGGACCAAGTCTTTGGCAATAATCACCTCGCGGCCACTGCGGGGGGCAGGGGGAAAGCGGAAGCGCAGGCTACGGACTTTAGCATCGGGTAACTCGATGCGATCGATCTTCGCCAGTTGCTTCTCGCGACTCTTAGCCTGGGTTGAACGGGTGGCGCTGGCGCGGAATTTCTCGACGAAGGCCTGCTGTTTATCCAGCTCTTTCTTCTGGCGTTCGTAGGTGGATTGCTGGGTGGCGCGGTTAAATTCTTTTTGCTCCAGGTACTGGGAGTAGTTGCCCAGGTAGCTGGCGGAGACGCCCCGCTCGGTCTCGACGATTTGGTTGCAGAGGCGGTCGAGGAACTCTCTATCGTGGGAGACGATGACCATAGGCGTGGTCAGGCCCAAGAGATATTTCTCCAGCCACTCGATGGTTTCCAGGTCGAGGTGGTTGGTCGGCTCGTCCAAGAGGAGAAGGTCGGGAGACTGGAGCATGATCTTGCCCAGGCCCATGCGCATCTGCCAGCCACCGCTGAAGCTGGAAACGAGTCGATCGCCGTCTTCATCACTGAAGTTCAACTGGGGCAGCAGCTTCTCAACGTCTGCCTCTAGGTCATAGCCATTCAGCCCCTCAAACTCCCGCTGGTAGCGGTCCATTTGCTTGAGCAATTTGTCCAGGTTCTCGGGCTCGGTCTCCATGCGGTGCTGAACATCCAGCAGCTTCTCGTGAACTTCGTTGGCCTGGCTGAAAGCGCGGAAGAGCTCTTCGCGGACGGTGTTGGTGGAGATAACGTCGAATTCTTGGCTCAAGTAGGCGATGTTCATCCCATTGGGGCGGATGATTTCGCCGGAGGTGGGCTCAATGCGGCCCGCCACGATATTGAGCTGGGTGGACTTACCTGCGCCGTTGACGCCGACTAGGCCGATGCGATCGCCCGGCTTCACTTCCCAGTTAACGTCCTTCAGGACTTCGCCCGTGGGATAGATTTTGCTGATGTGTTCAAGGCGCAGCATAGGGTCTTGGTGGCGAAGGGAAGTGGATAGGGCCGGTTCCTAGATCAATCTCTGGGCCGGTCATCTTGCTGCCAACAGCGGACTCGCTGCTCTCAGCACTATTGCAAATTGTTGCAATCTGTATCCCTAGCTTAATGCCTTTGCTCCCGAGTCGGTAGTGGGTGGGGCTTAAATCTTGAGACTTTATGGAAGATCAAGCCAGCGGGGGGCGGGCATTGAGGGATCGGATTTTCGCAGGGGCAAAGCCTAATCCTAGCTTCATACTCTGGCCGTATAGAAGCTGAGGAAGGGATGAAGTTGCCACAGAATTCAGAATGATCTATCTAGGCTTTGAAGCAGCCTTCACAACGAAAGCACCCCTCTACCTCGCTGGGTTTAGGCGGTTTTGCTCTTGATTGCTGTAGCTTCTCTATCTGCCATGAATCTCCGTTTTTTGCTCTGCTCGACTTTGACCGCCCTGGCTGTGGCGGGTGCCCCAGGACTGGCCCCGGTCGTCGCCCCGGTGATGGCCCAAGAAGTTGATGAGTTTGGTGACCCCATCTCTTCCGAAGTGAATCTGGATTTCACGAAGTACCGTGTGGTCAATGCCGGAGACTGGCGCTCGGCCAATGCCAAGGTGCCCTGGTCTACCCCAGTGATCGTGCGGGATGACTTTGACGGTGACTACTTGGCAGTCTTCGACAAGAACTATCAAAAGAACTTCTTTGGTGAGTCCGAGCATGGCATTGTCAGCAACTGGTCTCGCAATCAGCTGCGGGTGTTTGCCTATGACAGCTTCAAGATTTGCTCCGGCTTCTTTTGCAATCGCAAGGTTGAAACCCGAGAAACCCAGACCGTGGCCATTAAGGCGGGCGATCAGGTCTTTCGCCTAGAGGGGGAAGATGGTAACTATCCCATCTCCGAAGCGCTGGCTGTGGCACTGCGCGATGCGCCTCCTGGTGAGACCAAAATTAAGGTGAAGCTGGAAGGTCGGGGTGAAGCGATTACCAGTGATATTGGCAAAAACACCGTCGCGGCTTGGGAGACGGTTTACCAAGATGCCAAGGGTGGGGCGATCGCATCCCAGTAACGCTCAGCATTGGCCCAAGCGATTTATCTGAGAAGACTGTGCCTCGGCATTGGGGTACAGCCACTGTTGAGATACAGCAACTTAGGGCTGAGACCGTATCATTGCAAAGAAAGAGGCCCCTGCTCGGTTCGCTTTTAACCGGGCTGGGGCTGATTCTTATTAATGCAGCTCTCTAATCCATGACCTTTGCCACCCAGCTTTGGGATGCCAATCAGCCTCTGGCCCAAGCCTGCCTCGATAACGCCTTTGTTCAAGGCATCGGCAACGGCAGCCTGCCCAAGGCTAAGTTTGCCTACTACGTCGGCCAAGATGCCTTCTTCCTCGATTCTTTTGCCCGAGCCTACAGCGTCTGCGCTGCCAAGGCTCCGGACTCGGAGGCCTTTGGGGTGTTCCATGACCTCGCTGGGGGCGTGCTAGAAGAACTCAAGCTCCATGGTGGCTATGCCCAGGATTGGGGCGTTGATCTCAACAATATTTCGCCCGGTGTCACCACCCGCCGCTACGTAGATTTCCTCGTCGCTACGGCCTGGAGCCAAGACATTGGCGTGACTGCGGCGGCCATGGCTCCCTGTATGCGGCTCTATGCCTACTTGGGGCAGCAGCTCGCCAAGGACGGTGTCCCCGAGCATGGCTACAGCGACTGGATTAAGACCTACAGCGAAAGCTTTTTCGAGGATCTCGCTCGCCAGTTAGAAGCCCTGCTAGAGCAATACGGGCAAGCTAACAATACTGTTCGTATTGCCGCCCAGGGAGCCTACGCCTACGCCATGCAATGTGAATTGGACTTTTTCCAAGCGGCCTGGGAGATAGACAAACAGGAGGCCACCTAATGGGCGTCCCTCGCACAATTTGTCTCGGCTTCCTAGCCATGATCACCGTGGGCACGCTGCTGCTGGTGCTGCCGCTCTCCGTGGCCGATCCACTGTCTGCGGTTAATGCCCCTGAGGAATACAATCTGCTACTGGCTTGGGTGATTGCTCTATTCACGGCGACTTCAGCAGTCTGCGTTACGGGCCTCTCTGTGGTGGATGTGAGCCAGTATTACAACGGCTTTGGTCAGCTGATTGTCTTGCTCCTGGCTCAGATTGGCGGCTTGGGCTACATGACCGCCACGACATTTTTGATTCTGCTCCTGGGGCGACGCTTCTGCCTCAAGGACAAAATCGCGATTCAGCAGACGATGGATACGCCAGGCATGGCGGGGGCCAAGCAGCTGATCCAGTCGATCATCTCCCTGACGCTGATTTTTGAGCTCACTGGGGCATTTCTGTTAATGCTGGCCTGGGTGCCGGAAATGGGCCTAGGCAAGGGCATCTGGTTCTCGATTTTTCATAGTGTTAGCGCCTTTAACAATGCGGGCTTCAGTCTGTTTCCCGACAGTCTGGTGGGCTATGCCCAGTCACCCGTCGTCATGTTTGCCATCAGCCTGATGATTATTGCCGGGGGCATTGGCTATCAGGTGATTATGGAAGGCTTCTTAGCCCTGCGGGAGTTCTTAAAAAAGGGACCTGGCAAGTTCTGGGTGTCGTTGCAATTCAAGGTGGTGACTAGCAGTTCTTTAGTGCTGTTGATCGGTGGAGCGATCGCTTTCCTAATCACGGAATACAACAACCCCAACACCCTGGGCGCGGAAGTTGCCTTTTGGCCAAAACTGATGCTGGCCTGGTTCCAGTCCGTCACCACCCGCACCGCAGGCTTCAATAGCCTCGACATTGGCAAAATGACCACGGCGGGCTTATTTCTGACCATTGCCTTTATGTTCGTGGGAGCTAGCCCTGGTGGCACAGGGGGCGGCGTCAAAACCACCACCATGCGAGTTTTAGTGGACTGCACAAGGGCCGTTCTACGGGGTAAGCAAGAGGTCGTCTGCTATAACCGTCGTCTGCCCACGGAACTGATTCTTAAGGCCGTGGCTGTGGTCTTCGGCTCCATGATGAGCGTTATCCTCTGCACCGTGCTTCTGTCCTGGGCAGAGCCGACTATTCCCTTTATTGAACTCTTTTTTGAGGCCGTGTCTGCTTACGCCACGGTGGGAATCTCCACGGGCATCACCGGGATTTTGTCCTTACCCAGTAAGCTACTGGTGATTCTCACCATGTATGCCGGGCGAGTTGGCATTTTGCTCTTGATCTCAGCCTTGATTAGTGAATCCAAACCCAGCTCGATTCGCTATCCCGAAGATGACCTACTGGTGGGCTAATGGTCTCGCCATTGGTTCTATTGCCAACGTTTTGTCCAACGTCATTGATTTTAGTTAAGGTGGCCCGCTGTGAATTTCTCTGGAATGAACCCGTTTCGCAACGTCAAAGCTGATAACCATCAATACGCCGTGATTGGTCTGGGGCGCTTTGGCCGTGCCGTTTGCTCAACGCTCCATCAGCTGGGCCATGATGTCTTGGGTATTGATACCAGCGAAAAGCTTGTTGCCCAGGCGATCGCGGAGCAGTACACCGCCCATGCCGTACAGCTAGATTCCACGGAGCCCATGGCATTGAAGGAAGCCGGGGTGTTTGAATTCGACACGGTGATTGTGGCGATTGGCAATTACATCCAAGAGAGCGTCATCACCACCCTCAACCTCAAAGAGGGCGGCGTGCCCCACGTGGTGGCCAAAGCCTCCAACGATGTCCATGGCAAGCTGTTGCAAAAAATTGGGGCTGACCGCGTTGTCTTTCCTGAACATGAGATGGGCTGCAACCTAGCCCGTTCCCTCACCCGTCCCAACATTTTGGAGCGCCTGATTCTGGACGAGGAGCACAGCGTTGTCGAGATCACGGTACCGAATGAGTTTGACGGTCAAACCATCGCGGAGCTGAACCTGCGCAGTCGCTTTGGCCTCAATCTCTTAGCCCTGGGCGAAGACAAAAACCATTTTCAAATTAATCCCAATCCCAACCAGCGACTGCACAAGGGACAGGTGATGGTGGTCATTGGGGATACCAGCGCGATCGAGCAATTGGCAGAGGAGAAGGGCTAGGCCGAATTCTCAAACAACCTCTAACCGCGATTTAATAGGTATGGCCCTGGGGTAACCCATGGCGATCGCAAGTAGAGCAAAGAAATCCCATGCCCCGCATCATCGGTCTCATGAGCGGCACCTCCGTAGACGGTATTGACGCTGCCCTCGTCGAAATTTCCGGTGGCCAAACCGACCTCCAGGTTCATTTGGTGAATGGCTTGGTTCATCCTTTTTCCGAGCCTCTCCGGGAGCAGATCTTGGCGGTTTGCAGTGGGGAAGCCATCTCAATGGAAGCCATGGCGGAGCTGGATGATGCCATTGCGAAGGCCTTTGCTGAAGCTGCGATCGCCGTCAACCAAGGCCATCCCCCCGCTGACCTAATCGGCTCCCATGGCCAAACCCTCTTCCACCGCCCCGCCGCTGATGGCGTCATGGGCTATTCTCTTCAGCTAGGTCGGGGTGCCTTGATTGCAAACCTCACCGGCATCCCCACTGTTTCCAACTTCCGCGTTGCCGACATTGCCGCTGGCGGTCAAGGTGCCCCGCTCGTCCCTCCAGTCGATGCTTATCTACTGGGTCACCCCACCGAACATCGCTGCATCCAAAACATTGGTGGTATCGGCAACGTCACCTATCTGCCCCCCACTTCAAACCCGGGCTGGCAACAACAGGTCCTTGGCTGGGACACCGGGCCGGGCAACAGTCTCCTCGATCTGGCCGTGCAACGCCTGTCTAAAGGCGAACTGAGCTATGACGCTGATGGAGCTTGGGCAGCCCAAGGCAAGCCTGACGAAAGTCTGGTTGCGGAATGGCTCAACCATCCCTACTTCGCCCAGTCACCCCCAAAATCCACGGGCCGCGAGCTGTTTGGCTGGACCTATTGGGAGCAATGTTTGGCTCAAGCCACAGCTAGAGACCTCGCAGATGCAGACCTATTGGCGAGTCTCACCGAGCTGACGGCTTGCTCCATTGCAAACAGCTACCGGGATAGCTTGCCTCAGTTGCCCGATCGCCTACTGCTCTGTGGGGGCGGTGTACGCAATGGCTATTTGTTAAGGCGTCTAAGCCATCATTTACCGGGTGTTGCCCTGCAATCCACCAATGAAGCGGGGCTGAATGCTGACTATAAAGAGGCGATCGCCTTTGCCGTTCTAGCCCATTGGAATCACCAAGGATTACCGGGCAATATGCCCGCTGTTACAGGTGCCCTGCGAGCAGTAGTATTAGGTGAATTGGCCTAGGCAGTTCACTCTCGAAAAGAGTATAAAATTTGCGTGCTAGCATGGGCACACAGGGCGCTGAGGATAGTTCGAGTGGCACACTCGTTTTTATTAGAAACTGGCATTTGGAATTCCCAGGGGAGTTGGATTAACCCTGATGGCTCCACCCTGCCATTTCAAGGGAAAACCATGATCTCCTGGAGTGAAGACTCCTGGTTTGCCATGGTGACCAAATTTGTCTTTCAAGATGGCGATCGCGATGATCTCATCTGGCGCTACCGGGGGCGCTTAACCGAACCAGGGCGGCGCTATACCTTTTTGCTAGAACACAGCGAAATTGGAAAAATGGAAGGTGAAGGGGTCATTGGTGAGAAAACTATCACGCAACGCTCCTGGGCTTTGAATGACTCCCAAAGCCGTAGCACCTTCGAGAGCCTGGTCCGTCTAGATGCGAATTCCTATCAATTTTCCAGTGCAACGATGGCGAGTCATCGCCTCGGTACTATCGCAGAAGCAGTCTTTGAGCGGGTCTAGAATTACTCCCCCTAGGCTCTGGTCTTTTGGCTCAAGTTGCCTTTAAACGGGAACTATAAAATCGCAGTGAGGTGATGGTGCTTGACCTTTGATTGCTAAGCAGGATAATTGCTGGGGAGCCCCTGGGGTAAGCCAGACTGGAGATACTGCTTAGGCGAGATCTAGAGACTTTCTGATCTACCTGGAGTAACCTATTGACTCCGGGTAAAAATTAAAAAGTCCTAGTTGGTTTTGGTTTGGGGAAATACTGCTTCACGCTGGATTGCTTGATTCAGTGTTGTTCTATTCCCATCGTCGCTTCTAACGCTTCACTTTGATACGCAGTGCGCGAGTCTTGCTATGGCACCGGCAGATCCAAATATCGGACGCATCCTCGATAATCGCTATGAGCTGATCGAGCTGGTGGGCAAGGGCGCTATGGGCCGAGTCTACCTGGCTCGCCATGCCAAGCTCGGGGGGGCCGTCGCCGTCAAATTTCTCTCCCAAGCCTTGCTGGGGGACAAGATGCGGGAGCGCTTTTTCACCGAAGCCCAGACCTGCGCCCACCTAGGCCAAGAAAGCATCCATATTGTCCGCGTCAGCGATTTTGGCGTCGATGAGCAAGATATTCCTTTCTACGTAATGGAGTATCTCCAAGGTGAAAGTCTGAGCAGCCTGCTCAGTAATGAGCCCTTAGCCCTACCCCGCTTCCTCGGCATTACTCGCCAAACCTGCCTGGGCCTCAAAGCAGCCCATGAGGGCATTGTGCTTAATGGCAAGCGCTGCCCCATCATTCACCGGGATATTAAGCCCAGCAATATTCTGGTTACTCCCGACGAAACAATGGGTGAACTGACCAAGGTCCTGGACTTTGGCATCGCTAAACTGATCCAAGAAGATGCCAGTCAGACCCAGGGCTTTATGGGCACCTTGGCCTACTCCTCTCCAGAACAGATGGAGGGCCAGGAACTTACCCTCAGGTCTGACATCTACAGCCTGGGCATTGTTATGTTCCAGAGCTTGACGGGCAAATTACCCGTGTATACCGAAAACCACACCTTCGGTGGCTGGTACAAGGCCCATCACTCCATGCCGCCGCGCCAGTTCAGCGAGGTTGCTTCTCACCTCAAGCTTCCCCAGAGTCTCAGTGCTCTGATTTACGGTTGCCTAGAGAAGAAGCCAGAGAATCGCCCGGCTAATATGTCGGAGATTCTCGATGGACTCAAGCCATTGGAGCAGCGATTTGGGGTAGGCCGTCAGATTGGCCATCGCATTCAGGCTACGCTGGCTCGCTTGCCAGTGGTGAAGTCCAACCCTGAGGACAATCAGAAAAATCCCCCCAGCATTGACGAGATTTGTTTACTTCAGGCTTGGCCTAAAAATAAACCTACGGCGCGCATTGTTTTCCCTCAAAAACTCAAGACGAGCCAAGGCCCCAAGCCAACTCTGTGGGTGATGTTGCCCAAGGCTGAGATCCAGCAGCTGAAGGTCAGCCGCCTCTATACCCAGGTGTATCGCAACTTCCTTTGCACCATGGCGCCCCATCCCATGCTGATGTGGCTAACTGCGTTGCACAATCGCTTCTATCACGAGGATCAAGAGGCGCGTTGGTTAACCTGCTTCTTGGATTTAAAGTCTAAGCATGGCCAGAGTTTTGCTGAGCTTTTGGCAGAGCAAGGGGAATATCGAGTGTTGTTCTTTGCCCTTGAAGAGCCTCGCCGTTGTGCCCATGTGCTGACGACGAAGATTAATAAGGCCCAATGCAGCTTGATGAAACAGTGGGTGATTACTGGTCGGGGTTGGCAAGGGCAGGGACAGCCAACGCTCAGTAAGAACATGTTGCGGGGAGAGTTGGATCGGATTAAGCCCCAGGTTCAGCAGAATTTGGATACTCTGACTGGGATTGATGGTAACCGAGTGCCATCTCGAGGGGATGGCGATGATGAAGAACCCCAGCCGGCGAGTGCCTAACTTCTTGTCTGAAATATTAAAGGCCCTGCTGAAATCTCTCTTCAGCAGGGCCTTTAACTTTTAATATCTCAGTTTGATACTGAGTTTAGGCGGGGGGGAAAAACAGGACGGGGTGCCAGGATTGGCGGAGAACTTGGGCGCCGAAGCTAGGAACTGACCAGTCTAAGAGGCGATTTGTTTTGCGATCGGAGATGGCGATCGCACTAATATCCTCATCCGTCGCAGCAGTCATGATTTGATCCATCAGCGCCCCTCGTCGAACCTGGGTCGTCACATTGAGACCAACGCCTTCTAAATCAGCCTTGGCTTTAGCCAGCGTGGCTTCTGCCTTACCCTCGGGGTCGGCTTTTGGGAAACGCCCCCCAGCTTCAATCACCCAAACTAGGATGCAGTTTTTGAGGCAGTTATTCGGATTGTTCGTGACCTGTTGCTTGATTTCATCTAACAGATGATTGGCTGAGTCACTGCCGTCGTAGGGAATGAGGTAACTGGAGAACAGGTTCTCACAGCGCAACTTCAGCTCTTGAACCATATAGGTGGAGACCACCGGGGGCCGCATGATCAAGAGGGGACGCTTGAGCTGGTGAGCCAGGGCGGAAGAGGTACTACCAAACATTTTCTGGGTTAGGAGGCTGCGGATGGGAGCTCCCAACAGCACCAACTCGGAGTCGTACTTTTTCACCATGGTGATAATGGCTTCTTTGGGACCGCCGGAGTCCACTTCCACCGCCACTTCGATGCCTGGAACTTGGGCTGCGATCGCCGGTGCCAAGATATCCTTCGCTCGCTGGACAGCCGCCTGGTCTTCCTTGGGGATCTCACAGTCATCATCCAAGGGCGCACTGTGCAAGAACGTCACCTGCTTAATTCCAGCGGTGGCGAGCTGGGGAATAAAGTTGACCAAGCGATTGATGCCGTCGCCTAGGTCCGTGCAGATCAAAATCCGTTGGAACATAGCCTCACAGGGTCTGGATAGATGAATCGTCAGCTCTAAAGCTTGGCCAAAGCCGCAGAATGGGCGGGGCCGAATCTGGGTCACAGAATGCCAAAGAAAAAGCGCACTTTAGAACTCCATGGTTCCATTGTGCGCTTTTCCCATTCAATTTGTAAGTCTGATTACTAGACCTATCTCAACTATCGGGTAGATAGATGTCCGTGTAAGCAGCTGCTTATGCAGCCTTGGAGCGTCGCTCATAGGCCGGAACGCTTTCGTAATAGTTCTCGGGGTGATAGAGGTGGCAGCGCTCTGCAATCTCTTTCATCATGGCGAAGTTGAATTCTCTTTCAATCAAGTGGGGACCCCAGTTCTCTTGCAAGCTGGCATGGGCTTGACGGAGCTTGTAAGAGGGGATGCCGGTGCTCACATGGTGGGGAATGTGAACGTTGATGTCGTGGCAGAGGAACTCAACCCAAGCAGGATACTTGCAGTGCACAGTGCCAGCGAGCTGAGACTCAGCCTCATGCCAATCTGCTGCGTAACGGTAAGGGATATCAGGAGCGGTGTGGTGAACGATGGTGAAGGTGCTCATCCAGAAGTGGTAGCCAACCCAGGGCATAAACCAAAACTTGAAGACGCCCCAGGCACCCAAAGTTGCAAACATGACGGGGAAGGCGATCGCCATGGTCACGAGAACCAACAGAGCTGAGAAACGCACCTGCTCACGCTGCTTGCCTTCAAACTGCTTCCAGTTGAAGTGGCGGCTCAGCTGGTGGCCAATGGAGCCAATCCACCAGAACCAACCGCGTACCTGGTGGTAACCCCACTGCAATGCTTTAGGAGTCTTGTCGTAGGTCTCCGTCAACATGGGCGTCCAAGCGTTATCTTCCTCAAGCTTGTTGGTGTGCTTGTGGTGATGGTTATGGAGAATGCGCCAGGCGTGGAAGGGGTAAATCAAAGGTAGGAAAGCAATGTGCCCCACCCAGTTATTGACCTTGGTGTTCTTAAAGAAAGAGCGATGGCCGCAGTCATGGCCAATCACAAAGAAACCAGTCAGCGCGGTGCCAGTCAGGAACCAAGCAAAAGGCAGTAGATACCAAGGGCAAACTGCTAGCAGCGCGTAGGAAGCAGCTACGCTGATTACGCTGATGGCAATCATGCTGATGGCTTTACCAGTATCTTTTTCGAATACTTCTGCGGGTAGAGACCGAATCACAGTCCGCAGTTTTAAATTGGGGTCAAGGGGAGGGGCGATTGGTTTGGGAAACGCTTGGGAAACGCGGGGCTCTACCGGAAGCGAAGTAGTCATGCAATTCCTGTTCTGGGCAGCAATTCTGAAAATTGTTACAGATTACGAAGTAACTTCTTCAAAACTTTTGGATCGTAACATAACTCCTTAAGCTTTCTGCTGTCCTGATCTGCTCTGAGCCCCTGAGAGCTTGGGCTTGATAGATATTTTTGACGCCAGATTTAGAAATGAGTAATTGATCGTAGAATCCTTGCGTTTCCCGATTAACTCAGCTAGATACGACGACGATCACAGGCAAAGGTAATGTTGCCTGTGATACTCCTTTAGTCTCCTCAGAGGAATATTGCCTAATTCCCCTAGGATTGCTATCCCAGCGATGATTGAAATGGGTCTATCTTTGTTTGCTCAGTACCATCTTCGGCAACTGTTGCACGAATATCGCGATCGCCTACGCCTCGTGGCAGCCCCAGGGCGAGCACTCTCCGCAAGTGAAGATGCTGATCTAAATGCAGTTGTAGAGGGCTTGTACCTTGAAGACGTTGAAATTGAGCGAGTGTTCCGGCAGCTTAATACTTTCGTAACGCTCCATTCTGGTGTCAGTCCGGCTTCTCCTGGATCCTTGCTCCAGCAAAGCTCTGTTGCTAAACAAGAGCTGGAAGCTAAGATGCTGCGGCTACTCGGTTTGGAACTTATGCCCCTCGCTGTAACAGCTTAGAGGTGTCAAAGCTGGCTAGAGCGCTTAGAGCGCTAGGCTTCGAGTTTGAGACCTTAACAGGTGCCCTAGGTCCACATTTGGTATGAAGTCTTCGGGCAAAAGAAAGGAGCAGCACTGAAATAAGCGCTGCTCCTTTCTTTTGCCCTAATTACGGGGGGCGTCTGAGCGATCTAACCTTTCCCGGCGAAGACAGCTAAAGCCTAGATGTTAGGCAACTTCACCTTCGTTGCGAGGCCTAACTGTCTCAGAACGCTGATGATCATCCAGGTGACATCAATCTCCCACCACTGCAAGCCATGGCGCGCAGAGTATTGGAAGGCATGGTGATTGTTGTGCCAGCCTTCGCCATAGGTCAGGAGAGCAACCCACCAGCAATTGCGAGAGTTGTCGCCGGAATCATGGGTGCGATAGCCGAACTTGTGGGTGGCGCTGTTCACGAACCAAGTGCAATGGTAGACCGCAACGAGGCGCACGAAGATGCCCCACACAACGAAAGACCAGCCGCCGATCGCAAACAATCCGACGCCCAGTAGGATTTGCAGTGGCAGAAAGAAGCGATCAAAGAACAGGTAAACCGGATCGTTGGCAATATCGCGGGTGTAGCGGTCCAACTGCTGCTTTGCAGGAATGTCGTAGCACATCCAACCAATATGGCTCCACCAGAAGCCCAGATTGGAATTGTGATGGTCCATCTCCTCATCGGAGTGGGCATGGTGATGGCGATGGAGACCAATCCATTCAATCGGGCTGGCTTGACAAGACAGACTGCCGCAAAACACAAAGAAATACTCCAGCCATTTTGGAGTGCTGAAGCTGCGATGGGAAATCAGTCGGTGCCAGCCTAATGTGATGCCTAGGCAACCCGTCAACCAATGGAGGAAGACTGCTACACCAACAGCTTTCCAGCTAAAGTTGCCGGGTAAGAATGCAAATAAAGCACCCACATGCATTCCTCCCAGAAAGAGGATCGTCGGCCAGGTGGGTTTGAGATTCGAGGTTGGGCTTGGGGGTTTGGGTATTACAGCAGTCATTAAATGAGGAAAGTACGACAAGCATCCATTACCTGGAACATAGGAGCGATTCACCGAAAATCGCTATTCCTAGGACCTAGATACCAGAGGGGATGGACCGCACGACAAGCTGCTGCCACCTTGCTGCATACTGGGTAGTTGCGCAGCAAACGACGATCATCTTGGGGGAAGCATCCTGGGGGTCGCTCGCTGCTCGTCTCGCTTTTAAAGAATGTAAAAAGGGAATTGATGAACAGCTCTGGAGGTCAACATATTCGCCAGGCAGAGGAGGCACTGTTACAAATCTTTTCGGGAATTGACGCTCAGGTCAAGGGCAATCTCCGGCGTATCTTGACGGCCTATCGAAATCATAAGGTGGGAGCCCATCATTTCTCCAGTGTGACGGGATATGGCCATGATGACCTGGGGCGAAAGGTTCTAGACCAAGTGTTTGCCGAAATAATGGGGGCAGAAGCGGCGATCGCCCGCGTGCAATTTGTCTCTGGAACCCATGCAATTTCTACTGCGCTGTATGGCATTCTGCGTCCCGGTGACGAAATGCTGGCTGTGGTAGGGCCGCCCTACGACACCTTGGAAGAGGTCATTGGTCTGCGAGGGGAACATCAGGGCTCCCTCAAGGATTGGGGGGTCAGCTATCGCCAGCTTGACTTGACTGGGCAGGGGGAGATGGATTGGGAGGCGCTAGAGACGGCAGTGAGCGATCACACTCGCCTGGTCCATATTCAGCGTTCCTGCGGCTATGACTGGCGCAGCAGCCTTTCCATTGACGAAGTGGAACGCATCATCACTAGCGTCAAGCGTCAAAACCCCAACGTGATTTGCTTCGTGGATAACTGCTACGGCGAGTTCATTGAAGATCGCGAGCCCACCATGGTGGGAGCAGATCTGATGGCTGGCTCCCTAATCAAAAACCCCGGTGGCACCATCGTAACCACCGGGGGCTACATTGCCGGTCGGGCAGACCTCGTTGAAACCTGTGCCTGTCGCCTTACTGCACCAGGCGTGGGCAGTGAGGGGGGAGCAACCCTTAATCAGACTCGTGTGATGTTCCAAGGACTGTTCCTGGCTCCCCAAATGGTTGCTGAGGCAATTAAGGGCACCCACCTGACATCCCATGTGTTTGATGCCCTGGGCTACGAAGTCAATCCCACTCCTTTTGAGAAACGCCGGGACATTATCCAAGCTGTGCGCTTAGGCAGCCCTGAAAAGCTCATTGCCTTTTGCAAGGCGATTCAGCAACATTCCCCGATTGATGCCTATGTGGAGCCCGTTCCTGGCGAGCAGCCCGGCTATGACAGTCAGCTGGTTATGGCGGGGGGGACTTTCATTGATGGCAGTACGTCGGAGTTCTCGGCGGATGGTCCGTTGCGGGAGCCCTACAACGTATTTGTTCAAGGAGGGACCCATTGGACCCATATGGCGATCGCGCTAGAAGCGGCAGTGGAAGCCATAGGCCCTGCCTAGCCGTTGGATTCCAAGCCGCCCGATACCGTTAAATTCGATTCCGATGCCGATGCCCGACGGCCATTAATTTGAACGGTTGCGAACGCACGGCTGTTCATTCGCAAGGTTGTCAGCAAAAAGCGCCTGGAAAAGAATTCTTTTCCAGGCGCTGGGTTAGCGGTTATCGATTTTGAACTTAATGCTGTCGGTCAAACAGCCTATTCAGCAGTTTCCGGAGCCGGTGCTGCTTTCTTCTTCATGGGCTTGGGCACGGGAGCACGACGCTCACCACCGCCACCACCAGCACGAGGCTGAGGACGGCTGTTGCCACCGGGACGTCCGCCAGGACGACGACCGCCACTGCCACCGGGACGACGACCCCCGCCGCCACCCTTGCGGCCGGTGCTGCGCTTCTGGGGAATGGCCCCAATGCAGTTACCGCCAGTGATGACAAGCTCATCGCCCTTGCGAGCAACCTTCAAGTCCCAAAAATGGTGAGCGGCTTTGGGGCCAAGCTTACCTTTGAGATTGAGCTTAAAGCCGCGGCTCTTACCATCGGCCCGAGGAGCCTGCTTGATCTTGACGACCACGCTCTCCTTTTCCATGGACTGGTAGACAACTTCACCGCGCACGGAGAAGAAGCCATCTTCCAAGTCAGAGGTGGATTTAATGGGAGGCTTGGGGCGCATGGGACGGGCCAAGCCGTCCTCACTGGGCTGGACCTCTTCTTCCTTGAAGATTTCCTTTTGCAGTGTCTCGGGTTCCCACACACCCACAACCTGCACATGGAGCTGAGATTCACGCTCCGGTGTACGAGGATAGACGACCCAAAGGTGCTCGTCTTCTAGATTGATGTGCTTTTTGACCAAGCTCATAATGCGGCCGAGAAGCACAGCATCAAGGGTTGCACCATCTTCGGTGACAATGCTGCCCTTGGTGATTTGCTCTTCGGAGGGATGATACTTACCCCGCACCAAGCCAATGGCACGAAACTGCATCGGCTCACTGGGCTTCGGAATCGGTTCTTGGCGAAACGGCGCAGCATTGGGGTCTGCACCGTTGGAGGTTTCGCTAGGGGCTGCTGTCGCTGCTGTCTTAGCTGTCATGGGACCGGAAGATATTACGTGAACCGCTAAATAAATCAATAAGGGATCGTTAGCCCTTACGCCGTCAATGATTAACATTGTCGTAGTAATAGGGATGACGCCTTATCTAAGAGGCAACAGGAAGATGACTAATAATACGGGAGTGACTCAAGTAACTAAGTGTTCCCACGGGTCAAGTCGTGCAAGCACGCTAAACACAGCATATAGGGTAGCACTCAGATGGGATAACCCAGGAAGGGGCCTCTATATCCCCTTGACCTAGTTTGCCCACCAATAACTCTCTAATCCAGAAAAAAATCTGTGCAATCCGAAAACTTTTATATAAATGAGTTAAAAAACAACATCTTCCCTTGAAGAATACTGAGTATTGCTTCCTGTCTGAGGTCGCAATTGACTCGCTACGACTTGGTTCCCCGATGAAGATCGAGCTCCATCATGGCTGTGCGTTATCTATGTGGGGTCTCATGCTTTGTCCGCTAAAGTGCCTGAATCGGTTGACGTAGGCGCAGCTTGGTTCAAAATAAGCACATTACAATAATAGTCAAATTGACTTTGTGGACCTCTGGTTGGATATGAGTGGGAACTCGTTTCTTTCACAAGAGGTCTTAGATCGACCCCATCTGAGTTCCATAGAGGTAAGGACGTGGCAAATAAGCGGAGTAGCGGCTGGCTCATCAAATCCATTTTGGTGGTCTGTGTGATTTCCTTCCTGGGTCTATCTATCGCACCGCTGCTGGGCAACGCCTTTCAGCGCTCTCCGGTGGGTGCTGAGGCGGAGGGACAAACAGACCTGTCCAACGATGAAGAGCAGCTGTTGCGAGATCAAGCTAAGGGCTTTGAGCTGGTTCTGCAACGAGAGCCTGGGAACCAGACAGCCCTGCGTAGTTTGATGGATATTCGCCTACAGTTGGGCGAAATTGAGGCGGTCATTCCCCACCTGGAGAAATTTGCAGAGCTCAATCAAGATACGGGGGATTATTCCGTTTTGCTCGCCCAAGTGAAGCAACAGACGGGCGATCGCGAAGGCGCTGCCCAAACCTACCGTACGTTGCTAGAGGCTAACCCTGGCAACCTCAATGCGCTACAAGGTCTTGTTGCCCTACTGCTCCAGGAGAACCGCCCCACTGCGGCGGTGAGCTTACTCCAGGACACGCTTAAGCTTGCCCCCGAGGCGAATGAAGCTAAGCCAGGGACTATCGATGAGTCTTCGGTTCAATTGATTTTGGGTCAGGTCTACACTGAGCAAAAGCGCTATGACGAAGCGGTTTCGGTTTATGACGAGGTTCAGGAGAAGAACGCCCAGGATTTCCGTCCTGTGTTGGCTAAGGCGATCGTCTTCAAGACTGAAGGCAAGGACAACGGCGTTTATGAGCCCCTGTTTGAGCAGGCTATGGCTTTAGCCCCTGACCAGTACAAGGATCAAATTCAGCAGATGGCGAATGCGACCAATGCTCCTGACAGTGCAGCTCCAGTTGAGGGGACTTCTGCCCCAGCTGATGCTCCTGTTCCTGCCGTTGAGTAAATCTGGTTGGTTTTTACGCTCAACTCACATTAGTGAGTTGAGCGTGGGCAGCTCGTTGCCCAGAGGATTGAACGATGTGCAAACAAGAATCCCTTGGGAACCTATGCTCCCAAGGGATTCTTGTGGGGATTTTCTATCTTTCAAACTAACGTATCGGAGCGGCGGGATTTGAACCCACGACCCCCACTACCCCAAAGTGGTGCGCTACCAAGCTGCGCTACGCCCCGTTGACGCGAACACAAGCATATCACAGCCTTTCGCACAGTAACCGAGAAATCTAAGAAATTGTCTGAGCTCTGGAATCTGCCTTGTCAGAATGCTTGCAGTGACTGAGCTGCACGAATTAAGTCTGGTACAACTTCTGCGGGCCAACCTCCTTCTGCTCCCCGTTGCTGGGTCAGAATCAGTCGTAGGCCATATTTTTGAGGAAATCCTTCGACTTCCAGCCATAGACAATTGCTCTCAGCCTCGCAGCAGAGGCGTTCCTCCTCCATGAGTTCTCCCTGCATGTGCCTCATTGTTTCAGCTAGCTGGTGGAGCAAACGGCAGAAGTCATCGAGTTCTTGAGCCGTCAGTTCAAAGCCCCAGCCCTGACCTCCCACGAGTCCTTGGAAAACAGAGCGGCTAGGGTCCCGGCCCAGTCGCCAGCCATTCCCTTCTTTCACAAGCCGGTCTGTGGGTGGGATAGCTCTGGAAGGGCGATCGCGGGCGGCTGGCATGTCAGTCATGACTTGGGGAAGAGAATGCCACAGGTTGAAGGAGGTTTGGTTAAGGCCGGGGGCGAAGTAAGTCAGCTGCACCTGGCTCAGCGAGGGGCGGTGGAGCTGGGCGAGGGGACGTTTCTTCGACTGGACGGTTGGGCTGTATGGGCTCTGGGGCGGGCTCTGTCTCTTCTTGGGGGGGAGCTGGTTCAAAGAAAGCCGCAGGAATACGCGGATCGTAAAGACTGACGATTGTGTTGATCAGCTGTTCTCGTTGTTGACGGTCCATGGCCCGGACTGCCGCTCTATCCCCTGCAATGGGATTGGTTGTGAGTTTGCCGATGCTGGGGTAGGTCGATTCCCGCATGACTTCATGGATGCCTAGGTAGTCAGCCAGGGTCAACTTCCAGTCAAAGCGGGAGCGGGGAGATCGCCCCTTCCGAAAGTTGTGATACTCAATCATTCGCCGCACCAAGGTGTTACTTTCGCTGACCTCGCCGGTCACGCTACTGATGTATTGGTTTTCCAATGGCAGATTGGGAAGTTGCTCCTGGACTTCTTGCCAGATATCTTGGCGCCGACTACGTTGACTGACCTGGAGACTGTTGGCTTCGCGGGATGGAGCTTTGGGAGTGATGTGAGGCAGTTCTGCTGCAACGACGACGGTGGAGATGGCCATCATGGCACCGATGAGGGTTGCGGAGAGCCATCGATGGAGTTGAGGGGGAACGATTGCTGGGGGCCCAGAACGCGATCGCATCAAAAAAGGATGTAGTCGTTTTCCCATGGGAGTTGTTTCGGTGTTGTGGCGATGACTGGCTACCTTGCCGGGGCTCTTTCATCTTACTGAAGGTCACGCGCGGCTGGCTGTGGCTGTCATTACTGGTGCAATGGCCCCAAGCCTGTCTGCATTGCTGCGGACAGATACATCACGGGAGGCTGGGAGTTTGATGGCTTAAAAGACCGTGGATATAGCAAGAGGGCCAGTGCATTTATAAATGCACTGGCCCTCTTGAAGTTGCTCAGCATCAACTTGTCAAAATATCCAGAGGACTAGTCGCCGATAATTTCGGGCTGGGTGAGTTCGTCAGACATCTCGATGATGGCGCGCATGACGGGCTTAATGCCGGAGTCTTCATTGCTCTCGAAGTCCTCATAGCGACGGCGTTTGGCGCGGTTGGCAACCTGTACCGTGATGCGGTAGCGGTTGGACGCAGCGCTGATTAGCTCTTCTGCGCGAACCATCAGCTGGGAGGACTCGAAGTTAGGACGCTTAGCCATGAACTTGCCAAAAACAATACTGTCTCTATCTTAACCGGCTTTCAGCGAGACTAGGCGAAGGGCAGTGATGGCTTTCTGACCTGAATGCTGGAAGCCTTAACGAAAGAGCGGTGACTTGATTTTGTAAACGCCCACAGACTTTGGTTCGAAACCCCAATGGCGATCTTAGAAAAAGAAGCCTGATTTACCCCATTGGGGAGCTGCTGTATCTACGCCGTAGCCCGGAGCATTGACGGGAAAAACCTGGGTAAACACACCATCGACCAAGATCTTCATTCGCTTGGCAAGGCGGAGTTTTGCAACGGGTTCGCGAATGCAGTCGATCGCGCGAATTAAGTCTTCGGCGGTGCGGGCGTCATCGCAGGTGATGCGCAAGGTGCCCCAGCGGCGGGAGAGATGGCAGTTTTGTAGAACGGCGATCGCCCGATACTCTTCGGGGTCCTCACGGTAAAAGTCGAGAATTAGGCGGACAAGTTGGTTGCTGAAGTTCATGGGCCAAGCCACCATTTGCGCGATGGAAGAATGTAATAAAACTCAAACAAAACTAAAGAGATTTCCTGGGTTATTCAAAGGAAATAGCCTTTGAGAACTTTGCCTTGCTGGGAATCAGTAGACCCTGAGCTGCAAGGGGGAGAGCTTTGTTAGTTCAGAACGGTCTGGAGCAGCGATGAAAATGTTGATCTCTGCAAAGTTCAGACTGGCCTTGAATCATTGATACCCCAAGGATTTGTAGATCGGGCGAACCGCAAAAAGAGTTAACGCGGAAGAGGGAAGTCTGAAATGAAAGTTCAGCTTATTTTGTGGAAGAAATTCGATCTATCCGTTAAGGACTGCGATTCAGATTTTAATTAGAGAGAGAATTTTGGCAGCTTCGTTCAACCTGAATTCTTGCTATTGGTTTAAGAGGTTGTTTGAAAAGACATTTGGCTGTAGCAAATGACTCTGCGGTGCGTCGCAGACAACGGAATCCACATGATGTGGGCTTGATTCAAGCTGCAAATTTGACGCTTGGCCGAATTTTCAAACAACCTCTAACGAAGAACATCTTTGATTCTGAAGAAATGAGACAATTCTCAAGCATTGTTCTTTTTTAAGAATCGTTGCGGCTGTTTACTCCTCTCTACATCGCCATCGCCCATGAGCCTCGCAATTGACTTTGGCACGAGCAACACAGTGGTTGCTCGCTGGAATCCAGTGACGCAGCAAGCGGAGACGGTGGCTTTACCGGGGGTAAGTCTGTCCCAGGGCGGGAGCCCGCCCCTGGTGCCCAGTTTGGTTTATTGGGAGCAGGAAGGGACTGTTATTGGCCAGGCAGTGCGCGATCGCGGCCTTGATCTCAAGAATGACCCCCGCTTTTTCCGAGGCTTCAAGCGGGGCATTGGCTCCGATGTGCAGGGCTTTTTGCCCGAGCTGGATGGCAAAAGTCTTAGCTTCGAGGCCATTGGTGAAGCCTTCTTGCAACAGACCCTGTCGGCGGTGAAGCAGGTGCCCCTGCCGTTGGATTCCCTGGTCGTGACCGTTCCGGTGGATAGCTTTGAGGCTTACCGCCACTGGCTTGGTTCCGCTCTGGGGGATGCGGTAGAGAATGTGCGCATGCTGGATGAGCCCACGGCGGCGGCGCTGGGTTACGGCATGGCAGATTGCGATTTACTCCTCGTCGTCGATTTTGGTGGGGGAACCTTGGATCTGTCTCTGGTGCAGCTGGAGCGGGAGCAGGTTAAAAAGGCCACGGGGTTTGTACTTAAGTGGGGCCAGAAGGATTTTTCTGAGCAGTCGGCTCAGCGGGTGGAGGTGGCCAAGGTTCTGGCTAAGGCAGGACAGAACCTGGGCGGGACGGATTTGGATGGCTGGTTGGCGGAGGCTTTGGGCCAGCAGCATGGCTTTGAACCCACGCCCCTGGTGACGCGATTGGCGGAGCGCATGAAGATTTCCCTATCGCTTCAACAGGATGCCAGCGAGACCTATTTTGATGACGAGAGTTTTGAAAGCTATGAATTGAAGGCTAGTCGCGAGCAGTTTGAAGCGTTGCTGCGGTCGAAGGGATTCTTTGAACAGCTGGATAAGGCGATGGAGCAGGTGCTCCAGCAGGCCCGCCGCCAAGGCGTGAAGGTTGATGATATTGAAGGGGTTTTACTCGTTGGTGGTACGAGCCAGATTCCGGCGGTGCAAGATTGGCTCAAGGGCTACTTTGAGGAAGGCAAGATTCGCAGCGATCGCCCTTTCGAAGCGATCGCCCAGGGAGCCCTACAACTGGCCCAAGGCATCGAAATCAAGGACTTCCTCTATCACCGCTACGGCATTCGCTATTGGAACAACCGCATTAACGGCCATGATTGGCATCCCATTATTCAGGCCGGGCAGTCCTATCCCATGCCGGAGCCGGTGATGTTTACCTTTGGGGCCTCGGTGGAGAATCAGCCGGGCATCGAGGTGGTGCTGGGAGAACTGGGGGCGGAGACCAGCACGACGGAGGTTTACTTCGATGGTGATCGCCTCATCACACGCAGTCTGGCTACGGGGCAATCGGCAGTGCAGCCCTTGAACGATAAGGATGGATCCAGGGTGATTAACCTGGACCCCTTTGGCAATCCGGGAGTGGATCGGATTCAGGTGTTCTTCCGCGTCGATGGCGATCGCTTCCTGCGCATGACGGTAGAGGATGTCCTAACGCTTAATACTCTGGTGGATGACCAGGTGGTGTTGCAATTGTCCTAGCTTTGAACAGCTCTGTGGAGTCGAAGCTAAAGCGCATTCCTAGCCCAGAACAGGCCATCTTCATAGCCCTGAATTGTGGGATTGCTCTCTGCGAGATCCAACCGCTTTTGCGCCAGGCAGCAGTAGGTCAAGTCCTGCTCAATGCCAATGAAGCGTCGGCCCAGCTTTTTGGCCACCACAGCCGTTGTGCCTGAGCCGAGGAATGGATCGAGGATGACATCTCCAGGGTTGCTGCTGGCTAGCAACAGTTTGGCGAGTAGCTTCTCCGGCTTCTGCGTCGGATGGTCGGTGTTCTCGGGCATGGACCAAAAAGGCACGGTCAGATCAGTCCAAAGGTTTGAGGCACTGGTGAGGCGATAGTTACCGCTGTCTGTTTCCTCCCAATCTTTGGGTTGACGCTGGGCGTTGCGATAGGGGGCAACGACTTTGCGCTTGAGGCGAACAGCTTCGGCATCGAAGCTGTAGTCGTTGGAGACGGTGCAGAACCAAATGTCTTCGGAACAGTTTTTCCAGTTTGTTTTAGCGCCGCGCCCTTTTTCCCGCTCCCAGGTGATGCGGTTGCGAACGATGAGGTGTTTCTCGGCGATGCGCTGGAGGGCTCCCGATGATTTCCAGTCACCGCAGATGTAAACCGTGGCGGTGGGCTTGAGTGTCTTGAGTACTTGGGGAAACCAGGATTCGAGCCAGTCGTAATAGTCGTCGTTGGAGCGTTCGCGGAAGGTTTTGCCGTTGAAGGACTTGGTCAGGTTGTAGGGCGGGTCGAGAAAGAGTAGGTCAACACATTGGGTCGGAAGCCAGCCCAGGAGATCGAAGAGATTGTGATGGAGGATGCGATCGCCCACAGTCTCAAAATCTACAGGCCCATTGAGCGACAGCAATTGGGGAGCAAGCGTTTCCCGTTCACCCTCGTTGAGGATGAGCGTTCGATTGCGGGGGGCGCGGCGCTTGCCGTTCACTGGCCTGACTCCTGGGGCTGGGTAAGTTCAAGATGGATTGGCATGGTTGCGAATGCCAGCAAGGCATGGCGCTTTGGACAAGATGGATAAAACTCCATAAAAAAGACTACTAGCTCATCCAGGGGAAAACCCATAGGGATAGATCAACTCGGGATCTATGGGATTTCCAAGAAGCTGCGCGATCGCCCATGAAACCATAGAATATGTCTAATTTTGACAGCGTGTAGGTAGTGATCCCCATTGAGCCAGCTGAAAAGCTTGGGTTTCCCTGGGGTGAAATATCTTCCCTTTGCAGCTGACCCCTTTGAAGACTTCCACCGGTGTAAGGGATTCCATGGCCCAAATTATCGCAACCACGAACATGAAAGGCGGTGTGGGTAAAACCACCCTCTGCGTTAACTTGGCTGCCTGCCTGGCTCGCAACTTCAACAAGCGAGTGCTGGTCGTGGACCTCGATACTCAAATCAGTGCCACCCTCAGCCTCATGTCTCCCCAGGATTTTGTGAAATGCCGCAAGGAAAAGCGCACCCTGCGGCAGCTGATCAGCCAGGTGGTCCAGCCGGAAGGCACCCAGCTGCATGAGACTGCGGATGTGATTCGCTCCTATGTTTGTCAGCAGAAGGATTTGTCTCTGCTACCCGGCGACTTGGACCTCTACGACGATTACATGGTCTCTGCTGCGCTCCACCGTGAGGCACTGAAGCAAGCTGGGGAAGATGGTGCTGCCTCAGACGGAGACTTTGAGGGAGCCTGGAGCAATTTTGAGAGTGGGCTGATTAAGAAGATATTGGCTCCCATTGAAAAGGACTACGACTTCATCATTCTCGACTGTGCGCCAGGCTATAACTTGCTGACCCGTAGCAGCTTTGTGGCCAGTGACTTCTACATTCTGCCTGCGAAACCAGAACCCCTTTCAATCGCAGGCATTCAGCTGCTCCAGCGACGCATCGCTCGGCTGCGCCAAAATTATGAAGACGCCCCGGAGCCGATGAATATTGAGCTCCTGGGCATTGTCTTCACCATGTCTGGCAATCTGTTCACCAGCCGCTATTACAACCAGGTGATGAAGCGGGTTCAGCAGGATTTTGCTGAGCATCAGGTGTTCAAGACTCAAATTCCCAATGACACCCAGGTGGCGCGAGCGGTAGATACCTTTAAGCCGGTGGTGATTAGCAATCCCACGACGTCGGGGGCTAAGGCGTTCGTTAAGTTAGCGGGCGAGATGCTAGAGAAGCTAGATTTCTTGATGGGCGTAAAGGACCAGAAGAGCGGTATGAGCCTGGCTTCTATGGATTGACACCCTCAAAATATTGATGCACGTAGGGGCGGGGTCTTCCCGCCCTATGCTCGGCGATTGCAAACAGCCGGGCGGGAGGACCCCGCCCCTACCAGGGTTGGAATCTATTTGGTCTGGCAGACCTCTTCTAGGGTTTCGAAGAAATTGGGATAGGAGATGGAGGCGGCTTCGGCACGGGCAATGGTGGTTGTGCCCTTTGCGACGGCAGCTGCGATCGCCAGGCTCATGGCAATGCGATGGTCCGTGTAGCTATCCAGCTTGGCTCCGTTCAGCGGGCTCCCGCCAGTAATTTCCATGCCATCGGGATGCTCGATGACTTTGGCTCCCATGTCGGTGAGTTGCTTCGCCATGACTGCTAGGCGATCGCTTTCCTTAACTCGCAGCTCCGCCGCATCCTTGATCACCGTTGTCCCTTCCGCAAAGGCCGCTGCTACCGCCAGGATAGGCACCTCATCGATCAAGCGAGGAATGATGTCGCCGCCAATCTCGCAGGCTTTTAACTGGGCATAGCGGACCTTGAGGTCCGCCACGGGCTCACCGGCCACCTCTCGTTCATTCAGCCGCTCAATGTCGGCATTCATCATTTCTAAGGCTTCGAGGATGCCAACCCGAGTGGGATTGACGCCCACGTTCTCAATCACCAGCTCAGAGCCGGGCACAATGCTTGCTGCCACCAGCCAGAAGGCTGCGGAGCTTATGTCTCCTGGGACCACAACCTTTTGGCCGGTAAGGGTGGCTGGACCGGTCACTGTGACGCTACAGGTTGCGGCATCCACATCCACTTGGGCTCCAAAGGCTCGCAGCATCCGCTCACTATGGTCGCGGGAGAGGTGAGGCTCCGTCACCGTGGTCTTTCCAGGGGTCATTAGGCCCGCCAGCAATACACAAGACTTCACCTGGGCCGAGGCAATGGGGGATTGATAATGGCTGGGTTTCAGGGTTTGCCCTTGGATGGCTAGGGGGGCCAGGCTGTTGTCTTTGCGTCCCCAGATTTGTGCTCCCATCTGCTGGAGTGGCTTGACCACGCGGGACATGGGGCGCGATCGCAGTGAGTCATCTCCTGTGACCGCGAAAAAGCGATCGCCATGGGAGGCCAAAATACCCAGCATCAGCCGCAGGGTTGTGCCAGAATTGCCCGCATCCAAAACACTGGTGGGTTCCTGGAGGTTCCCTAGACCAACGCCCTCGACCACAACATGCTCAGGATTCAAGTCTGAAATCTTGACCCCCATCTTGCGGAAGCAAGCGGCAGTGCTTTGGGGGTCTTCCCCCACTAGGAGGCCTTCGATTTCGGTGGTGCCTGAAGCCAGGGCTCCCAGCATCAATGCCCGGTGGGATATCGATTTATCCCCCGGTACCCGAATCTTGCCCTGGAACGTTAGTCCATTCTCAGGAGGATTAATGTGAAGGACCGTTTGATCTTCAGTGTTTTCGAGCAAGACGAGGGCATTGACCATTGGGCTAGACTGGGCGCGACGGTAGCTATCCTACCGTTTTGCTGGCCTCCACTTTGGCTGGCACCCATTTCGTTAGCAGCCCTGAACGACCGAGTTTGCCCCCCTCCCGGTTGCCCCTCGTAAGGACGAGCCATTTTGGCTGGTCACTGTGTAACCGTTGTGCGGACAATTTCCGCTGCAGCTAAACGCAGGCCTTTGGCCGCTCTACTCAACCGCAATTCAGTCACGGTCTTGAAGTGAGACTGAGTCGAATCCTGAAGCGATTCCTGAATTGCTCCCTAGACAGGGTACGGATGAGCAGAGCCCATGCTGCCCGGACATTGTTTCTAAGTTCCCCTTCCATGATCACTTACCCTCGTAAGCCGATTAGCTTGTCGCTAACGTCTTCTGATCTTTGCCTCGATAACAAATTAGAAACAGCCGCAACGCTTTATCAGAAAGGCAATGATTGCTTTCACCTGTTGCTGACGGAGCCTGCTTTATCGGAGTTTGATTTGCCGGGCTCTGGGGTTGCTACGGCGGCACAGCCTCGTTTGCTGTGGCTTGAGATATCACCTTACCGCTTGATCATGACCATGCAGAGCAACGGTCGCTTTAGCTATCGTCACTGGCTAGAGCGAGGGATCTACGGCATGAGCCGGTACTGGTTGCAGGATGAATCGTTAGGGCAAGGGGGACAGGTGAGGCTGCGAAACTTTACTCGCCAGTTGGAGTTTGATGGGGACCCGCTACCGACTTCTCTGTCTGTGGAGTATGAACTGTGGGCTAACCGCGTCCAGATGGGGCGCTATGCGCTGAATTTAGAAATTCATCACGACTAGCCCTTGCGATCGCTAGCTGTAGACCACGACGCGATTTCGGCCACTTTGCTTGGCCTTTCTCAGGCATTGGTCCGCCCGCTCAAGCAGGGCGAGACCATCGGCATCATCACCTTCTCGTAGCTCGGAGACACCGACGCTGACGGTCAGAGAGAGCTCTAAGTCGTCATTGATCGTGAAGGACTGCTGGCTGATGATTTGACAGAGACGGCGGGCAATATCGCCTGCTTCGTCGTGGGGCGTGTCGGCTAGGAGTACGACAAATTCTTCTCCGCCATAGCGAAACAAAGTGTCCTTGGCGCGGAGATTGTGGCGCAGGCGGGCAGAAAGCAGCTTGAGGGAGACATCGCCGACCAAATGGCCATAATTGTCATTGATGCGCTTGAAGAAATCCAGGTCGAAGATTAAGAGGCAGAAGGGGCGATCGCCCTGCCTGGCGGCCTTAATTTGTCGAGGTAAATCCCAATCCAGCGCCCGGCGATTGTTGAGCTCTGTGAGGGGGTCCACCAAGGCGATGGTGGAAAGTAGGTCATTCGTTTGAACGAGATCCCGATAGCGATTAGCAGATTGGAGACCAATCTTGAGCTGCGCCTTGAGTAGAAGACTGTAAGGCGCATCCAGCTGAAATCGCTGTTGATTAAAATTTCCATCAACATTGAGATATGCATCGGCCCCAAGCTCTAAAGCTTGGGTTTTCTGATGTAATTGGGTCGCAGTCTCATGGTTTAGACCGGGCTCACATCCCGCCACTAGAAGGCTATAGAACCATTGAAAATTACTACGGTTTTGAAGGTTGAGACAACTTTGGGCAAGGCTTAAGCGATCACCTTGGATGATCACAAAATCTGGAGCTTGGGCTTGCATGGACAGCCCTGCTTCCATGGCATTTTGGGCCAGAACGATTGCGCTGGAGGTCAAAGGTTGAAGTTGCGTCTGGATCATCCGACCAAAGGCGGGATGACCCACAATTAAAATGGAATGCTCCATGGGGGCTCAAGGCGATGCAGAGGCTATAAACACGCGCTTTGGAGCACTGTAGGGCTTAAGTCTTAGATATGGACTCAAGGCATTACTGGTCGTAATACCTAGATAGACACTATCTATGGGGACCTAAGAAGATGCTGAGGCACGGAGGTTAAATCACGAGGGGACAAAGCAGTTGAATTTTGAACCCCAGGTTAGCGATCCTAGTCGGAATACAAATTCCTTCCCTGACGAAAGAATCGATATTTTCACTACTTCATCTACCCTTCATATACATCCGGAGAATTGATAGAACTTGCGAACATTCCTGAGAATTTCCTTCTCAGGGAAATGCATGTCTTGCAAATCGAACTGTTCCATTGTGATGGCAAAGTCCTTACTTGGAGATTTGTCCGGTGTTGAACAGGCGTCAGCTGTATCAGTCAATTGCGGTGACTGATACAGCTGCTTCAAGGGCTGAAGCACCTTGTATATATGCTCTCCAGCTTATAGCTTTGACGCCTTAGGTTCATGAATAGAGACGATTTACCTTGGGTGCAGGGATTTACCCCCTACAGAATGCTCAATTGCCTTACATAATAGAAACCACTGTAAATTTTTTCCTCCGCTTCTTTACTTCCCATGGCTACCCCCCTCAGCGGCGACCAGATTCGGCAGACCTTCCTCAGCTTTTATGAAGCGAAGGCCCATAAGCAGCTGCCGAGCGCGTCTCTGGTGCCTGAGGATCCTACGGTGTTGCTGACGATCGCGGGAATGCTCCAGTTCAAACCCATATTCCTGGGTCAGCGCAAGGCTGAGGTGGACCGGGCAACGACGTCCCAGAAATGTATTCGCACCAATGACATTGAGAATGTGGGGCGCACGGCTCGCCACCATACTTTCTTTGAAATGCTGGGGAATTTCAGTTTCGGTGACTACTTTAAGAAGGAAGCGATCGCCTGGGCCTGGGAGCTGTCTACTGAAGTGCTGAAGCTGCCCGTTGAGAATCTGGTGGTGAGCGTCTTTGAAACCGACGACGAAGCCTACGACATTTGGAAGAATGACATTGGCGTTCGGGAGACCCACATTCGCCGCATGGGCGAAGCGGATAACTTCTGGAAGTCTGGCCCGACAGGCCCCTGTGGCCCCTGTTCGGAGATGTACTACGACTTTTATCCCGAGCGCGGCGATAAGGATATCGATTTAGAAGACGACAGTCGCTTTATCGAGTTCTACAACCTGGTGTTCATGCAGTACAACCGGGATGACGAGGGTGAGTTGACCCCCCTGGCCAAGCAGAACATTGATACAGGGATGGGTCTGGAGCGCATGGCCCAGATTTTGCAGGGCAAGCCGAATAACTATGAAACGGACCTGATTTTCCCAATCATTGAGGCAGCTTCCAAAATCTCTGGTCTCCACTATGAGAAGTGCGATGAGAGCCAGAAGACTTCCTATAAGGTGATTGGCGATCACATTCGCGCAGTGAGTCACCTGATTACGGATGGTGTGGTGGCGTCAAATCTGGGCCGGGGCTATATTCTGCGGCAGTTGATTCGCCGGACGGTGCGTCATGGCCGTTTGCTGGGCATTGACCGGCCTTTCACCGCTGAGTTGGTGGAAAGCGCGATCGCTCTCATGGAGGACACCTACCCAGCCCTGCGAGAGCGTGAGAAAACTATCAAAGATGCCCTCGTTTTTGAAGAAAAGCAGTTCCTCAAGACGCTAGAGCGCGGCGAGAAGCTGCTGGCCGATGAAATCGCCAAGTTGAAGAAGGCGAAGAAGAAAGTGATCTCTGGCCCGGTGGCGTTCAAGCTCTTCGCAACCTATGGTTTCCCAGTGGAACTGACCCAGGAGATTGCTGAGGAACAGGGCTACAGCGTCGATTTACCTGGCTTCCGTGAGGAGATGGAGGTTCACTCCGGTCTCTCCAACGCTAAGGGGGATATTGACCTAACCCAGCAGTCCGATATGAAGAAGCTGGCGGCGCGGACAGAGGCCACAGCCTTTAGCGGCTATAGCGAGGTTCAGGGCACTGCGACAGTGACTGACTTGTTTGTTGAGGAGCAACAGGTTGAGGTGGCCGAGGCTGGGGCTGCGGTGCAGTTAGTGCTGGATGGCACGCCATTTTATGCGGAGTCTGGGGGGCAGATTGGCGATCGCGGCTATCTCTCCAGCGATGACCTCATCGTCCGCATTGACGATGTTCAAAAAGAAGGCAGCACCTTTGTTCATAAGGGCCACGTGGAACGAGGCTCCCTCAAGGTCGGCGATAGCGTCAACGCCCAAGTGGATCGCGCTTGCCGTCGTCGTGCCCAGGCCAATCACAGTGCGACTCACCTGCTCCAAGCTGCGCTGAAGCAACTGGTGGATGACAGCATCTCCCAGGCTGGCTCCCTAGTGAACTTTGACCGCCTACGCTTTGACTTCAACCTCAACCGGGCCCTGACGCCTGAGGAGCTGGAGCAAGTCGAAGCCCTGATCAATACCTGGATTTCCGAGGCCCACGGCGCTGACATTGCCGAGATGCCCATTGCTGATGCCAAGGCCAAGGGGGCTACAGCGATGTTTGGTGAGAAGTATGGTGACACTGTACGGGTGGTGGATTTCCCTGGGGTATCCATGGAGCTGTGCGGCGGCATCCATGTGGGTAACACGGCGGAGATTGGCGTGTTTAAGCTGATTTCTGAGACGGGAATTTCCTCGGGCGTGCGACGGATTGAGGCGGTGTCGGGTCCGGCGGTGCTGGACTATTTGAACGTGCGCGATGGCGTTGTTAAGGAGCTGGGGGCAAGGTTTAAGGCTAAGCCTGAGGAGATTGCCGATCGCGTGACTTCGATTCAGGAGGAGCTGAAGGCGGCCCAGAAGGAGCTGGCTGGGGTGAAGTCTCAATTGGCGATCGCCAAGTCCGATAGCCTCCTGGCCGAAGCGAAAGACATCGGCAAGTTCAAAGCCCTCGTGGCCCAAATGGATGGCGTTGACCCCAAGTCGCTGCAAACAGCGGCGGAGCGGATGCTGCAAAAGCTGGGCGAGAACGGTGCTGTGGTGCTGGGCTCTGATGTGGGCGAAGGCAAAGTTAGCCTCGTTGCAGCTTTTACCAAGCCTGTAAATGAAGCGGGCTTGCAGGCTGGCAAGTTCATCGGCGGCATCGCCAAGATTTGCGGCGGTGGCGGCGGTGGACGCCCCAACTTTGCCCAGGCCGGTGGCCGCGACGCCAGCAAGCTGCCTGAGGCAATGGAAACTGCGCAGAAGCAGCTTAAAGAGGCCTTGAGCTAGTACCTCACAGTCGGAGCTGCTGAAGGATGCTGGACACCAGGTACTTTGGGAAGGTACCTGGTGTTTGTGTTTGCCGCTGCTATGGTTCCAGTAAAAATTTCCCGAACTTCTGGTGCTATCGCTGCTGGCCACCCCGCCACAGCTAAAGCGGGCCGCATCATCCTTGAACAAGGCGGCAATGCCTTCGATGCTGCCGTTGCTGCCAGCCTCGCCGCCTGCGTCGTCGAGCCTATGCTCACCTCCCTCGGCGGCGGCGGCTTTCTGCTGGCTCACCCTGCTGAGGGCAAGCCCGTCCTATTCGACTTCTTCACCCAGACGCCCCAGAAGAAGCAAGCTGATCTAGATTTTCGCGAAGTCCAAGTTGATTTTGGGGACGCCACCCAGGATTTCCATGTGGGCCTGGGCAGTATTGCAGTGCCGGGGCAGATCGCAGGACTATTTCGCGTTCACGAGCGGCTGGGGCGGCTGCCGATTAAAGAGGTGTTTGCCCCCGCGATCGCCCTCGCCCGAAGCGGTGTCATCCTCAACCGCTTCCAGGCCTACTGTATTAAAATCCTTGTCCCTATCCTCACGCTTGAAGCTGAAGGCCGAGACATCTATCAGCCCCAGGGCAAGGTTGTGGCAGAAGGCGATTGTCTCCACCTTCCTCAACAGGCCGCTGTGCTGGAGCAACTGGCCGATGAAGGTCCAGGTTTGTTCTATCGAGGAGAGTTGGGGGAACAACTGGTAAAAGCTTGTGCCGATCAGGGCGGGCTGATCACTCAAGCCGATTTGGAACAGTATGACGTGGTGGAGCGATCGCCCCTCAGCTTCAGCTACCGCAACCACCAGCTCCTCACTAACCCACCTCCCAGCTCCGGAGGTGCCCTCATTGCCTTTGCCCTGGCCTTGCTCGAAGATTCTGACCTGCAACGCTTTGGCAGTCCAGTTCATCTGAAGGCCTTGGTCCAGGCTATGCGGCTGACAAACCTGGCCCGCAAGGACGGCTATGACGAGCAGATCTACGATCCAACCGTGGCGGAACGCTTCCTCTCCCAGCCTCACCTTGAGCAATATCGTTTGCAGATGCTGAACCAACTCAGCGGTAATCTGCCACCTGATGCCAAGCTGGGCAGCACCACCCACATCAGCGTCATCGACGGCGAGGGCAATGCCGCCAGTGTCACTGCCTCCAATGGTGAGGGCAGTAGCTACTTCATTCCGGGAACGGGCATCATGCTCAACAACATGTTGGGCGAAGCAGACCTCAATCCCCAGGGCTTTCACCAATGGCAACCCAACCGACGGCTATCGTCGATGATGGCTCCGACCTTGGTGATTGATGGAGGGAAGCCGACGCTCTGTTTGGGCTCCGGTGGCTCTAACCGCATTCGCACGGCGATTCTTCAGGCGTTGCTGAACAAACTGGATTTAGGCATGCCTCTGTCGGATGCCGTGGAAGTCCCTCGGGTTCACTGGGAGAACAGTATCTTGAACTGGGAGCCGGGATGGGATGGAGAGGCGATCTCAGCTTGCTCTCGCCCCGACGAAACCGTCATTCCCTGGTCAGCTCCCAACATGTTCTTTGGCGGGGTCCATGGGGTTGGTTGGAATGGTGCCCAAGGCTTTGAAGCGGTGGGCGATTCCCGTCGCTGCGGTGCATTTGAAGTCGTGGACGGTTGAGATTTACCAAGTCTGCAACTGTCCTTGGGTCGCATCCTCGGGGTATCCCGTCTTTGACTTTGGATCAAAAGCCAACTCATAGACCGTGGCAGGTTCGCCAGCGACATGGTCCTTACCCATGGCATCTTTGCTCGCCACAATCAAGGTTTCCCAGTCCGAATCGCTGGCTTCCGAGCCCAAGCGCACATGGACATTGCGAATATCTGAAACCAGCTTGAGGCGATTGCCGCGATTTTCAAACACCAGCATGGTGCAGCCCTGCCCAGTGCAAAGCGTTGGCTCATCCCAGATGTAGACCATTACGTCATCTAGGTGGTCACCATTGAGATCATCTAGGGACGTAGACATGCGAGCTAAATTATTGTCGCCACCTTGAGCTTTGACGTAGCGCTTGGCTAGGTCCATCGCATCGTTGTGAATGGCCCGATCATCGAGGGGATCGCTACAGCCGGTGAGCATGAGCGTTAGGGCTGACAAAGAGAACAGCAGCTTTCGCATGTTGGGTCAGATGGCAGGTCTATTGTCATCATTCCCCAACTAATAGGCGGCTCTATATTCTTTGCCCGAACCTTATAAGTCAGTCTTCATAATGCTTTGAGAGGATTAAGGCAGTCATTCTGAGTGAGCCCGTCCGTCAGTGAAATTGCTTGGGAATCGTGGGTTCAGCTTGAACTTTATGCATTTTCCGCTTTGGGCTGATTTGCTACTCGTATTTTGTCACGAATGAACTTAAGGCTTGTTTATCCCTGCCTGGGGGCGATCTAAGGCTTTTCTCTGGCGATCGCAAAAAGCACGAGTATCCGCAGATACAGTTCCATCTGAATGGAGACGATTCTATAAAACCTATCGGTTTCGCAATGTAGGCGATTCCTTCCGTTACAGGTTTTCTATGGTTGCCTCATCCCGCAATGTCCATCCCAAAATCCTGAAGCAGTTTCAACATCTGTTGGGCTCTATTCAGTTAGCTGTGCCATTGTTGGTGGCCATCATTGGTGTTTTGGTTGGGGCGACATTTTATGAGTCTCAGGTGGGGTCGCCCACCGTTCAAAACCTGATTTATAAGAGCCATTGGTTTGGGGCCTTGATGTTTTTGCTGGCGGTGAATCTGTCGGTGTCGGCCCTCTCTCGCTATCCCTGGCGCGGTCCTCGCAAGATAGGTTTTGCCCTGACCCACTTTGGCTTGGTGGTCTTGATTGCGGGCTCGGCTGCGGTGATTCACATCAGCACGGAGGGGATGCTGCTGGTGCGGACGGACCAGGGCGCGAACCGTTTGGTGCGGGTGGAGGGCGAGTTGCTGGATTTTGTGGGGCCAGAGGGGCAAGAGCAGCAATTCAATCTATTTATCAAGCCAGATAATACGGTTTCGCCTAGCCAGGCCGGCGACTTAGAGCTGCTGCGCTATGGCGAGAATGTGATTACGACGACGAATTTTGTTGAGCAAGGGGAGGTAGCGAATTCGGCGGTGAAGTTGCAGTTGCAGAGCGATCGCATGAACCAAACCCTGGAGCGCTGGCTGGCAGTTGCGCCAGCATCCTATAGCGAAGTCTCGGTTGGTCCAGCAACCCTGCAAGTCCAGCAGGCCCAGTCCGAAGCTGAACTAAAAGCCATGCTGGCTGCACCACCTAAGGCGGGCGACATTCCCAAGTTCGGCACCCTGTTGCTGGATTCGGGTAAAACTATTGATGTGGAGCAAAGCCAGGGACAGCTGATTGAGCTACCCGGTGGCGCTGACATGGTCATCACCCAAGTTTGGCCAGACTTCCGTCTCAACAGTGACAACCGGCCTGAAACGGCTTCTGAACAATTCAATAACCCCGTGCTTCAGGTCGCTTTGCGGGATGGAGAAAAAGAAGCCCGCTGGTTTGTCTTTGCCGAAGGCGGTTTTGAGCCGGTCAAGACGACGGTGGCGGGTGAGCCTTTGGATGCAAAGGCGTTGGGATTGGCCAATCTCAGTTATGAGGTTCAGCCCCAACCGTTAGAGGACTACTTCCGAGTTGTCATTGCACCGGATGGGAGCCGCTTCTACGCTGCCAACTCTTCTAAAGGCTTCAAGTCTGGCCCCTTTGAGGCGGGCGAAGCCGTCACTCCCGGCTGGGCAGACTTCCGCATTAGCCTGGCGGACAGCCTCGACCATGCCGTGATTAATCGCGAGGTGGTAGAGGTCCCAGAAGATGAAGGCTTGCAGGGTGAACCTGCCCTGCTAGTCCAAACGCCCGATGGTTCTCAGCAGTGGCTGCCCTGGGGCGAGGCCACGACTCTTAGTGATGCTGACGGAGACTATTACGCATCCTTTAGCGCTCAGATGCTGGAGTTGCCCTTTGGGGTCAAGCTGGAAGACTTCATTGTCGAGCGCAACGAAGGCAGTGAATCGGTGGCGATGTGGACGAGCCAAATTCGCCTGGATGATGCTCAAGCAGGTCCTCAAGAGAGCCGTCGCGTTTGGATGAACCACCCCACTTGGTACCAGGGCTGGAAAATTGCCCAGGCTTCTTGGAATCCCGGAGATCTCAACCAGTCCACCCTGCAAGTGAAGCGAGAGCCCTGGTGGGTGACGGGGCTGACCTGGTTGGGCTCGTTGATGGTGGTTGTGGGTACAGCAGTCATCTTCTACGGTCGCAGTGCGATGAAGAATCTCAAGGCTGCGTTGCCGGAGGAGAAAGATGAAGCGGTTAGCGCCGAGGCTGCCGCTGTGCCGTCGGCTCAGGCGAAGGGGCTTGATGCTCCGTTGTCGGTTTAGGGCAGATCGCTGATTGGTTTGGCTACAGGTTTTGTTTTCAGTCCCTTATGGTTCGCGCGATCGCTATGAAATTCCTAAAATTCCTAATCGGCTTTACCCTCGGCCTGATGCTGCTGGTCTTGCCCCTTAGCCAATTCCAGGCTGGCCCCCTGGCTCCGCTGCAATCCCTAGCGGTGCAGATCGACGGGCGCAAAAAGCCTCTGGATACTGTGGCGCTGGAGACGGTGCAAAAGCTCCATGGTTCGGCCAGCTACAAGCAAGCCGATGGCTCCAAGCTGGACTATCTGCAAACCTACTTTGCCCTCGCTTTCAACGATCGCGATTGGAACAACGAGCCCTTCCTCCTCTTTAGCTATCGCCCGCTCAAAGAAGAAGTGGGCTTCAACCCGGAGCAAAAGTACTTCAGCTTTCAGGAGCTGCTCTCCTCTAAGTCCCTGAGCCAGGTGATCAACCGAGCCCATGCTCGCGAGATAGCGGGGGAAGACCTATTTCGCCTGGAGCGGGAGGCCCTGTCAATTGAGGACCGTGCGACACTGCTCTATCGCACCGTGGGAGACAATAGCCTGCCTCTCGTGCCCCATCCCAGCGATGCCAAGGGAACTTGGGTGACGATTGAGAATGCTGCCGAGCTGTATCCCCCTGAAACCGCAGCGGACCTGATGGCCTTGGAGCAGCAGGTTCAGCAGGGCTATCGCTTTGGAGCAGCGCACTTGGACTATGTAGGGCAGTTGGGCGGCAAGTTAAAACAGTCTTTGGCTGAGCTGAGCCCGATGGTCTATCCCAGCGATGCAACCCTCCAGCGCGAAGTCTTCTATAACCACTTCCACCCCTTCGGCAAAGCCTGGATGATCTTTGGTCTGGGCTTCCTGGTGATGCTGGCATCCCTCTGGTTCAAGCCCCTGGAGCTGTACGGCAGTGCAATCGGTCTGGCCGCAGCAGGTTTAACGACGGAGGCCTATGGTTTCATTTTGCGGATGCAAATCGCGGACCGTCCTCCTGTCACCAACATGTATGAGTCAGTCATTTGGGTGAGCTTTGGGGTTATTGCTCTAGCCCTGATTTTTGAACTGACTTCTGATAAAGCCCGCTACTATCTGCTCTCCGCTTCGCCAGTTGCCGTCGTTTGTTTGCTCTTGGCCGATCGCCTGCCGGTGGTGCTGGACCCCAGCATTGCGCCCCTGGTGCCGGTGCTGCGCGATAACTTTTGGCTCAGCATCCATGTCCCGACGATTACCCTGGGCTATGCCGCCTTTGCCCTGGCCATGGGCTTGGGTCATGTTTCCCTTGGCCATTACCTGTTTGCTAACCCTGCCAACCCCACGGTCAAAAAGCGTCTGCAAACCCTGTCCCAGTTCAACTACCGCACGCTCCAAGTGGGGGTGTTGCTGCTGACCACTGGCGTCATCCTGGGCGGCATTTGGGCGCACTTCTCCTGGGGCCGTTTTTGGGGCTGGGACCCGAAGGAGACCTGGGCTTTGATTGCCTTGCTGTGCTACTTGGTTCCGCTCCACGGTCGCCTAGTGGGTTGGATCGGCAACTTTGGCATTAACGTTGCTGCTGTGGTGTCATTCAATGCAGTTTTGATGGCCTGGTATGGGGTTAACTTCGTCCTAGGGACTGGCTTGCACAGTTATGGCTTTGGTACGGGTGACTCCCAACTCATTGTGGCAGCGGTGGTTGTGGCTGACTTGGCGATCGTGGCCCTGACGGCCCTGCGTCATCGCAGCCGTAAGCCCTCGGGGCAACCCTTGATTATTGAAGAGGTCACGCTCTCTGAAGAAGCCATCCAAGCCATGGCGAGCGAAGCCCAGTAAGGCCCCGCGAGGTCCATAGGTTCAGTTTTGGCTGAGCCCTGTTCTACTTTCATTCTTTAATTCATTGCTATGGAACGTCGCAAATTTCTCTCTTGGTTGGGCGTTGGTGCATTAGCAACTTCTTTGCCCACGGTTTTGGCGGCTTGCTCTAGCACTTATGAAACCAGCACTGATTCTGTTGATACCAGCACCGAAAATATCATCACTAGCGACGACCCGATTCAGTCGGCAAAATCAGAGATTAGTGAGACCCCAGATGCGGATGGCTTCTACTCGGTGGGCACCTTAGCTGCGGTGGCCGCAGGGGGAGCGATTACTTCCAAGAAGTTTTCTAGTGCCTCTGGGGCATTGATTGTGGTTCAAGACCCAGCCAACCCTGAGGGAGTGGTGGCCCTCGATGCTCGCTGTACTCACCAGGGCTGTGCTGTTGATTGGGAAGATGGCAGCTTTGTTTGTCCTTGTCATGCCTCTGCCTTTGCCATTGATGGTGCCGTAGAGAAAGGCCCGGCCACAGAGCCTTTGGGAGTCTTTGAGACCAAGATTGAAGGCGACCAAATTTTTGTCAAACCGGCCTAGCCTTGAGCCCTAACGATGATGCAGAGACAGACTGTGAGGCTTTCGCAGAGATTGATCCCGTCTATTTTCTGTTGCTCACGATGGTCTTTGCATCTCACCCCTTACGCTATTTTTGTCTCCTGTTGTATTGGCTAAGGCTATGTCCCAGCTTTCCTCTGAACAAGTCCTGGCGGCGATCGCGATGTCCCAGTCTCTGCGTAAGCATGAGTTGAGTCGCATCGAGCTGTCCCAGCAGAGCATTGCTGGGGGCGACTTTACGGAGGCCTATATGCGATCTGCGAATTTAGCAGAGAGCCACTGTGAGGGCACGAACTTTACCGAAGCCACGTTGATTTGGGCGAATTTGACCGGGGCGAATTTGACCGGGGCAAAGCTGGAGCGATCGCTGCTCACTTGCGCCCTGTTCAAGCAAGCGAATTTGCGCGGCGTCCATGCCAGCCATGCCAACTTTACCGGGGCGGATCTGGAGCGCATGGATGGCTCGGAAGGCTGCTTTGATGGGGCTGATTTCCAAGATTCCAAGGGTTGCCACAGCTGCTTTAAAGGCAGTAGCCTCCAGCAGTCCAAAGGCGTGGGGGCGGACTTTAGCTGGGCCGAGATGGCCGAAGCAAAGCTCCAAGCCAGCCGTTGGAATAATAGTAATTGGGTGGCGGTACAACTAGAGGCCGCTAACTTGGAGAAGGCTCAATTTGTGGGCTGCGATTTGTCCGAGGCCAATCTCTCTCGGGCCAACTGTCTCAATGGCAAATTTGCAGGCGTTCGGCTTCACAGCGCTGATTTGAGTGGTGCTCAACTGGACTGGGCTGACCTGTCCACAGCTAATCTGCGCCAGGCAAAGCTGGTTAGAACGTCGTTGTTCAATGCCAGCTTGGAGCGGGCTAGTTTGATGGATGCGGACTTGTCGGGGGCGAATTTGCGGGATGCCAGTTTGGAAGAGGCGAACTTGGCGGGGACCTGCTGGGATGAGGCGATCGTGACGGGAGCTGTGTTTACGGATTCCCAAGGACTAACGCCAGAGCAGAAGCTATGGCTGCGGGAGAACGGCGCGTTGAATGTGCCGAAGTAATTGGTTCGCTTGCTTAGGAACGCGAATTTAATAAGACCGAATTTACCGTAGGGGTAGGGTCTCCCTACCCTCATCCTTGTCCAAGGTCAGGGAAACCCAGCCCCTACATGACGATTCGCGGCCCAGGGCGGGGAAACCCCAGCCCCTACGTGACGATTTAAGATGAACGGGATTTTCGGTATCAATAAATTGCGATTCCTTAGGGGCTGAGCCAAAAGTAATCCGCAATGCCACCTTCGCCCCCCTGGGCCATCGTTTCCGAGGGATTGAGTAGAACCGTGGTGTGTTGCAAGTCTGAGCCCAAGCGACGCGCCACCCGGTCCGGAATGCCCCAGCCATGCATAATATGGCCCTGCCCCGCTAGCACAACAACGGTATGGTCTGGGTTGTTCTGAGCAAACTCTGCCACGGTCTCCGCCATGGTTTCATCCCACAGCACCTGGGCCGAAAAGAAGCGCTCAAAGGCCGCATCCATGGCTTCCGGGTCCATGTCCTTTGAAGCATGGCCATGGCCGTGGTGGCCCATAAACACGCTGGCGACCCAACTGCGATATTCCACGTTGTTGAGGCTGATCTCTTCCAAGGGCGGAATCTGAGCCAGGGCTTCGTCGTCTAGGCTCTCAAATCCTTCGCGAGCGACCTGGCGGGTCAGCTCCTGGGGCGTGTTGGCGGCGAGCAGGGGCAACCCCTGAGCCTTGCCGTAGCTGATGATGGGCTCATACAAGGCCCAGTCAAAGCCCCAGCGTTCGTCGTACTCGCTGTCGCGGCGCAGGCTGTCGGCATCAATTTTGCCTGCGCTGTAGTCGTCCAGGACGGATTGGAAAGGGCGCTGGAACATCTCAAAGGCGATCGCCACCTTCTTCCCATCCGCTTCTCCCTGCGCCACCAAAGCTTGAATAATCTCCAACTGAGCCTGGTGATCCAGCTCGCTATCGTGACGCTCCCCGAGATACACCACACGGGATTCGCTGAGCGCCTTGAGGATAGTGGCGCGATCGCTCGCTTCACCCATTACAGTCTTTGCTTCCGTATTTGATTCTGCCTCAGCAGATTGGGCCTCGGCCTCCACAGCCACCTGGTTTTGGGCGGGCAAACTGGATTCTGCAGGCAAAATCTTACAGCCCGTCGTCACCAAACAGAGCAGAACCAGCAAAGCCCAAGGGCCGGAGCGTTGACGCAGAGGGATAACAGGCAAGGGCTTTGTTCCTTCGAAGAGACGAGGCATATCGTGTCGTTGGCGTAGGGACATGGCACTGCCATGTCCTAAGAGGTTGTTTGAGAAAGGCATCCAGCTGTAGCAGGATGACCTACGACGCGGCTTAAGTTAACGAGCTTTCGGTGTTTTGTTAAGGCTCAAGGTAGTAAATTTGATGCTTAGCCAAATTCTCAAACAACCTCTTACGAATATTGTTGATCAGACCACCAGCAATAGGCCAACGTGGGCACCGCCGTGGCTAGCAAAATCACAATGGCACTGGCGCCTGTGCTCTGAATCCACCAGGTATCGGCAAAGCCCACCCACAGCGCCAATAGCCCTTCTCGGCTACCCGCCAGCTCCAGAAATTCCAGGAGGGTGAGCAGACCCAACAGCAAAAATTTAATTGAATGGCTCATGATTAACTCCTCATTCACTAGAGCGCGCGATCTTCAGTATTCAAGACGGTGGGCTTAGGAAAGGTTTGAGGTGGACAGCGATTGGGCCAGGTTGCCATCGTCTTCCAGCAAAGGCGCGATCGCCCGATCCAACAGCTTCCCCGGCACCCGCCCCACAAATTCCTCCTGCACCTCACCCTCAGCCGTCAGGGTCAGCAGGTGGGGAATGCCCGTGACGGAATATTGCCGAACCGCTGCCGCCGCCTGGGCATCGTCGATATTGACCATGACAAAGTTGATGCGATCGCCATAATGACCGTGCAGCTCCGTCACTACAGGAGCCATAGATTGGCAGCTACTGCACCAGTCCGCATAAAACTCCAGCACCGTAGGCTTTTCATCGGCCATTGCTTGGTCATAGGGCACGGATTGCTGAGCCATCGTCTTTAGCGCCATCAGGCCTTTGACCGGCGACAGGGAGGCGGCTACGGCGGGGGGCGCTAGGCTCAGGGCAAGACAAAGGGCGATCGCAACGGTGATGAAGAGGCGCTTAGCTTGCCGATACCAGGGCGAATGGAATTGCGTTGAGTTTGAACAAGTCATAAATCAGAACGGTTAAGGGGCGATTCGGACTAGGGCCTCATCACATCTGGCATGGCTTTAGGCATAGAAATAGACCATAAAAATATGGAAGCCCAACATGACAAAAAACATAAAAGTGAAAAAGATATGGGTCGATAGCCAAATCGCCCGCATATCGCGAATTAAGGGTCCCTTCGAAAATACTCCAAACGGTAGTTTTTGAGGCTTCATCTCTGGCGTAACCGGCACCCAACCAAAATACTTTCTCGGGGATTCAAGCACGCCCGTTTCAGCAACCACTCCCACCAGAGCAGAAATAGAAGTGCCCCAAAAGACCCACATCAGGGCCGCATTAAAATTAACGCCCGTTGTCCCCACAGTGTGAAGCATCACAATCCCAACCAAACCCACCCCAGCAAAAACATGGAGACTGCGCCAAATTAAAATGGAGCCGGGTAGCTTAATCTTCCACTTCCGACCTCGCTTACGGAGCGTTAAAGCAATCTCTGACAGTACAAAAGCTAAACTGACAAAACCTGTCACTTGCTTGTACAAATTTCCCCTTAGAAACTCATGGATCTCAAAGGCTTGGGCCTGGAGTTGAGGCATGTATAGCCCACTAAAGACAAACGGCATCAACAACAATGCCGTCACGAAAGTTAAGAGAATAAGCGTTGAGAATCGAGGCTTCATGGAAACTGAAGTGTCAGCAAAGACAATTTAAGAAGAGAGCGAGCTTTTGAAGGCTCGCTCTAAAACGTTAATCCTGGGTCAGGGGATTAATAGCTTGGAATTAGCAAAATTCGTAGTTGCTAATGGTTGCAAAATTATGCAGCTTCATCCAAAGGAATGTTGATGATGATTCCGCCCATAACATCACCCATTTCAAACACCTTGTCGGGATAACGCTCTAGGTGAGTGGGGTGAGTGTTGTGACAAGTCACGCAAGCTTCTGCCACTGCTTTGTCTGGATAGAGCGCGGAGAAATAAGGCTTGCCAGCAACTTCCTGGTATTCCTTATAAGGTTCGCCGGTATCCACAATGGATTGAATAGCAGTCTTCTCAAACTCAGTTCTGGGCTCGTGGTTATCGTTGATGTACCAACTAGACAAGAGCTGATAAGTAAAGGGACTGCCATCAGAAGCAATCTCCGAACCAAGGCGGAACATTTGAGCAGGCAGCGGAATGCCATCGGTTTGCTGCCAAGACTCGGTTGCCTCCACGTCGATCACGCCATCTGGCTTATCTTTACCTTCCAGCGTCTTGAGACGGTTAATAACATGCTTCGTGTAAGCGGTGCGATCCGCTTCCATCACAGCGTGAATATAGTCCGCGACGATGTCTGGGGCGATGCCTGCCGCCGCCACAGGAGTCGAGCCGCCGCCAGAGCCACCGGCACAGGAGACTGCTAGAAAACAAACTGCGATGGCCATGGAGACCATCCCAATGGTTTTGGCCTTTAACCGACTAAACCAATTTGATGAACTGTTCGCACGCATTATCTTCGCAATCCTTTGGTTGAACGCAACAGGTGTTAGAACTCAAATCAAATGTGAAAAAATCTTTGAGCAATCTTGAGGGAGTGAGTTTTGGTTATTTCCCTTCTCGCTTTTCTTGAAGAACTCTAACCATGTCAAAACTCTTTAGATGAATTTCTGGTGGTCTAGAAAAGTTTGAATTAACCAGCTCATTGTCAAAGATACTATTGAAGGCGTATTCCATTCCGTGGCAATTCATACAAACTTCGCTAGCCATGCGATCTCTTGGCTTTAAATTGTAGGTATTGTTGTGGTTTACGAATGTATTTTTGCCTGATTTATCTGCTTCTCTTTGTAAGTGGCAAGTGGAGCAAGTGACCGAAGCATTAGAAGGTCTTTCAATATTTCCTTCTGCCAAGAATGACTGGCTATGTTTTGAATTTTTGTAGTTCAAAGAATGCTCATCATTGTGACAAGTTAGACAAGAGTCCACAGAGGCTTGATAGGTATCAACAGAATGAACGTTGTGGCAAGCATTGCAATTCATTTGCTTGCTATGGGCCTCGGGCTTCATGGCAATTCTTGCCTTGGTGGGCGTGAGTGGAGTTTGGCCTTCTCGTAGGCGAATGCCATGCTTGCCAAGTAGGAAGGTATCCGTCTCTCCCTCGTGGCAGCTCTGGCAGCTTTCGTAGTTTGGCTTCTCGACAAAGGCCTTTGTTTCACTGTCTTGGTGGCAACTGGAGCAGTTGACGTCGGCCAAGGCATGGGCGCTCGGTTTCCACTGGGCCGTGATCTCGTTGAGTTCCGCTTCGGTAATACTGTCTGCTTGGGCTGGCAAACTGGCCGTTAGACTTAGGCCGAGGGAAAGGGCCAGGGATAGGGTGATAGAGAAGGCGATCGCCAATAACTTCTTCATGTCCCACCTCCCAAAAACTCACTTTTCAAATCGGGGCTAGGGGCCGTTTCTAATTGAGCCTCAACCACAATTTCTGGAACGGTCTGCACGGGCAGCATCGGCGGCTGGTCTAAGTTGTCGTACAGGAAACCCGTGGAAATGGAGCGATGGTCATGGTAGTTATGACAGCCTGCGGTCCAGCAACCATCCGCCGTAAAGCCCTCGTGGCTGGTCATTTCACCCGTGATGATGCCCTCGTGGCAAGCCATGCAAAGGTCTGGCTGGAGATGAACGCCCCGGCCATACATTTTCACATGCTCGCCATGGCAGGCTGTACAGGTCAGAGCATCCAGCTTTTCTAGCTTCTCGGCCCAGCGAATATCGCGAAACTTCTTGTCACCATGGATATCTTGTTCTAGCTCTGCTTCATGGCAACGGTTGCAGGTTTCATTGGAGACTTTTTTGAACCCCTCGTGGCAGGAAGCACAACTGGCTTCAAAGCCTAAATGACCTTCAGAGGTGACGCCCGGCAGAAAGATTGCTTTTTGCTCCGTCGCCATCGTCATGGTGGCAACTAGCCAAACTAGAAGAAAGACAACTGCTCCTCCAATGATGGTTTTGATATTAATGAAGGACTTGAGCCCTCGACCTTTTCCCGATCTAGAAGCCATTGAAGAGAGTCATCGAAGATAAAAGATAAACGCGATCGCCCTATTCCCGCTATGGCTAAACTGCATGAGAAAGCAGAATGGCTCTAGTCAAAAGACTGGATATACTAGGCGCTTTCTAGCTCTAAAGCCTAGGTCTAGGACTTGCCTGAACCTAGGGAAAATCAGCGAGTTAAAAACTGCTGAAATCATCTTGAATACTGTGGAATTCTGTCTTGAATAAATGAGAAATACGCTTCTGTGGATATCGCCCATTGATTCAATAAATGATTCAGTCTCTAGAGCAGAATGAACAAGAAAATCACTGCAACGAGTCCTACAACACCACCTGCTACAGGCAACACTGGAAAGTTAGAACTTTCCTCCTGACTCACCTCACTATGCATTGGCCCCCCACTGGGGGTAGCAGGCTCAGGAGCTGGAGGCGTCACATTGGGCAAGCTTGGCTCAGCCGGAGCAGCCGGAGCCGCAGACTCTAACTGAACGTCTTGTTGAGAGTAATCAGCCCCTTCCAGCATCAATGCCGTAATGGCTCCGTAGGCCTCCACCCAAGCGTTCTTGGTGGTTTCGGTCCAGTCCGCGCCTAGATACTGTTCAAAGGTTTTGAGCAAGCTATTACCCACCAACGGATAGTGCTCTGGCAAAGCGCCATATTTGACATGGCGAGCCCCCAACCCGCCCAAGGCCTTGCTTAAAACCTCTGGCTTGCGAAGGTTCTCCACGACCATGACGAGGCCGCCCTTAAGCATTTGCCCCTGGCTCTTCATATTGGTGTGTTCAAACAGAGGCTTCGCTGCTGGATAGTCCGTGAAGAGGTTGTCATAAAAGCTCATCACAAACTCATCAGCTTGGGGAGCAACCTTCCCAAAGCTTTCTTCTAAAAGGCTTACATTAAGCCCGGCTTCTTCTTCAGATTCTGAAGGCGTCTCTGCAGGTACCGGAGCGTTGTCTAGATCTACCTCGGAGCTGCTGTAGTCAGCCCCTTCCAGCATGAGAGCGGTGATGGCTCCGTAAGCCTCAACCCAGGCTGTCTTTGTTTCCTCCGTCCAATCCTCTTTTAGATACTGTTCAAAGGTTTTGAGCAAGCTATTGCCCACCAATGGATAGTGCTCAGGTAAGGCCCCATATTTGACATGGCGAGCCCCCAATCCGCCTAACGCCTTGCTCAAAACATCGGGATTGTTGAGGTTCTCCATCACCATGACAAGCCCCCCTTTGAGCATTTGCCCCTGCTTTTTCATATCACTGTGCTCAAACAGTGGCTTAGCAGCGGGGTAATCGGTGAAGAGATTGTCGTAGAAGCTCATGACAAAATCATCAGCTTGGGGGGCGACTTTGCCAAAACTCTGCTCTAGCAAATCAACTTGCAACGACATAAATAACCCCTCGTTTGGCTCAGAAAATGGTTCTACAGTAAAAAGTCAATTCTCTTCCTCAAACAAATCTATAAGGCAGATTCAATCAACATAAGTGAACTTCTATCCACTCTTAATGCTGCTGAAAATTAACATCTGCAATAAAACCTGTTGGCTAGATTTAATAGACTGAATCTGAAGAGCTATCTCTAAAAAAGAGTGCTTTGAGCTTTCAGATATAGCTCTAATCTTCTTAGCCGTGAAGAAGGAAATCTACTGCTTGGGATAGAGGTTATGAGAAATGATTCGTTGAAATGGTGTAAGAAAATACCTATTAGAGCCAATTATGATGTCGATGCATCGAATCGATGATAGACCTGTATTCAGTCGAATGAACGGTATTTTAGTTCGCGTAATGGTCGATACTTTTTATTTTTAATTCCTGTCATCCTTGCTACTAAAAATATGATTTGGGCTTGTTTGTAGCGAAGATTACTTTGCTGAACTCTAGTGAGTCTTGTCGTTCTCAATTCCTTCTCTACTAATCCTCTAGCGTTTCAATCAGCAGTTCTACTTGCGCTTGTTTCTCTTGCAGGAATTGCTCGCACTGACCTAAAGATTGGACGGCTTGCTGGAACTGTTCAAAGACTTCGCCCAATTCCAGTTCTCCTGTTTCTAGTCGATCCACGATCGCCTCCACCTGCTCCACTGCCGATTCATATTTCCAATCCTCTGGGAGTGCATTGGATTTAGCTGCTTTCTTACGGGGGGCCATAACTGAAAACCTTTATAGAGAGCGAATGAGAGGGGTGAGAAGTCTTATTTGGGAGCCTTTTCTAGAGGCGGCGGCATGGGCTAGGGCTCAGGGGTGACTTCAGTGACCTGGGCTTGAACACTGCCTTGCCCCAATTGCACTGCGATCGCATCACCCGGCTTAAGGTCACCAGCATTACGAATTACTCGACCTGATTTCTCAGCTCGCACCAGGGCATAGCCCCGCTTCAACACTCGATGCGGGTCCAGAGCATCTAGGGTTTGGCGCAGGGCCAGCTGATGCTGTTGGGCCTGGTCCAAGCGTTGGTGCAGGGATTGGAGCAGGCGCTGTTTGAGCCAGCGCTGTTGTTCCTGTTCCCGTTCAAGCTGGCGGGTGATGCTGTAGCGCTGGAGTCGCTGCTGGAGAGCGGTGAGGCGATCGCCATTGGTCTCCAACTGCCACATCACGGCCTGGTGCAGTCGCAGCTTCAGCTCCTGGTGATTCTCCCAAAGGTCCTCTAGCATCGGCACCGCCATAGCGGCAGCGGCGGTGGGGGTATGGGCATAGCCATCGGCAGCCAAGTCAGCCAGGGATTCGTCTCGCTCATGGCCAATGCCGGAAATGATGGGGATGGGGCAATCGGCGATCGCCCGCACCACTTGTTCTTCGTTGAAACAAGCTAAGTCTTCTGCTGCCCCGCCGCCCCGAGCCAAAATAATCACCTCAGCCCGCCCATCGGCCGCGACCCGCTCCAATGCCTTGGCGATGCTAGCCGGAGCCGTTTGCCCCTGCACCGTCGCTGGAGAGAAGAGCACTTTCAGGCCGGGATAATGATGGAGCAGCGTCTTTTGGATATCGCCCCAGGCTGCTGCTTTCTGAGAAGTCACCACCGCCACCGTGCGAGGATGCAGCGGCAGCGGCAGCTTGTACTCCGGGTCAAACAGGCCCTCCGCTTGCAAGCGCCGCTGGAGCTGCCGGAAGCGCAGAGCCAGCAGCCCATCGCCCCCAGGCAGGCATTGCCACACCGTCAGCTGATACTGACTGCGCTGGGTATAGACCTTGACTTGCCCCAAGACAATGACCTGGTCGCCCGGCTGAGGCAAAGCAGCCACCTTGGCCTGCTGACTCTTCCAGATCACGCAGTTGAGCGATGCGCCGGTTTCGGGGTCTTGCAGCGTAAAGAAAAGCCCTTTCGGGTGGTTGTTGGCACTGGAAACCTCGCCCACCACCCAAATTTGATGGAGCTGGTCATTCTGTTCCAGCAACGCCTTGATATAGTCGGTGACCCCAGCAACGGAGACTGCGGTGTCGGGGAATGCCTGGGAGGTTCGGGCGGCCATGGGCAAGGCTGAGTGAGAGCGATCGCTTTCTATCCTCCCACAGCGATATCTCGTCGGTTGTTACGACGTTCTCTATGGAGAAGTCGCTTCTGTAAAAATGTCTTTATAGTACGTGCGAACTTAAGTACTTCCGTTCTATACTGTCTCCGGGAGCAACATAAACCACGAAGCCATTGATAGCTCTACATTAGTGGCTTTGCCATTCTCTCCAAAAGAGAATGATTCATCCGGTTGTTGCTCTACTCTGGAAGCTTGACTTCTTTTTCGATGCTGTTGAACCAGCAGCTCTCCGCATCTAGCCTCTATTTTGCGCTCGCCGCTCGATAGAATTAACAGGTTCCCTCAGCATCGATGGGCACCTCTCCGAACTCCCTTAATTAGAAGAAATCGCCCATGGCACCTAAGACAGACCAGGAAGCTAAACAGCGCGCCCAAGCCCTTGACCTGGTTCTCAATAATATTGAGCGTAACTTTGGCAAGGGCTCCATCATGCGCCTCGGTGATGCGGCTCGCATGAAGGTAGAGACTACTCCCACAGGTGCGCTTACCCTTGACCTGGCTCTGGGCGGCGGTATCCCTAAGGGCCGTGTGGTTGAAATTTACGGACCAGAAAGCTCTGGTAAGACTACGTTGGCGCTTCATGCGATCGCCGAGGTCCAAAAAACAGGCGGTGTTGCAGCGTTTGTAGATGCTGAACACGCACTTGACCCGGTCTATGCCGCTGCCCTGGGCGTCAATATCCAAGACCTCCTCGTCTCCCAGCCCGATACGGGAGAAATGGGTCTTGAGGTCGTTGACCAACTGATCCGCTCTACCGCAGTAGACATCATTGTTGTTGATTCCGTTGCTGCTCTCACCCCCCGCGTGGAAATCGAAGGGGAAATGGGTGACATGCAAGTGGGCACCCAAGCTCGCTTGATGAGCAAGGCCCTGCGTAAGATCACCGGCAACATCGGCAAATCTGGCTGTACGGTCATCTTCCTCAACCAGTTGCGCCTCAAAATCGGCGTCACCTACGGCAACCCTGAGACCACGACGGGTGGTAACGCTCTCAAGTTCTACGCCTCCGTTCGCCTAGACATTCGACGTATTCAGACTCTGAAGAAAGGCAATCAGGAATTTGGCATTCGCGTGAAAGTCAAAGTGGCCAAGAACAAAGTTGCTCCTCCTTTCCGCATTGCAGAATTCGATATCCTCTTCGGCCGAGGGATTTCCACCCTGGGCTGTATGCTCGACCTCGCCGAAGAAACAGGCATCGTCATTCGCAAAGGCGCTTGGTATAGCTACCAGGGCGACAACATTGGCCAGGGCCGCGACAATACGATCATCTACTTTGAGGAGAATGCTGCGATCGCCCAGGATATCGAGACCCAAGTGCGCGCCAAGTTAGAAATGGGCGCAGAGGTCTCAGCTAATACCGTGGGTCACCCCAATAGTGTTGAAGACCTAAAGGCTGAAGCGCCGGAAGGCATACTCGAAGCAGAGCCAACGCCTGAGGCTGCTACTGCAGCAACAGCAGCGGCTTCTACCAAGAAGAAGCGTGGCCGCTCTAAGTCCTCATAATGTTTTGACAATAGATTATGCAAAATCCGATTGAGTGCCCCCGATTCCCATAAGTTGAGCTGTGAGGGCAAACCGCCGTTCGTCCATAGAAGAGTTGGGGAGACAGCAATTAGGATTTGGTCTTAGAGATCTAAAAACGGGGGTAAAGCATTCGCGCTTTACCCCCATTTTTAGATCTCTTGTTGAAATAACAACGCCTAGGGCATGTTCTTCAGGCGCTTTAATAGCCTGGCTTGGCGATCGCTCTGTTCCGGTTTCGACGTGTTTCCCGATGTAGACTTCTGGACTGGAATTTCTCCTCTTAAAAAGACCATCGTGTCATCGCTAGGCGTTGCCTTTTGTTCAGTCTGTTCTGGCTCGGCAAACAATTGCGGCGTAACGGGGTCAGGTTCTCTACCTAGCTTCTCAAGGACTCCCTCAGGGAGTTGTGGAAGATTTTGAGGCTCAGATTGTTCAAAAAACAAAATTGTCAAGCTGCCTAGGCGAATGCGATCGCCTTCCTTCAAAGGCTTGCGGTGGCGTACCGCTTCTCCGTTAACAAAAGATCCGTTTGTACTCCCCAAGTCCACTAGCTCGAAGCCTTGGTCTGAAGAAAATTGAATTGCCGCATGGTGACGAGATAGCCTAGCGTCCTCTAAACAGAGGCCAGACTCAGGAGCGCGGCCTATCAGCCAAATTTGCTCAGGCTGGAGTAGCGTTTGACTGCGATCGTCTAAAAGATTGGTGGTCAGGCTCGCATCATTATTACCAGTGCGATTACCAATGATGTAAAGCGGAACTTTCGCATTGGAAGCTTGACCTGTAGGCAGATTCTCTAAGGCGATCAGTTCATCCAATAGGGATGGATTGGTATCGTATAACCTCTGAAATACCTGGTATAGCCCTAGCTTTTGTTCCAAGCTGGGAGTGCGCTGGGACTTGAGCAGTTGGGTCGTTTGTTGGAAAGGATTGGGACGAGACATGGAAGACGCTTGTGATGGCGAGCCTGTAGCAGAATGACGTCCCTGATTACCAGTGCGACTATCTCCCTTAGGGAAGGGTGGCCTGACTAGATGACCTGGCTTAGTCATGACTTAATACCAGGATGCTGGATAACTACTATTTATTCCACTGATGGTTTCCACCATTATGGAAAGTTAATTTGTAGATGTGGTCAGAAAATATACTAAAGGTTGTCCGTGAGTAAAGATATTCTGTTCAATCTTTGAATATCAGAATCTAGCCATCATTGTAAATGATGGCCTAAAAGCTTGCTGTACATAGCTTCTCGCTCTTTCGTCGTTCTAGCTAGCCCCCTGTTTGAATTGAGGAATTGCAAATTGTAGCCGTGCCAATAGCAATGGCCTCTGAGCGATTTTATTGGGCCAACGAGAGCTTAGTAGCGCTTCAAAAACTGTGTTAGTTCACGATTGACAGTTTGAGGCGCTTCTTGGTTGATCCAATGACCGCACTGATCAACGAGCTTGAAACGACAAGGCCCAGAAATGAGTCTTTCCATGCCTTTTGCAAGGCGATGACTGAAAAGAGTGTCATCTTGTCCCCAAAGAATCAGCGTGGGGCGAGCGATGGAGCTAGGCGCCTTCGTGAGAAGCTGGCCGACATTACGGGGGGTGAGGAGCTGACGATAGTGACTTAGGGCTGCTCGGATTGCTCCTGGCTTTGCCAAGGCTGCTTCGTACAGCGCTGTATCTTCTTTGGAGAAGGCCCCCTTACGAACGGATTGTTGCTGGAACAAACCGCGCACAATGTTGGGTAAATTAGCCCGCACCATTAGCTCGGGAAGATTAGGGACTTGGGCTGCCCAGATATACCAACTGCGACCAAATTGTTCGAAATTACCGGCTGCCTCTTGGAGAAAGCGCTGGGGGTGAGGAGCGGAAAGTAAGGCTAAAGATTGAACACATTGGGGAACATTCTCAGCTAAGGACCAGGCAATGGAGCCTCCCCAGCCATGGCCCACAATACGCGCCTTTTTGTAGCCTAAGGCTTTAATTAATCCTTGAATATCTCGGCTTAGATTTTCTAAGTCGTAGCCGCCGTGAGGCTTGTCTGAATCGTTGTAGCCTCTTAAGTCTGGCGCGACTACTTTAAAGTGCTTAGACAAAATCGGTAGCTGGTGGCGCCAGGAGTACCAAAACTCAAGGAATCCGTGGAGGAGAATCACTAGCTCACCTTCGCCTTGGGTGACGTAGTGGAGGCGGATATTGTTAGTCTCAACAAATTCGTGACGCCAAGGGAAGACGCTTACGTTGCTCATCTATGAATATAAATGTAGTGAGCCCACGCTTTTATCTTTGGACCAAGGTTGAAAACGACCTTGGAGACCAGTGCCACCCTACTTAGTATGTATAGGTGCAAGGTCTATTGCCAGGGGCTCTTGAATGGGTGACGGCTTGAGATTGGGGCAGGGTGCTCTTTCTTCTAAAGTTCAGTTTGCCCACTTCGGTGCATAAAACTAAGGCTATGCCGCCCTCTATTGCTTCCGCCTTCTATTGACTTTAACTCAGAGCTTGTTAGAGAAATCAGCTCTAAGACTGCAGTCTTTAACGACTGCGCAGCAACTCGCAATCCGCTGGACTCACTTTGAATTTAACGAGGCTGGCTAGTTCATGGAGCTGGCTAATCGCTTCAGAGCCTTCTAGCTTCATTAGTTCGCGATCGTCACGCATCTCTGTCCAAGTAATGCCGTAGTCAGAGACGAGGAAGCGGATGAGATGGCCCTCAGCAAGGCTCACCATAAATGAGGCGCTATTACGCTCGCCACCGCAGGTATAGCAGGATGAAGAATAACCTTGATTCTCCAGAGTCTGAGCCAGAGCCTGGAGGCTCATGACGAGGTCTTGGACAAACTGGCTATGTTGAAAGGCTAGTCGGTTGAACACGATACTCCTCCGGTCACTTGTACACTTTACACTTTTTTAAGAATCTGTTCCAGGCAACCAACTTTTGGGTATATGAAACGCCGTAACCTCAGACTATGTCGTTAGTATTGCCACATATATATTTTCTTAAGCATCGGTAAAGCTACTGAAATAATGTTTTCCCTACGCGCTCTATATGGTTATTGCCTTGGGGATCGCCCGGTATGTCTGCATTCTGTTTTGTGTTGGCGTCTAGTCTCGGCATTTACGCCATGAGGCTGCCATATACGAGCTTAGAGTTCTTTAGATGCGGTGATCGTCGCATTTGTTGCTTTAAGGAGCAATCTTATTGATAAAAGTTGTGAGAGAGATTGGCCTTCATTATGATTTAGGCGATCGCTGACTCAGTCTTTTCAGGTTGCATCTGTTCTGCGACTTGGGTTCTAGGGGCCTTCCCTCCTCTGTTGAGACAAAAAGCGACGGCCCCCACTTTCGCAGGAGCCGCCGCTTCTCAAACCTTTTTCAAGGACTGAATCTCACCGGGAGATTTAGCCGTTGATAGCAGGAGCAGTCAGTGCAACAGGGGCAGACTCACCAGCAGCCAGGTCGAGGGGGAAGTTGTGAGCGTTACGCTCATGCATGACTTCCATACCCAAGTTGGCGCGGTTCAACACATCAGCCCAGGTGCTGACCACACGACCCTGAGAGTCGAGGACAGACTGGTTGAAGTTGAAACCGTTCAGGTTGAAAGCCATGGTGCTTACGCCCAGAGCAGTCATCCAGATACCAACCACAGGCCAGGCACCCAAGAAGAAGTGCAAGGAACGGGAGTTGTTGAAGGAAGCGTATTGGAAGATCAAACGACCGAAGTAGCCGTGCGCTGCAACGATG
>CALLAT010000113.1 GCA_938002085.1 uncultured Pseudanabaenaceae cyanobacterium
GACGCCGAAGAGAAGAACGACCAGGAGCGATCGCAGCAACCAGCCCACGGCCCAAGCCACCCCACTGAGCCAATACAGCCAAGCCGGTAAACTCGCCTCCCAACCGTTAATCCAGCCATTGAGCTGCACTGCCAAATCTCCCACAGCCCGCCATCCCGGCAGCACCAGACCCACGTAGAGCAGCAGCCCCAGAATCACATTGATGATCATCGGCACCACTAGATAGGTCAGCAGCTTAGGCCGCTTCGCGAATAGGGCGATCGCTTGCAGAGGATAAGTCGCCCCAGCAAAAAGCCCTCCCACCCAGCCCGTCAGAACATTAGCCATGGTTATTGCCAGTCAACATTCGCAAATCAATCGTTTAAGCAGCAGAGCCAAACCACGGGTCATCACTGGTCATAGCCCGAGAGCCACAGCCAGCTTCTCAATAAAGTCTGGTGAATCACCTCAAAGCCACAGCCAGCAAACCAGCTGTGGCACTCCATCCTAGCGAGCCATAGCCGAAAAGCGCATTGGCGTAAGCACCACCAAGGACTAGCCTTCCTTCAAGGTTGGCTATTATGCTTAACAAACGTAAACATTTAGTGCAGCGCGGGGATTAAATAATCATGGCCACAATTCAATTTGCCAGAGGCATCGACGAGGACGTGGTCCCCGACGTTAAGCTGACCCGCTCCAAAGACGGCAGCGATGGCCGCGCGGTGTTCTATTTTGAGATGCCAAACGCCTTGGTGGGTGAAGTCCCCCAGGAAATCACCGGCATGTACATGATTGATGATGAAGGCGAACTCTCCTCTCGCGAAGTCAACGCGAAGTTCATCAACGGCCAACCCGCAGGCATTGAAGCCATCTACATCATGCGCAGCGAGTACGACTGGGACCGCTTCATGCGCTTCATGCAGCGCTATGCCGAGTCTCACAACCTAGGCTTCAGCAAAGCCTAAAGGTTTCAAAGAAGCATTTCATGGCCTAGGAATTTAGCTTCGCCCATCAGCAAGCATTCATGAATCGGCAAGACCGAGAGTGGCAGATGTCTACTCTCGGTCTTTTTTGTCAGAAATGCAGTTTAATAAGCCACAACAGCCTGAGTTGTAAGCTTGAGCACATTTACTAATCTGTTAATCAGAGTATTAATGAAGGGTTACATTTCCCACTGGGCTTACTACAATGTAAAGATGCGATCGCTCACTTACACTTAAGGCGCCCGCTGCATGACCACAAAAGCTGTGACTACCGTTGCAGCAAAGTGAAAGTAGGTAGGCCATGCCTCATCTACTCAAGATCCGAATCCCTTACGACCCCTCAATGGGACTGGAAAAGCACTCAGCCCACCAGTCACCTGACCTTTGGAACCCTTTATGACATAGAAGCAGCATCTCGCCTCGGCCATACCGAGCAGGTGACTGTGAACGCAACGACACTACTAGGAGGAAAATCCCATGGCAAATCAGCACCCAAGGCTCAACTTCACCATCGTTGAACTAGCCCACAACATTCAAGTGCAAACCAGCCTGCCTCCCAGTTGTCATGCCGCTTTAAGAGCAGGCTTTGCAGGCTACACTGACAATCCGCGCTGGACGCCCCAGAAACGGCGAGCCTGGAAGCAGGGCAAGCAATGGCGCAGTGAACTCGCCACCGAGTCAATTGAAATCAGAGACGGGCTACTCCAAACCCCAGAAGTCATTGCAAACGCCTTGGCTAAGGCTCCCTCAGCTGCGCAAGCAGCCTCTAGCAACTCAGAAGACGCATCATCCAAAGGCAATTTTCTCCAGAATTGGTTGGGCTGGTCTCGCAAGAAGCCCGCAATGAACTGAAGAACGGAAGTCTTTAGTAAAGCCAAAATCTAACCCATCGTGGATTGCAACGTAGGAGTTGGCTTCCTCACCCTTGGCTTGGCTGAATCTAAGCCGGGGAAGTAGCCGTTACCCCTACCTTAAGATTCCAGTTGTCTTAAATTCCCATTCCGAACAAGCATTTTCTGAGGGGTAAATTTAGGCTCAGCCTCAGCCGCTCCAGTAATCTTGGGATTACTGGAGCGGCTGAGGCTTCAGAACGGATGCACCGTTGAGAAAATGCCAACAAACGACCACAAAAAAGCTCCCCAGAAGTAGCTAGGGAGCTTTTCAACTCATAAATCTGTTAGCGATAGAAGCGAGCAGTCGATCTACCACTCGCCTGAGTCCCCATCGATCTACTAGGAAGGAGTTGCAGAAGAGGAATCAACAGTAGACTCATCAGTTGTTGCTGACTCCGCTGCTTTAGCTTCCTTTTCAGCCCGAGCTGCTGCACGCTCAATCTTTTCCTGCTCACGCTTCTCACGCTTCTTACGTTCAGCGGCGATGGCTTCCACCATGACTGCTTTCGCCTGGGCCATGTTGTCCAGGTTGCGAACGTAATTATCAATATCCTTCTGAAGCTTCTCCTCGGGCAGATGCAAGCCAGTGCTAATGCGAGTCAGCATTTCATTGCGATCGGCCTCTTTGCGCTTCGCAAACTCGCCATCGGCCTGCTCCAGGAGCGTGTAAATGCCAATAGCAAACAAGCGGCTGTACTTAAAGACGCTGCGCTGGGCAATCCCTTCAATCGTTTCTTTCAAAGGGCTAGATGCGGTCGCAGCATCGCCCGCGAGCCAACCCACAACGGTCTCCAGATCGCTGCCTTCTGATGCTTTCAGCACTGCTTCAGCATCCCGACGATACTGGGCTGGGTCCGCATGGAGCGCAGAGAAAATGGACTGAAAAATGGATGCCCCATCATCCTGGGGAGTGTAGCCATCCATAAAACGGTCGTATCCCGTGACGATGCCCAAAGCGTAGATGGGGTCATAGGTGAAACTGGTATTCACCGATAGGAGGTGGATTTCTACCATCAACTCCTCAACGACCCGGCGATAGAGAGGGCTTATGGGACGTGCGTGGGCCGCATAGAAAGCCCGCTTGGTATCCGAAACCGTTGCAACGTTATTCACAGGATTGAGTTATACAAAAATTTAGACTATCGCTATCCTAATTGTGCTACCCATGGGCCGGTTTGGGAAGGTGTTGATCCCCGGTAAGGCCAGATACATTCCCAGAGGATCTAGAAAATTCCCCTGATTCTTTGCAAAACTCCTTAGAATCAATAGAGAAGAAAACGATAGCGATTTCAGGACAAGACCGGATGATTCCCATTGTTGTAGAAGAGTCAGGACGCGGTGAAAGAGCGTTTGACCTGTATTCACGGATGTTGCGCGATCGCATCATCTTCCTGCGTGGGGGTATTGATTCTGAGGTTGCCAATAATATCGTCGCGCAACTGCTCTTTTTAGAAGCGGACGATCCAGAGAAGGATATTTACCTCTATATCCAGTCCCCCGGCGGCTCTGTCACCGCTGGCATGGGCATTTTTGACACCATGAACCACGTTGCCCCTGACGTTTGCACGGTCTGCATGGGCCTGGCTGCGAGCATGGGTGCATTCCTATTGGCAGCGGGTAAGCAAGGCAAGCGCAGCAGCTTGCCCCACTCTCGCATCATGATTCACCAGCCCATTGGTGGCGCCCAAGGTCAGGCTACGGATATTGAAATCCAAGCCAACGAAATCATCAAAACCAAGGAACGCCTCAACGGCATCTTGGCTGCGAACACGGGTAAGCCCTACGAGCAAATTCAGAACGATACCGAGCGGGATTTCTTTATGTCGGCTGCGGAAGCTGCTGAATACGGACTCATTGACCAAGTTATTGATCGCACAACTAATTTGCGCGCGGCGGGTTAGGTCTGAGCTGGGTTTGCTCCTTGAAATCGCCTAGATAGGGGATGTTGCAGAAATTACTCTGGAGGCAAGATTAAGCTTTCGCCATAATTCCTTGCAAGATCCCTTATTTTCTGGGTATTTTCCTAGGATTGGGCTCCTGTAAATGCCCAATACTCCCGTAATATTGACTAAGTCTTCTGGGATTCATGACTATGACTATGCCCCCTAGCCTGTTGCAGGCCCTCGAGCAAGGACGCGCTCTTAAGGTCATTAGCGGCTTAAATAACTTTGACGGTGATCGCGTCACTGCCGTCGTCCGTGCAGCCGACCGGGGGGGGGCAACCTTCGTCGACATCGCTGCCGACGTCAATTTGGTGCGTCTGGCTAAGCAGAACACCGTCCTCCCCATCTGCGTCTCCGCAGTGGAGCCTGAGAAATTCGTCGCCTGCGTCAATGCCGGTGCCGACATGATTGAGATTGGTAACTTCGACAGCTTCTACGAGCAGGGCCGCCGCTTCGAAGCCGCTGAAGTGCTGGAGCTAACCCAACGCACCCGCGCTTTGTTACCCAAAGTGACTCTCTCCGTCACCGTGCCTCACATTTTGGCCCTCAGCGACCAAACCGCCTTAGCGGAAGCCTTGGTTGAAGCCGGTGCAGACATCATCCAAACCGAGGGCGGCACCAGCAGCGAGCCCAAGCATGCTGGAACCCTGGGTTTGATTGAGAAAGCCTCACCCACCTTGGCTGCAGCTAGCGAGATTTCTCGTGCGGTAGAAGTGCCTGTGTTGTGTGCATCGGGATTGTCTAGCGTGACCGTGCCTATGGCGATCGCCGCAGGTGCCTCCGGCGTCGGCGTCGGTTCCGCCATCAACAAGCTGGATAGCGAGCTGGCCATGGTTGCCGTGGTGCAATCCATCATGGAAGCACTGCAATCTGAGCTGGTACCTAGCCGCCAGGGCTAAGCATTCCGCTCAGTTTTGAAGGGTTGTTGTAGGGGCATGGCATGCCGGATTTGGCGTGCCATGCCCCTACAAACGTTTAAGCTAGTAATACAAACGCTCTAGAGCCTGGATGAACGGCGGTTTATCCCTAGAGGTTTCCATTTTTTTGAACTGACGCATGGCGATGCGTCCCCTACCCCCGCAGCCCATGTCAGACTTCCTCAGCCACCTCAACGCCTCCCAACGCCGTGCCGCAGCGCATGTCAATGGTCCTCTCTTAGTCGTTGCTGGTGCTGGGTCTGGCAAAACCCGCGCCCTCACCTACCGCATCGCCAACCTAATTCGCACCCACCGCATTCCCCCAGAGAACGTCCTGGCGGTCACCTTTACCAATAAGGCCGCTAAGGAAATGAAGGAGCGGAT
>CALLAT010000114.1 GCA_938002085.1 uncultured Pseudanabaenaceae cyanobacterium
AGCAATTCGTTTGATTGGCTCTAGTACGGATATCACTGCTCGTAAGTCAGCAGAGCTAGCGCTCCAAGAAAAGCAAGCCCAATTCCAGCACATGACCGAAAATGTGCCAGGCATGATTTTTCGCTATGTTCTGCATCCGGACAAGACTGATGAATTGACCTACGTGAGTTCTCAAATTCGCGAGGTCTTTGAACTTGAGCCCGAAGCGGCACTGCAAAGTGCAAATCTATTGTGGGAACGCGTCCACCCCGACGATGTTCCCTGGATATTAGAGGCTCGTCAGGTGTCTGCCGATACTCTACAGCCCATGACCAAGGCCTATCGTCTGTGCCTGCCGAAAAAGGGACTGCGTTGGGTGCGAAATGTTTCCCACGTAGAGCGCTTGGCGAATGGCGATGTGGTGTGGGATGGCATTGCCATTGATATTACCGATCGCAAGCAACAAGAACAAGAGCGAGAACGACTCCTGAAAATTCTTGAGTCCACCTCTGACTACATTGGTGTAGCCAGTGCAGAAGGCTATATTTTGTGGCACAACCAAGCCTTCAAAAACTTCCGACCGGATTTAGGGTATTCAACAGATCGCATTCATTTGTCCGTAGCTAATCCAGCATGGGCCTATGAAACCATGCAAAAAGAGGCCTTTCCAACTGCAATTGAGCAGGGGACCTGGTCTGGTGAATCTATGATTCTTGATGCAGATGGCAATGAAGTGCCTGTTTCTCAAGTTCTGATTGCCCATAAATCAGAGGCAGGCGAGGTTGAATATTTTTCTACTATTATTCGTGATATTAGCGATCGCAAAGCCATCGAGCGACAATTAGAGTTTACTCAATATGGCCTGGATCATGCTGCAGATTGCTTCTACTGCCTTGATGAAGAGGCGCAGATTAAGCAAGTTAACCAAGCGACTTGTCAGCGCACCGGCTACACCCAGGAAGAGCTACTGAGTATGACGCTGCATGAACTTACTCCAACTTGCTCTAAAGAAAAGACTTGGAAGCCACATTGGGAAAAGCTAAAACACCTAAGAAGCTATTCTTTTGAATCTGTTCAGAGAACTAAAACTGGAGAAATCTTTCCAGTTGAAGTTGTTTGCAACTATCTAGAGTTTGATGGGAAAGCCTACGATTTTGAACTGATTCGAGATATTACGGCACGCAAAGCTGTGGAAGCCAAGAACAATCAGCATCTAGCTGCAATTGAAGCAGCAGCTAACGGAATTGCAATTCTCCAAGCAGACCGTTATGTCTACCTGAATAATGCACATATTTCACTTTTGGGCTATGCCCCTGAAGAGCTCCTAGGCCAATCCTGGCGATGCTTGTACTCAGCTGAAGTATTAGAAAATTTTGAGCAAGAAGTTTGGCCATTGTTGGAGCAGGAACATTCGTGGGAAGGCGAATTAGTCGCGACTCGAAAAGATGGTTCATGCTTTGATCAGAGTCTATCTCTCACTCGTCTCAATGATGATTTTTGGATTTGTGTCTTCTCTGATATTAGCGATCGTAAAGCCACTGAAAAAGCACTAGCTCTGAAACAAAATCATTTAGAAGCCCTGTTGAATAATATTCCCCATATGGCCTGGATTAAGGATGAACAAAGTCGATTTATTGCGGTGAATCAACCATTCGCTGAAGCCTCTGGTGGTCCAGCTGAAGAGCTCGTTGACAAGTCAGATCATGATGTTTGGCCACCTGAACTTGCTCAAGCCTATCGTGATGATGATCTTCAAGTCTTGCAATCTGGCCAACGCAAGGTCGTAGAGGAGGAACTTTCCCGGTCCGATGGCACAGTCAGATGGCTTGAAACGACAAAAACACCTTTCCGCGATGCCAGGGGGGAGCTGGCTGGAACAGTCGGTATTGCGGCCGATATTACCGATCGTAAAATAGCAGAACTAGCTTTGAAAGATAGTCAGGCCCAATTCCAGAGTATGACTGAAAATATTCCGGGCATGGTTTATCGCTATATTTTGCATACCGATGGCAGTGATGAGTTAACCTACGTCAGCTCACAAGTGAGAGAGATCTTTGAAGTTGAACCTGAAACTGCACTCCAAGATACTGCAAGTATTTGGGATAGAATCCATCCTGATGATATTTCTTGGTTAGGTGAGGCAATTCAAGTTTCTGCGAAGACTCTGCAACCGTTCACCAGTGCCTATCGTCTAATTTTGCCTAACAAGGGACTCCGCTGGGTACAAAACATGTCCCATACAGAACGACGAAACAATGGCGATGTTGTTTGGGATGGAGTGGTATTCGATATTAGTGTTCGAATACGCACCGAAGCAGAGCAACAACGACAACTAGCCATTCTTGCAAATACATCAGATTTCATCGGCACAGCCGATCCCAATGGGAAAGTCCTATACCTAAATGAAGCTTGGCGACAGTTGTTGCAGAAAAAGCAAGATGAGCCAGCCAGCCGTATCAATATTTCAGAGCAACACCCAGGCTGGGCTTTAGAAATCATTTTGAATGAAGCCTTACCAGAAGCAGCCAGCCAGGGGATGTGGTGTGGAGAAACAGCATTACTTGGTGGTAATGGACAAGAAATTCCAGTCTCTCAAGTGGTCATTGCGCACAAATCTAGCGATGGTGAAGTAGAGTATTTTTCCACTATAGTACGTGACATTAGCGAGCAAAAAAAAGCCGATCAACAATTAAAAGCCCTCTCAGAGCGTCTTGACCTAGCGCTCGAAGGTGCACAAATTGGGGTTTGGCAATGGGACTACCAGAGCAAAATCTTGTCTTGGGATGATCGCATGTTTTCCATTTACGGAGTAAAGCCTGAAGATTTTTCTGGCACCCAGCAAGACTGGTTAAAACACATACATCCTGATGATTTAGCAGGGGTTCAAGAAAATGTGTCCAATGATCAGAGTTCTTCTGACAAGGAATTTAGAATTATTCGATCTGATGGCACAGTCCGTTATCTTTTCTCCACTATTCTCGTTCAGCAGAATGACCAGGGAGAATTTGATCTTGCAGTGGGCATCAATCTTGATATTACAGATCGAAAACGTGCTGAAATGGCTCTAGAAAAGGAAGCACTACGTCGAGCCGCTATTTTTAACGCTTCACCTGATGGAATCCATATTCTAGACCGTGCAGGCCATTTGATGGAAGCCAATGCGGGGTTTGCTAAAATGCTGGGCTATAGCCTGGAGGAATTGTCTCATCTCAATGTGGCAGACTGGGATGCACAATGGTCTAAAGCAGAGCTGCAAGTCATACTCCAATCTTATTCTCTGGGTATCCCTTCGACTTTCGAAACACTACACCGCCGGAAGGATGGAGTTGTTTTTCCAGTGGAGATTTCAGAATGTTCTATGGAGTGGAATGGAGAACTTGCATTAGTTTGCATTTCGCGAAATATTTCAGAACGCAGAAGACATGAAATTCAGCTCCAGCAAACTAATGATGAACTCGCTCGTGCAACACGTCTAAAAGATGAATTTCTGGCCAATATGAGCCATGAGTTGCGTACTCCACTTAACTCAATCCTCGGCTTTTCTGAGGCGTTGAAAGAACAAATACTAGGCCCCTTAAGTGAGAAGCAAGTCATGGCAGTTAACACGATAGAGAGGAGTGGTGAACATCTACTAAAGTTGATTAATGATATTTTGGATGTTGCAAAAATTGAATCAGGCAAGATCGAATTAGATAAGCAGCCAATCAATATCTCTCAGGTCTGTAACTCAGGCGTTGTCTTTGTTAAACAGCAAGCTATGAAGAAAAATGTCCGACTGACGACTAACATTCCTCCTAACTTGCCTGAAATTCTAATTGATGAACGACGAATCCTCCAGGTTTTAATCAATCTTCTCGATAATGCGGTGAAGTTTACGCCCAATGGTGGCGAAGTAACGTTAGAAATCAGCTATCAAGAAAAGAATAGAGAGCCTGATCAGAATGACGTCACAACGACGGCTGATCAAGATAAGGCTCAGAACTTGCTGGGCTCAAAGGAACTTTCGAAAATGTCTACTGATGCCATTACAATCGCAATCTCTGATACAGGTATTGGTCTTTCTCCAGCAGATGCTAGCAAGTTATTTCAACCTTTTACACAAATCGATAGTGCACTCAATCGAAAGTACCAAGGGACTGGCTTAGGTCTGACTTTAGTGAAGCGTATTGTTGAATTACACGGTGGTGTTGTTACGTTAAGCAGTGAAGTGGGCGTAGGCAGTTGCTTCAGCATCCAAATCCCCTGTCAGGCTGAGTCTTAAAATGGAGCTTGGGGCATCACCTCTAGCGATTCAAACAGTGGGGTCGCGATTGCCAGAATCAATGGATTGGGAACAAAGTCCTGGTGGCGACGCAGCTTTTGGAGGAGTTCATAGACAGCTCTAGACGATGTAAATGCTCCTTCAGCGTGAACTTGCACTCTGGTCTAGAAAGTGGCGTAAGGCATCCTGAACCGAGCTAAATGCCACAGTCTCAAATGGGATTTCTCTTGGGTCACACCACTGATATCCCCCTACATCGTCCGCAGGCCGAATCACTGGTTGTTGCTCCAAGCGCACCAGAAAAAACAAATCCAGCGAGTGATACAACACCCCCTGATAGGGATACTCATTCACCGACGAACATAAATATTCTCTGCAATTGCTAACTGTCAGTTGCAATCCTAACTCTTCCTTTAACTCTCGGACCAACGCTTCCTCCAAGCTTTCCCCTGGATCCACAAAGCCCCCCGGCAAATCCAACATGCCGATATCAGGCTCCTTCGCCCGCTCCACCAGCAGCAACTTACCCTCCGCCTCAATTACGGCTCCCGCCGCCGCCGCCACATTTTGAAAATAAACGAAGCCGCAGCTTTCACATTCATACTGTTTCGCATCCAAGGCTCGAAATGCCTCTGCCCCACAGGCTGGGCAATACTTCAACGGAATCCGCTTCATCCACTAAGGCTCCGGTTGCTGGATTTGTCGCTGGACCGTGCCATAGTCACTCACAATTTTTTCTGGAAGCGTTCCCGCATCCACCAATGTCATCTCCGGCAAGCGATAGGTCTGATAAACTTTCTGTGCTTTGTCCCCTGAAGAGGCCCCATCCTCAAAAAATAAATCCACCACCGTCAATGCTTTAAACGGCTCCGCCTCACTGCCTAAAAGCTGCCTTGGTCCGCCACCCAGCGCTCCTGCGTGGAGCAAGTCTAGCTCCCCCATTTCTCCTGGATAGTAGGCATGGTTGTGGCCGCTGATATAAGTGTGGACATCGTAATCTTCTAGTAGCTGTCGCAACTGATCGGCATTGTTTAAGAACTCACCAGGGCGATCGCGCCTCACTGCCACCGGATAAAGCGGCAAATGTCCAATCACCAACCGCGCCTTCGCCCCCTGGGCCACCTCACTGGCCAACTGCCCCTCCGCCCATGCCAACTGTTGCTCTCCTAATTCCGCTGTTGAAGCATCCCAGACCAGATAGAAAACCTCATCCTGCAAAAAACTGTAATAGAACGGAAACTGAGCCCGGTCTACAAAGGGTAGGTCTGGATTGACGTCATTCCAATAGCTTGAGGCTAGGGCGCGATCGCGAGCAAACCAGAATTCTCCCTGACGCTTGGCCCCAGAGCCATCGTGGTTGCCAATCGTAAAGCCAAAGGGAATCCCCGCCGCATCCAAAGGCTGACGCACCACCTCATCAAAGGCATTCCACATGGCCTGCACTTGAGCATTAGACAGCTCCTTTTTTTGCCCTGCCACCATATCGCCGCCTGCGAGAACAAGGTCGGGATTCCAATCGGGGATGAGGGCGATGGCCAGCCCTACCTCCGGCTCGTAGCTTGTTGAGCCATAGGCACTATTGAGGTCGCTAATCACCACAATCCGCACATCTCCCCGCTTCGGATCTGATGATGCATCGGGCTCTTTTTCAAGCTTGGCGGGGCTCACTGACCCATGAGCCAAAGATTCCGATGGTTCGATATGGGACTCAGCGCGACTTAACAACCGCTGCCCTAGCCCAACCGAGCCCAGCACCGCAGCAGCAGTAGTCAGGGCTAACAATTGACGGGGATGAAGCACCATGGAGCCTCGGAGAATACAGCTACATTCCTAGTAGACCATGTTCAACCGGGTTCGTTCCAATGGTGATGGGAGTCATTGGTCATGGGGGCCAAGCAGCGCAGCTTGCCTAGCCATCCTCCAAGGTCAACTCACCAATGTTGTATATGCCAGATGCCTCATCGGGAATCGTAAACTTCACCTGTTCGCCATTGGTCAAGCGAACTTCAAAACGACCTGGCTTCAAGCCCTCCACGGCAAACTTACCCACCCGGTTGGTAAAGAGGGTTTTGGAGCTCCAAGCCTTGTCATCCAATGACCTCACCTCCCCCGCCTGAAGTTCCGCGACTGCTCCCTCTGCCCCTTGCAAGATGCCCCGCAAGAACACAGTGGCATCACTCCCCACGGTCACTAACGTCCCTTGGCGGTAGCCAGGGCGCAGGCGATGGCGCAGTCGTCCCAAAGAATGCCCCAATGGCAGTCCCGGCGCATCCAGTGTGACTGCATTCAAGCGGTAATCTGAGAGATTGCTCAATACGGCTGGTCCCCAGCGATCAATCACCGCCATAGGACGATTTTGAGTTGGATTCACTTCTGCGCCATAGTTTCCCATTCCAGGGTGAGGAACCATGAGCGCAAAGCTACCGCTCACCGGCTTAGACCAACCCCAGCGACCATCTGCAAACACCAAACCCGTGCCAAAGTTTAACTGACTCTCCATTCCCGACCAATCCATCAGCGAATCCCGTTCCCCCGTGGCATCGGTGGTCAGTTCCAGCGTGGCCCTATAACCGCACCAAGCCAAACGATGGGATAGATCTAGTTCCTCACCATCATCAGAAAGATTCAAGCTGGTATTCAAGGCATTGATCGAAGCCTTGTCGCGATAGCTCCAGCTCAAACGGCGCTTTAGATCTCCCGCTAAATCAGATTCCGTGGAGACATTGAGATTTTGGCGTCGCTGGGGCATGGACCAGCGCATATTCACGCGAACCTGTTGTTCCGTTTCTCCGTTGGCTTGCTGGGCATGGCTCAGCTTGAGCCCGAGCTGGCGATCGCCGCCCACGGGACGGGAGAGGTCTAAGGCAACCCGATAGGCATTGCCTTCATCGGTCCATTGGTAACGACCAATGAGCCCCACATTGATATGTTCCAGTACTTTTTGTTGATAGCTTAGGCTGGTTTCAAAGGGGACAGTACTACTGGGCTCATCTTCACCCACGCCCAAAAAGGTTGAGTTGTGATGCTCCCATCCCAAGCGTAGCGATCGCCTCTGGGGGTCACCGGAGCGGCTGAGCTCATAGCCCAGTTTTGTGGCATACCCGACCCCAGCATCGGGGTCACGGCTAAGGGCTGCATCCCAATCCCAGTTGCCCCAATTCGTCGCCAGAATTCCATCAGCCCCCAGCATTTGCTGCTCCGTATTGGCCTGTAAATACAAGCCGCTTGTCAGCTTGGTCGTCACGCCCCAGCGGTGGGAGGCCGTCAACAACGAGGCACCGAAATCATAAATTCGACGATTGTCTTCCTTCTCAATAGGTGCCCCAAGACTGTAGGCAAACTGCTGAATGCCAGGGGCTAATAGCTGAGTTGCAGTGGGCTCAAAGAACTGTAACCGTCGCTCCTGACCCACTGGATCGGTGATTATCAACTCGACATCGTTGATTCCAGTCCCCAGAGAAAAATCGCGTAGATCTTGCGTTCCTGCAGGCAAGTTCAAAACCTGTTCGCGATCGCCATTCACAAAAACCTCAACCTTAGAGGGGGCTTCGAGGAAAAACTCGTAGTTGCTGATGGGGCGGGTGATGCGATCGGGCTGCAAACCGAATTGTCGGGTTGCAGACACACCTAAAAGCGAAGAGCCTCTCTGGTAGCCCGTGATGGGCGACGAAATCTCACCGGCTTGGAAGCGTAGGGCTTGTGAGGGGCGATCGTGAATTAGGCGTAAATCCCCCCGTTGCCAAGGTTGATCACTGCCCTCTTGAAATCCTGCTCGCCCTTCTAATACCCAACCCCTATAATTCAGAACCCCATCCCACTGCAAAGACACCGGCTGTATCCCTGGTGCTGCATCCTCCTCCTCTGTTCGCCAAGTCCAGCCCAGGCTTCCTCTGGTATTGACATAGCCACTTAGGGCAGCAGGTTTGACGGTGGGCTCCGCTGCAAGGCCACGAGCTTTTTGCTGACCTTCGACAACATTCGTTCTCAACTGATCTGGCATGAGCTGAATATTGAGCGTTAGCTCTCGGGCATTGAACTCAGCCTGGAGATTGAGCTGTTGCAACGTCTCAATGGAAAATGGCCCCTGGGCACTCAGAGCAATCAGCCGCTGTTGCAACTCGGGCTGAACGGTTTGTCCCAGCCGTTCTAGAAAGCTCGTTGCATTCCAATGCACGGCATTTGCTTGTGAACCAATATTGACCCCCATCTCGCCCTGCATTTCTTGATTAATGCTCCAGGCTACGATCACGTTGCTCTGCTGATCGGGGGAAGGCTTGCCAAAAACCTGCTCAAACAGCGCCTCTCGTGCAAGCTGAGTCTCCCAAACTGTTTTTTGCAATGGCTCTAGAGCGTCCTCGGGTTTTATGCCAGAGGGGAATGATTCGACACTTTCCTCTGGAATCGCAGCGGCTGTCTCGCCCAGTGATGCATCTACATCAATGCCAGATGGCATTTCAGATGGCATTTCAGATGGCAGTTGCTTGGGGTCTCTCTCTGGAATGGCCGCCGCTTTGCTCAATGATGCATCTACATCATGAGTAGGCGTTTCAGATGGCAATGGCTCTAGAAAGGTTTCTAGACTTTTCCTAGGAATCGCAGCTGTCGTTTCGCTCAATGTCTCTGAAGCAGAGACTGTAATTTCAGGTGGTAGCGATTCGGGTGTCACAGCCTGAAACGGCTCTTGGCGCGGTGATGGCAACAGCGGCCAGCTTGGAGTCCCTAACCCTTCTGGTGTTGCTAGTAGCCGAGATTGGAGCTGCTCAGCAGAAGCCGCTTCATCGATCTGAAGTTCAGGCATCGATGCCCAGGCTGTACTGTTGAATTGGCTAAGAAGCCCCAAAGATAAGCTTCCTAGGCAACTGACATAGCGCAATAGGTGAGTTTCCCGAGCGAAACAAGGGGGCTGTCGCATTTGTTCTATTGAAAGGTGAGTTTGCCTGAGACCTTGCCTTCGGGGAGTTCTGCGGGCCAGGGAATCAAAAATCTCCTGCTTTTTTGAGCGAGTACGGAGTGGTTTAGCATCGGCTCTAACTGTTCTTCAGTTAGAGATAAGACTTTTTGATTGGCTATAATTTCGAGGTTGAAGCCTTTCAGTAATTGTCGAGCAGTGCCTTGATTCTTCAAATCAATTGCCAACCACTTTTGCCCCATCTCGTCCTGTTCTAATTCGACAGCCTTAAGCTGTAAATCTGGGACTACTCCATCAGGGCGAATGTAGAGAGAACCGGCATAACGCAATAACACCTGTACCGCGCCCGTGGTCGTTGCAGATAGCGGTGCCTCAGTTCCATCAACAGCGCTGAGTTCCACAGGCAGTTGCTCGGCAATGAAGCGATATGAAAGCTCTGACTCGGGGCTCGTTTCTCCAAGCCAGGTGACACGAATGGTTTGAGAAGAATTGGGCTCCAAGATCATCTGGGGAGGATAAACTACAAAATCCTCATCTGCTGGTGTGAGCGTTTCCTTTCCAAGAAGATTGACCTCTCGCTTGACCACAGAAACCTCGACTGCGATGGGTGTCTCTTTACTATTGACAACTCGATAAGTCTTGGTTGAATCTGCTCCCGAGGGTGCAAATGTTTGGGACATGGGCAAGAGTTGAAAGGCTAGGGCTGGGTTGACCCAGGCAAGGCCTAAAACCAACAGTGAGAAAAGGAGAGATGGAATCCTAGACAGTTTTTTGTGCAGAAAAGACATAAATAACCAAGGAGAGAACTCAATAAAATCAACTGCAAGCGGACGAATTGTCTTCTGCCGTAATCGTGACGGAGTGGGTGTAATTTCCTGGATCTTGTAATGCAGCAGGCTGATACTTGACATAGATGTCTAAATCTTTAGCTGCTGTCTCGCAAATGATGTACGAGTTGCCTGATGCAATATTGAAATCGCCACTGGAAGGAGAACTTGCATTGTTGTCTACAGCCATCACCTGAAAAGAGATGTTTTGCCCACCTGACTTTCCCAATGATCCAGATGAAATTGATAAGGTGTAGCCATTTGGCTCAGCTGTGGAGACATTCACATCTACAACATGGATGATGTGCTCACTTGCACTGCCTTCACCATCCAAAGGTAGATTGTCAAACCCCGCCACTTCGTTGACCGATAACACTGGCGTAGCGAAGGCTGGCGCTCCCATAATTAGGCTCAAGATGAGACAGCCCAGTGCTCCTTGTTTCCACATCGTGAGGTCTCTCCATCCAGCAAATTTAGGGTGCCTAAATCACTCTCAGATTTCATTGCTTGTAGAAAAATCGAGTGATCTTCTGAAACTTTCTGCTCTAGTGAGGCATCGAAAGAATGTCTCTTTCGATGCCTCACTGATTCTCTTATTAAGAGACTTTTAGATGTCTGCAACCACAAGAGTCACAGTTGCGCCATAGGTACCGGGGTCAACGAGAACAGGAGAGTCATAACGCATGTACAGATCCACAGGGAGCTGGCCAGTTGTGCCATCGAAGCCAGTGGTGAAGTTCTGAGCATAAGCACCTGCGGTAAACGCACCTGCCGCTGGTGCTGCTACACCGTCGTCCACAGCCACGAGATCAAAAGCGATGGTTGTTACACCACCGTCAGAGCTAACGATGGATCCTGCGCCAGCTGTTGACATGGCAATACCACCAGTATTGTTGGTGGTCAGCAACACATCTGCAATCTGCACGATTACATCAGTACCACCGCCCTGCAAGGCAAGAGCTGCAGCGGCCGCCGTATCTACTGCATTCACATCCAGCGTTGAAGTTACGCTGCCAGATAAGGTCACGGTGTCATCAGTGAGCTGTGCCATTGCAGAAGATGCACCGAAGCAGGAAGCACCTAGGGCTAAGCCCGTGACGAGCAAGAAACGATTGAAACCTTTCATTTAAACTCAAACTCCTGAGTTATTTGGTCATGGGAATGGCTCTAAAGCCGAGGTCGCTCAACAGAGAGCTACGAAATGAGAAACAGATCAATACATCTCTAAAATCAGCATTGGATTGAAAGATTTAGTGCATCAAACAATCAATGTTCTCGCCTCGTGAACTTATTATGGCCACTTTGTTTTCATTTCATTTCAGTGCTTGAAGCTAACTTTCCATGAGGGGATTGACCGTATTTACCGCTGTGGAGAAGAATACTTTTATGTGGAAATACGGTTTGTAGGTTTCTGTCTTGATTAGAAGCTTAAGGGGTATCAAAGTCTTGCTGTCAGATGGATTAAGCCCTTTAAACTGATTAGCCTGAGCGAAATGGCTTAATTTGAGTGACCCTGTATTACGCTGAAAGAGATCACGTAATACGGACAAGATGCTCTGTATCTAGCGATAGATACAGAGAAGGTGACTTGAGCTGTTGTGAGTCCTAAGATTACGATTTGAACTGATCTTAAGACTTAACAAATAGACTTCATTCTGTGAGCTGGATTGCCCAAAAATGACTCTAAATCTATTACTTGACTTCTATGAAAGAGTGATATTTGAATCCTTGCTTTTAGGTCGTTTATATAACCTAAAATGATTGTAGCAATCTCTCCGTATACCTTTGCAAGGCTAGCTCGTTACAAAAGTAGCCGAGGTGACATTGAGCTTGAGCTAATAAAAAGCGATCAGTTGTAGGTTTCAGTGCTGTTTCTTGCGGCGATGCTTAAAGCATCTGGGATGCGTTCCAAAAGCTGTAGAACGCTGATAACAAAAGGAATCCTCTAAAGAGGTTGTAAACCAAAGTCTCTGAGAGTTGTGGCAGCAAACGAGTGCTCAGTTGAGCGCCTGCTAAGCCGCCAAAGCCGAGAATGAGCCCCGGTAGCCACAACAGGTTGCCTTGGAATTGATGGCCAAGGGTGGCAGAGATCGCGGTTAAAACAATCACGCCTAAGCTTGTCTGGATGGCCTGCTTGATGGGTTCTTGTAATAGCAACATTTGTAGTGGCACCATGATCGCTCCACCGCCGACGCCGAGGAGACCGGCGATCGCCCCTGCTACAGTCCCTGTGACAATCCGAGCGGCTGTAGGTCTTAGCCTTGGCCCTTTGACTGAGTTGGTTTTGAGTTGTTGTCGTAGGGATAATAAATAGAGGTTCAGTAACATTAAGCAGCCAAAGGTAATGAGCAGCCAAGGTTCTGGCATCTGAGCCGCCCATAGAACTCCCCCCTGAGCGGCGAATAAGGCTGGGAGTCCCAACAAAGCCACTCGCTTAAAGTCAACAAAGCCCATGCGCCAATTTTGAAAGGTGCCAGAACTCGCGGTCACGACAATGGCGAGGGAGCTGGTTGCGACTGCTTGGAGGGGCGAATAGCCTAGTAGTAATAAAATGGGTACTAGCACGGTGCCACCACCAATGCCGAGCAGGCCTGAGAGTAGACCCGCCCCTAAACCACAGAAGATTAGCTGAATCCAAAGCATTGAAGCGTCACGGCGCGGAAGTTCACCTTTTCAGCCTACCGATAAATTGCTGGGGAAAATCTCTAAGCCCGCACCTTCGGGCAAGGTGCCTTTGCATCACCCCCTGCGATTAAACAAGGTTGATTGAAGGCGGCTTCCGTTTCTAGGTCCGGTGGCACCTGCCCGAATACCATTTCACAGCTCATATCCTCAAAGTTCGGTGTGAGCGTTAGGGGAATGCCAAACCTCTCGGTGAAAAACTGTTGAGTTGGCAACTTGCACAGGTTGACGCAGAGGCCCACACAATTGCTTTCTTCCAGGTAGCGACATTTTTTGATGTGGACATCGCTTTTTTGCAGGCGTGTCTTGCCATCTGCGCCTGTTACTTCTGCCTCTACAACTTCGCAGGGGCCAATCAGCCAAGGAAACAGCCGGGCTGCAAACCAGGCATTGGATTCGCAGACCCAGCGCGTTGGCGAAAAGACTGTGCGAACTAGCCACAGCACTGGGGCAGGAACGAGGGAACCTAATACTTTGGCAACTAAAGCCTGTTGCTGGGCAGGCGATCGCCCCTGCATAATCCGCTTGGACAAATCAACCACCCCAGCAAAACCGGGTTGAGAGCTGCCTTCTCCCAAGGCTCGACTCATCTTGCGGATAAACAGGGCGATGAAAATGCGATCGCTCCAACTATCGTGATATTCGGTTTTAGGAGAGGGATGTTGGGACAACTGTTGGTGAGCCTGGGGATGGGGCTGAGGGGGCGGCTTGCTGGGGAGGGATGGCTGAATCGGTGTCTGGGTCATGATGGCAAGTTCCCTTCTAGAGCCGCTGCCACAACGCGATGGTTTTCGTCCTTTTGAAGGGGGAGAAGTAGCGCCCTCGCTTCTGGGCGATCGCTAATGCTCAATGCGGTGGCAGTGCGCCAGCGCAATCGCCAGTTCTCCGATTGAGCTAGGGGCGTTAGGAGCGCTAAGGATTGGTTGAAGTAGTTCCCTTTGAGGATTTTGCCGAGCGCTAGGATTGCAGCTTCCACTACTGATTGCTGCGAATCCTGCAAGCCCAGCTCTGAGACTGCCAGCAAGGTCTCGTCGTTATCTCCCTCCATCAACATGCCAATGATGCTTTGGCGAGTAATCCAGTTCTCGTTCTTTTCAAAAAGAGCTTGGAGCAAGGGAAGGGCGCGATCGCCAAATTCAAACAGAGAATTGGCAATTTCTCCCAGCACGTTGCCATCTTGTTCCTTTTCTAACAGGTCTTGCAGCACTGCAAAGGAGGAATCGGTTTGGTGGTTGCCCAGCCCCATTACCGCAAACCGCCGCCTTAAAAAATCGCTGTCTGCGGCCACTCGGGTCAGCAGTGGAATGGCTTCTTCAGCAGGACATTGGGCCAGCTCATCCAAGGCTTCCTTGCATTTGTTGACCGGAGCATTGCGCAGGTCGGCTTCTAGCTGGGTGAGGCGGTCAGAGTCCATAAAATCGCGATGGGGATGCCTCTCCACTGTAAATCGTTTGAAAAATCCCGTTGTGTTTTGTTGGAAAGCCAAACATATCGCTCTTCTAGGATGGACCAGTGGATCTCACTCACCATGGGATATGGGCTAAGCATCGGAGTCATAATTAACGGCCTAGCAAAGATTTGAGCCAGGATATCAATCGTCCTAGGGCTGTGAGGCATTTTGCCCACCAGCCTTGGGAGGTTGGAACAATGGCTTGTCGCTGAGCTGTCTCCAGGGTGTTTTTGAAGGCGATTAGGGTGGCCATATTGTAGGAATACTCCTGGGAATCAATCGGGTGATAGCTGCCTGCTTGCACCGTGATTTTTATTCCAGTTAGAGGTGTTCCATCTGCCACCTGCTGCATCAGCATTCCATTAATAGAGCTCAAAATCTGGGGCATAAACTCCAGCGGAATGGAATCGCGACTGCTGTTGGGCGGAAAGTTATCTGGCTGGACCTGCCAGTGAAAGAGGATTTGGCCGGATTGGCTGGCGGGCAATGGTTCCAGCCTGAGCCCCACTCGGGCGTAATGCATACTGCCAGGCACTGCCCGTTGGAAAGTATGTTCCCCTTCACAGGGCTGGGCCAAGGTTTGGGCGACTGGCGCTGGCCCACTGCCGAGGTGACTGAGCCAAGGTGAGATGCGGATTGGATTGTTGCACAGGGGGCCGGAGAATTGAGGTGCCTGGTTGCTCAGCCAGTGCCACTTGCTCATCGTTCTGAAGAGGCTGGCTCCCAGGAGGCTGTAGTCCCTGCGATGCTCTAAGCATTGACGATAAAGCTCGGCAATCCCATTGGGATCCGTCTTGGGATCCTGGAGTGCGGCTTGAACTTGATGGGCCAGGGCCGTACCGGCTTGGAATTCTGCTGCGGTGGGGGGCTCGCTGTAAGGGCCTGCTGGCGTTTGAAAATCTTTCTCGAATTGGGCGATCGCTTTTTCCACAGCCTGGTTCAAGATCGGCCGATTCTCCGGGGCAAAGGCAATGCGCCAGGATGCATCGAATCGATCTGAAGGCGTCGTCATGGAAAGGATTACCTGGAAGGCGGTTGCTCTAATCTTGCCCAGGGAATTTCATCAACCAACGACAGTCCTTGCAAACGTTCTGAATGGGGCATTGCCTAATATGCCTGACTCAAGCCTTTACCCCTCAATCACCTTGCCATCGCGAAACCAAATAATTTGCTCCGCACGGGCTCCCACATCATCCTCGTGGGTCACCACCACAATCGTCATGCCGCTGCGGTGCAGATCATCAAAAATATTGAGGACTTCTTTCGTCGTTTGAGAGTCCAATGCTCCAGTAGGTTCGTCGGCTAAAAGCAGCACGGGCCGATTGACGATCGCCCGCGCAATGGCCACCCGCTGCTGCTGTCCGCCGGAGAGTTGGTTGGGTTTGTTGTTGAGTCGATCTGCTAGGCCTACTTTGGTGAGGGCTTCCACGGCGCGATCGCGACGCTCCTGTTTCTCCAGCCCGGCATAGAGCATCGGCAAAATCACATTCTCCACCGCCGTTAATTGTGGCAGCAGGTGAAATTGCTGGAAGACAAAGCCCAAATTACGATTGCGAATGCGAGCCAGAGCATCATCATCCAGCGTGGCCACATCCTGCCCATCCAAGTAATAGCGGCCGCTCGTGGGTCGGTCTAGGCAACCAATCACATTCATCGCAGTGGACTTGCCCGAGCCCGAGGCTCCCATGATGGCGGAGTAGCTACCTGCTTCCACTGTGAGATTGACCCCAGCCAGAGCATGAACGGTGGTATCGCCGCTGCCGTAGGACTTTGTGACGTTCTCCAAACGGACCGTTGTGGTGTCAACAGCAGTACTGGACGACGATGGGGCAGCTGAATTGGCAGGGCGAGCAGGAACGGAAGGGGACATAACTTTTGGGAAAAGACAAGAGCCAGCGGGCCTCTACGAACAAAATCCCCATGGATTTCGTCAGGGATATTAACAATCCCAATCACCAAAATGGTAGTCGGTTTACCCAACTTTTGGGCGGCGGGTGCCCCCCAGACAGCCTGGAAGCCTGCTATTAGACTGGGATTGAGTCGAGGATTAATCGCGATTGCTTCTAGGTTTTACCTCTGGGCCAAACCTATCGGCGAAGGCGAATCATCCGTTCTAGACTCCACTGCACTTTGGGTAACACCATGAGCCAAAACAAGAATTCTCAGGGCCTAAAACTGGCGTTTGCTGGCGTCATCGCTGCGGCGGTGGCGGCGGGGAGCGGCGTGGCCTGGTTTAGTAGCCAGACGCCCGAGGCTCCCGTTCAGTTGTCGGTGGAGTCCCCCGCTGAGCAGCCCATCGAAGCTGATGGGGATGCCCCCATTGAGGCTGATGTCGATGCCTCTGCTGCAAGTCAACCCGATACTGGGGAATCGGATGCTGCTGACCCGGTTGCTGTGGAACCCGATAGCCCAGCTCCTTCCGGCTCCACCGAGACTGAGGTCGCAGCGGTCAGCGAAGATGCGGTGGATGAACCCGTCGCAGCTCGCCCTGACAGTGCAGCATCCTCTGAACGTTCTGGCCCTTCGGTGTACTGGATTGGCACAGAAGACAATCAGGTTCAGTACGATGCCCAGCGTGTGGCTGTGGCCCCCAACTCCGGTGCTGAAACCCAGCTTCGCACTGCCATGGGAGAGCTGCTGGCTGGAAGTGATGCCACTGCAATTCCCTCCGGCACTGAGCTGCTCGGAGCCGAAGTGAAGGGACAGGATGTTTACGTTGATCTCTCCAAGGAGTTCAACGAAGGGGGCGGTAGTGCTGCCATGGCGGCTCGCTTGGGTCAGGTTATCTACACCGCTACGGCGGTTGAGCCTGGAGCTCAGGTTTGGATCTCCATCGAAGGGGAGCCGTTGACGGAGCTAGGGGGGGAAGGCTTGCTCATTGACCAGCCTCTGAATGTGGCGACGTTTGAGGAAGAGTTTGATTTCTAGACTCTGATCGTTGACTTTGCTTTCGCAGTTCAATAAAAAAGAGGCGCAATCCCAGAATCGGGATTGCGCCTCTTTTTTATTGAACTGCTTTGATGTTTTATAGCTTTGCAGAAGCGACTTTCGTTACTTCTAGGCTGGGCGCATCCTTTGGAAGAACTGCGATCGCAGATTTCTCTTTCGCCTTAGCCAAGCTTGCGCTCAAAGCCGGGCTGTTTTCCACGGAATCAATGGCCAGCGTAAAGACTGGATTGGAAGCCACACCCACCAGGGTTGTCGCGACCACAGAGATGACCAAACCAACCTGCAAGGGCTTGAGGCCAGGTGCATCCCAGCTCACCTTGGGGTAGTTCTTCACCGCATCGGACATTTCCTGGGGCTCCCGCACCACCATCATCTTGACCACGCGAATGTAGTAGTAGATGGAGATGACGCTGGTGACCAAGCCGACGAGAACCAGGGGATACAGACCCGCCTGCCAGCCCGCCCAGAACAGGTAAATCTTGCCGAAGAAACCAGCCAGGGGCGGAATTCCGCCCAGGGACAGGAGACAGAGGCTGAGGCACAGGGTAATCAAAGGATCCTTGTGATACAGACCGGAGTACTCGCTGATTTGGTCGGTGCCGGTGCGCAGGGAGAACAGGATGACGCAGGCAAAGCCACCCAAGTTCATGAACAGGTAAACCAACAGATAGAAGATCATGCTGGCGTAACCCACTTCGGTACCGGCGATTAGGCCGATCATGACGAAGCCAGCTTGGCCGATGGAGGAGTAGGCCAGCAGACGCTTCATGCTGGTCTGGGCCAGGGCCACCATGTTGCCCAGGATCATGCTGAGCATGGCCAGGACGGTGAAGACGAAGTGCCATTCATCGGCTAGGAGTGGGAAAACCACCACCAGGAGACGAACTGCGAGGGCAAAACCAGCGGTCTTGGAGCCCACGGAGAGAAAGGCCACAACCGGTGTGGGAGACCCTTCGTAAACGTCGGGGGTCCACTGGTGGAAAGGAACGGCAGAAATTTTGAAGGCGACGCCTGCAATGACAAAGACCAAGGCCATGATCAGGCCGAGGGATTGGCCTCCTGCGGTTAAGTTGGCCGCGATCGCTCCCAACTGCGTTTCCCCACCGGACAGTCCATACAGCAACGAAACGCCGTACAAGAACAGCGCCGAGCTAGAAGCACCAATGAGCAAATATTTCAGTGCGGCTTCATTGGAGCGGGAGTCCCGCTTCATGTAGCCCGTTAGCAAGTAAGACGAAATACTCAACGTCTCCAAGGCAACGAAGATCATCACCAGCTCGCTGGCACCGCAGAGGAACATACCCCCCAAGGTGGCAGTCAGCAAAATTGTGATGAATTCCCCTAGAGATGTCCCTGATCGCTCCACATAGCGGATGGACATCAAAATCGTGAACGCCGCCGACAGCACCACAATGGCTCTGAAGACGACACTCAGGGGATCACCGTTGAAGCTACCCAGAAATGAGACCGGGTTTGCAATATCCCACTGGAGGCACAGGGCTGCTAGAGAAGCACTGAGACCGCCAATGGCGATGTAAGGCGTAATCGCATTGGCAGCGCGACCGCGAATAATATCCACGATCAACACGGTAAGCAATGTCAGGATCACGATGCCTTCCGGCAAAATGACCCCCACATTAAGCTGTGAGGCTAAATTTGCAACATCCATGGAGACGTTTAGAAGTTGAGGTGGGAAAGCGGGGAAATGGCCAGGGTTGAGTCAAAACTAGACCCGTAGCTCCCCTTGGATGCGAAGAAATCCTAAGCGGTCCAACCTGAATTTTACCGTCTCATCTCAATCTTGCTCAAAATCCCTACTTAGAGATTGTGGGGGAGTAACCATTTCGGATCTGGTTCGGACTCGTTATATATAGTGATAGCCGCACTTGTTTTCCCGGAAACATCGGGTCACCTTGGAAGAAAATTCGGTCGGTAGATTCGGTCAGGGGGCAGTTTGGCTTTGCCATCTTGGTTCCTGAGTTGGAAGGGTTGTGATGCTTTGCGATCGCCCCTTTCTTCCCCCTTGCATCTTCCAAAAGCAGTCAGGTTTACCAAAACTAAAGAGATTAAGTTTTTCTGTTTTCCCTTTAGTGATCTTGGGAATCTTGCTCTAAGGTGCAATTAAGGCCGCTTTTCACGCTGTTTGATGGCAATGGGTTCGCTCCACAACTGGTTCGAATAAGCTTCAATCCTGCGACCGACAAGCATCTCAGCAAATTTTTGACGAAGTAAGATTAGGACCTATGCCCAAGCTGGTCATTGTTGAATCCCCCACCAAAGCCCGCACCATTCGTAACTATTTGTCTTCCGATTATCGGGTTGAGGCATCAATGGGACATGTGCGGGATTTGCCCCAATCGGCCAGCGATATTCCGGCCGAAATTAAGGCAAACCATAAGACTTGGGCCTCCCTTGGCGTCAATGTAGAGGATGAGTTTCAGCCGCTCTACATCATTCCAAAGGACAAGAAAAAGATTGTTCGCGAACTCAAGGCGGCGCTGAAAGATGCCGACGAACTCCTACTCGCGACTGACGAAGACCGCGAAGGAGAAAGCATTAGCTGGCACCTGCTTCAACTGCTGAAGCCCAAGGTGCCCACCAAACGCATGGTGTTCCACGAGATCACCGAAGAGGCAATCCAAAAATCCCTCGATAATTGCCGCGATATCAATGAAGAGCTAGTCCACGCCCAGGAAACCCGTCGAATTCTAGATCGTCTGGTGGGCTACACCCTATCCCCCCTGCTCTGGAAAAAAGTGGCTCGGGGCCTCTCCGCAGGTCGTGTGCAGTCCGTGGCGGTGCGCCTGCTGGTGCGCCGGGAGCGGGAGCGTCGTGCTTTCCGCAAGGGCTCCTACTGGGACCTTAAAGCCATGATGGCCATGGCAGGTCATGAGAAGAACCCCTTTGGTGCCAAGCTGACGACCCTTGCTGGGACCAAAGTCGCCACAGGTGCGGACTTTGACGAAAACACTGGCAAAATCACGGCGGGTCGCAACGTTACTCTGCTAAGCGAAGAAGAAGCTCGCGCGTTGCAAGATCGTCTCGCGGGCAAGCCTTGGACAGTTGCGAAACTGGAAGAGAAACCCAGTACTCGTAAGCCTTCAGCCCCTTTCACCACTTCGACGTTGCAACAGGAAGCCAACCGTAAGCTGCGGCTGTCGGCCAGGGACACCATGCGGGTGGCCCAGGGTCTGTACGAGCGTGGCTACATCACCTACATGCGTACCGACTCGGTGCATTTGTCCGAACAGGCCCTTTCTGCTGCCCGCGACTGCGTTGAGCAGAAGTATGGCGCTGACTACCTCAGCCCCCAGCCCCGCCAGTTCAAAACGAAGAGCAAAAATGCCCAAGAGGCCCACGAGGCCATCCGCCCCGCAGGCAGCAGCTTCCGGACACCCCAGGAGACGGGACTTAACGGCCAAGATCTAGCGCTGTATGACTTGATCTGGAAACGCACCGTGGCCACCCAAATGGCCGATGCTCGCCAGACTTTGATCAGCGTTCGCTTGCAGGTGGAAGATGCTGAATTCCGCTCCAGCGGCAAGCGCATCGATTTCCCTGGCTTCTTCCGCGCCTACGTTGAAGGCTCTGACGATCCCGATGCGGCTTTGGAAGATAAGGAAGTGTTGCTTCCCCCGCTAGAAGTGGGCAGCAAGCTGAACTGCGATGAGCTGGATGCCGTGGGCCACGAAACCCAGCCCCCCGCTCGCTTTACAGAAGCCTCTCTGGTTAAAGCCTTGGAGAGTGAGAGCATTGGTCGCCCCAGTACCTATGCCAGCATCATCAGCACGATTATCGATCGCAAGTACGCCACTCGCCTCGGCAATGCCATGGCTCCCACCTTCACTGCTTTTGCAGTGGTGGGACTCTTGGAAAACCATTTCCCCGAGCTAGTGGACACCAGCTTCACCGCTCGCATGGAGCAAACCCTGGACGATATCTCCATGGGAGATCAGGAATGGTTGCCCTACTTGGAAAAGTTCTACGGCGGCGTGGAAGGCTTGGCTCAACAGGTCAAGGATCGTGAGGATCAAATTGATTCCACTGAAGCTCGCACCATTGACCTGGATGACTTGAGTGCGAAGGTTCGTATTGGTAAATTCGGCGCTTACTTAGAAGCTGAGAAGGCGCCCGAAGGTGAAGAGACCGAGCCCACAACGGTGAAGGCTTCTATTCCCCTGGATGTTACCCCGGCTGACTTGAGCGATGAGCAGGTGCAAGTGCTGCTGCGCGATAAGCTCGCGGGGCCTAAGGTCTTGGGCATTCACCCCGAGCATGACAAGGAAATCACCTTGCGGACGGGGAGCTATGGCCCCTATGTCCAGCTAGGGGAGCAGGAAGAGGACAGTAAGAAAAAGCCCAAGCGTTCTTCCCTGCCTAAGGGCGTGGGCATGGATGATGTCACCCTGGAGCTGGCGATCGGGCTTCTGAACTTGCCTCGCCTGTTGGGTGAACATCCTGAGACGGGCAATAAAATTCAGGCTAGCTTGGGTCGCTTTGGCCCCTACATCGTCCATAAAAAGGGCGGTGAAGAAGGCAAGGACGACTATCGTTCCCTCAAGCCGAAAGAGGGTGATGATGTTCTGACCGTGACCATGGATCGCGCCATGGAATTGCTCGCCCAGCCCAAGCGCGGTCGCGGCAAGAAGGCGGCCAAGAAGGCTTTGCGGGAGATGGGTAACCACCCCGTGGATGACCAGCCCATCAATATTTATGACGGTCCCTACGGCGCTTACCTCAAGCACAACAAGACCAATGTCTCTGTGCCAGAGGATGAGAAGGTTGAGGACATTACCTTGGAAAAGGCGATTTACTTGATCGATGAAAAAGCCGGTGGTCCGCCGAAGAAAAAGAAGGCTGCGGCTAAAAAGAAAACAGCGGCTAAGAAAACGACGGCTAAGAAAACAACCGCTAAAAAGACCACGGCAGCTAAGAAGACCACAACTAAAACTGCTGCTGCGAAAAAGTCCACAGCTGCGAAAAAAACGACAGCTAAGAAGACCACTGCCAAGAAAGCGACGGCTAAGAAAGCAGCTGAGCCAGAAACGGCCACAGCGGATGCGGATAGCTAGCGAGTCACTGGCTTGGGTCTGTGAGTGGAACTCTCCCTAGGACACTAGGGGGCGTTTTAGGTCTAGATAGACGATTCTCGATTCGAAAGATAGACCCATAACTATAAAATGATGGGATGAAAGTGATGTTGAGCTCGTAGATTTACGTAAATTCTGCTGGGTTTGCTGTAGGTACCAGCATCGAAGTTTTGTAAGAGGTGCTATAGACCCCCATGGCCCAGAAAAATGATACGACCGCGCTGGTTCTTGCTCTAGTTGTCACCCTAGGAATGTTAGGTGGTGGAGCCTGGTTATTGTTTGGGCGCTTGGGAGGCGGTGGACTTACGCTGGGGAGTGGTCCTGTCAAAAATTCCCAGGCCTTTGCCGCGACTAGTAGCGGCAGCTTCAGCGATGTACAGAATGTGCCCACGGGGCTGTTTAACTATGGCGGCAGTACCTCCTGGGCTCCGGTGCGTTTAGCTGTGGATTCTCAGTTGCAAGCGGCTCGCCCAGAATTTCGTCTGAATTACACCAATCCCCAGGGAGAGGCGGCGGCCTCCGGTACAGGCATTCGCATGTTGCTGCGAGGGGAACTGGCCTTTGCCCAGTCCTCGCGATCGCTCAAGCCGGAAGAAGGGGATGCAGCTAAAGGCTTGGGACTTCAGCTAGAAGAAGTGGGCGTGGCCTATGACGGCATTGCTGTGGCGGTGAATCCTTCGCTGACGGTTCCGGGCTTAACGCCCAAGCAATTGGTAGAAATTTACACCGGCAAGATTACGAATTGGAGTCAGGTGAAGGGACCAGACTTAGCCATTCAGCCGTTTCTGCGCACGGATGGCGGGACAACGGAGGTGGTGTTGCAAGGCCAGGCTCCCGGTACCAATGTGAAATTAGTGAACAGTACGACGGAAGGACTGCGATCGCTACAAAGCTCCCCTGGCGGCGTCTACTTCGCCTCGGCTCCAGAGATTGTGCCCCAATGCAGCGTTAAGCCCTTGCCCATGGGCAATAGCCAAAAGAAGCTGGTGACGCCTTATCAGGAGCCCTTTGTGCCACAGTCGAATTGCCCGGCTCAGCGCAATAAGCTCAATGCTGCTGCGTTTCAAGATGGCAGCTATCCCCTGACAAGGGCGTTGTTTGTGGTGGTTCAGCAGAACGGCGGGCCGGAGCAGCAGGCCGGTGAAGCCTATGCCAGGTTGCTGCTGACGGATGAGGGGCAGGCGGCTCTGGCGAAGGCTGGCTTTGTGCCACTGAAGTAAATCTTGTGTGCCTCATCGGTTTTTGACAAATGAGGCTGTTCAGTCCGGTTTAACGGACGTGAGCTTTTAACTGGGAGGTTTAGCTCCCCGCTAGGCTGAAGCAGACCTAAAAGTTTGTTGAACTCTGATGTTATGGCTCAAATAAACGTTGAAGAATTAAAAGAGCGACTTGCTGATGCAAAAGCAAAACCTGAATACAGTGAGCGACATGCCTGTTGTTGGCAGGGCTATCTTGCAGCTCTAGTTGAATGGGGAATTATTACTCCAGGTCAGCACAAAGAGCTATCAGACGAGATGCCTGTGAATGCTCCAGATCCATCGCTCCAGATTTTCCTCGGCTAGCTCCAAGCTTGGCTTGCTAGCATTGAATTCTAGACCTCCCCTGCGAGAGCCGGTCATGATTGCCCAAATTGCCCAGCGTTATAGCCTCGATGAATACCGTGCGCTGGCAAAAACGGGAGCCCGGCAAGAATTTCACGATGGGGAGATTAAGCCCTTGGTTGGCGGTACCCTCGAAAATAGCCAGATCAGTGGCAACCTATACGCTTGGCTGAAGGCCGCTCTGCGGGGCTCAGATTTCAAAGCAATCAACAGTGATTTGCGAGTCTGGATTCCCCAGCATCGCCGAGGTCTCTACCCCGATGCCATGGTGATTCAAGGCCAACCGAAGTTTAATGGCGATCGCCGCGACGAAATCCTCAACCCCAGCGTCATCATCGAAGTCCTCTCCAACTCCACCGAGGCTTACGATCGCGGCGACAAACTCCACCTCTACCGCGCCATCCCCAGCTTCTGCGAATACATTCTCATCAACCAGCACCGCCCCTACGCCGAGCAATATTGCAAAACAGACGCTGGCGACTGGCTGATGCGCTCCTATGAAGGCATTAACCTAAGCCTGCCCTTCCAAACCCTAGGCGTTGAGATTTCCGGTGCTGAACTCTACGAAGACATCAGCTTTATTTCCAGCTCCACAGAGCACCCTGAAAGCTAACGAGACAGCCCGTTAGATGTTCGCCACCATATCCTGAAGTTTCTGCACAGTCCGCCAATTGCGAGCCGTCGTGGCCACGCCAAGCTTCTTCTCAGCACTTGCAGCCAGCTTGGAGCGACTGATGCCATCGGGGGTATGGAGATAGAAGACTTGGTCAATGAGTTGGAAGGCTTCGCTGGGGGCTTTGGCTTTTTCGAGGGCTTCCAGGTCAGGGTTTCCAGACGGTTCAGCTAGGAAGTAGAGGTGGAGGGTTTTGTGCTCGGCCTCGGCTTCTGGGAATGGGTTGTTGGCGATCGCCTCCCGCAGTGCCTCAGCACTCAGAATTAGGCAACGGGGGCTGAAGCCATGGCTCGCTTCGATGGCAGCGGTGACGCGATCGCCCAAGCAATCTGCTACCTGCTCGGAGGCTTCAAACGTGACATTCCCACTCTGGATATAGGTTTTGATGTTGTCTAGCTTCAGCGCTTCCAGTTCTTGAACCAGCTCTTTCATGGGCAAACGATTCTTGCCACCTACATTGATACCGCGCAGTAGAAGAATCCAGATTGCCATTGTCAAGTATTGGGAGCTTCGGGTTCATTGTAGAGCTGCGATATGAATTCACTGTCTGGACTAAGCGAAGGCTGACTCTGCCCTCTTGTATAGAATCTAAGACCTTCTCTATGTCTGGGCTTGAGGAGACTTTGTCCCCTATCTTTCAGGGAGCAGTAGACGAGCCTGAGCGTTACCGAACTGAGAAAACTGGCAACTTACTGATTCCATGGTCTGTTGCTCAACAGGTCTCACTGCCTGAATTTCGCGGCAGTCCGGCTGGATTTACGCTATATCTGTAGGACTGCTGTGCAATATTAAGTTCAGCAAAATTAAAATGACCGCGATAACGGCAGTGTGAGGAGCAGGAGTATTTATGGCAATTCATTGGCTACAGGCGCTAGAGGTCGGCAAATATCTCGTCGGCAAGCGCCTCAAAGGCGATAAACAGTTTCCTCTAGTGCTCATGCTAGAGCCCCTGTTCCGCTGCAACCTGGCCTGCACCGGCTGTGGCAAAATTCAGCACCCCCCCGAAATTCTCAAGCAAAACCTCAGCCCCGAGGATTGCTTCCGTGCGGCTGAAGAATGTGGTGCCCCGGTGGTTTCCATTCCTGGCGGTGAGCCCCTGCTCCACCCCCAGATTCAAGAAATCGTTGAAGGCTTGGTGGCGCGCAAGAAGTTTGTCTACCTCTGCACCAATGGCTTGCTCCTAGAGAAGACCTTGGATAAGTTCAAGCCTTCTCCTTACTTCAGCTTCAGCGTCCACTTGGACGGTTTGAAGGAGCAGCATGACAAGTGCGTGGACCGCAAAGGCGTCTTCGACAAAGCTATCTCTGCCATTCGCGCTGCCAAGGCTCGTGGCTTCCGCGTCACCACCAACACCACCGTGTTTGAAGGCACCCCTGCTTCTGAAGTGCAGGAGTTCTTCGACTACCTGGGTGAGCTGGGCGTGGATGGCATGATGGTCTCCCCCGGCTATAGCTATGAGTGGGCGCCTGATCAGGACAGCTTCCTGGCCCAGGAGAAAACCAAGGCCCTGTTCCGCGAAATCCTCGCCCCTTATAAGACTGGCAAGAAGAAGAGCTGGGTATTCAACCACAGCCCCTTGTTCTTGGACTTCCTCATGGGTGAGAAGGACTACGAATGCACTCCCTGGGGCAGCCCCAGCTTCAGCGTGTTTGGCTGGCAGAAGCCTTGCTATCTGGTGAACGAGGGTCACTACAAGACTTTCCAGGAGCTGCTGGATAAGACGGAGTGGGAGAACTACGGCAAGAAGAGCGGCAATCCCAAGTGCGCGGACTGCATGGTCCATTGTGGCTATGAGCCCACGGCAGCGTTGGATTCCATGGAGCCTGCGAACATGGGTCGTTCTTTGGCATCGTTGTTTAACTAGGCCCGGTTTAATCTCCCCCGTCTCATAGATAAACGCACCATGCAATATGGCCAAGCTGGCTATGGGCGTGGTGCGTTTTGCTGTGCAGAAACACACCTTACGATTTTGGGTCTCTCGTTATAATTGGGCTTAGCATCTTGCCGTTTTTGGTTGTAAGCAAGCATGGCCCAGGCAAAGGTTAGACCAGCTCTAGGAGAACTTGGAGTTCCGCCTTTGGAAAATGGCGATCGCCTCACCCGCCAGGAATTCGAGCGCCGTTATGGTGCCATGCCAGAAGGCCACGGAGCTGAACTCATTGAAGGAGTGGTGTACATGGCCGCAGCGCTACGTTTTCTCAGCCATGGCAAACCCCATAGTCAACTGAATGCTTGGTTGGCGACTTATCAGATATTCACCATGGGTGTTGAGATTGCGGATGCACCAACGGTGCGGCTCGATGGTGTCAATGAGCCCCAACCAGATTTGGCCCTGTTTGTGAGTCCAGAGAAGGGCGGGCAGGTACAGGTGAGTGAAGATGATTATTTGGAAGGCGCGCCGGAGCTAGTGGCGGAGATTGCGGCAAGCACCGTTTCGATTGATTTAGGCGATAAGAAACTGGCCTACGAGCGCAATGGCGTCCAGGAGTATTTAGTTTGGCGCGTGTTGGATGGCGAGCTGGATTGGTTTCAGTTAGAGGCGGGTCGCTATGTTTTACAACAGCCTGATGCAGATGGCATTTTACGCAGTCGGCAGTTCGCGGGGCTGTGGCTGGATCGCGCGGCGTTGTTGGCAGGCAATATGCAGCAGGTTTTAGCGGTACTTCAGCAGGGGATTGCTTCGGTTGCTGACTGAGGTAGATGGAGCCACGGGATTGTAGTGATGAGCTTTTGCCAGCAGTTTCGGATTGTAGGTGTGGCTGGATTCGAAGGATGAGCGATGGCGATTAAGAAGATGACTGCAGATGAGTTCTTCCGCCTCTATGCTGCGGGGGAGCGTGATTTCATGGAAGTTGAAATCACTGATGCTGACATGAGCCGAGCGACTGGATGGGAAGATAATGCTCCCGTTGGCCAGGCGATCAATGGCTGTTGCTTTTCCGAGGGAAACTACAGTCGGACTAATTTTTCCGCCAACGATATGAGAGGGAATGCCTTTGGCAGTTGCAAAATGTCTCAGTGTATTTTCACGGCGGCTAATCTAACTGGCAGTGCGTTCTCGGATTCCGACTTGGGCGGAAGCACTTTTGAAGGGGCCAAATTGATTCGTGTAGATCTCCAGGACACCATCCTGGGGGGATGCGATTTTACTGGAGCGGACCTGACTAGAGCAAATCTGACTGGAGCTGACTTGGAAGGCGTCGCTAGCTTCGCGGGTGCTTTGTTCTGCCAAACCACGATGCCCGACGGAAGCATCGTTGAAGGCCCAACTGTTCTAGAAGACTAGAGACTCTTTGGAGTAGACATGGCTGAATCCTCAGCCTCGATTGATACCCACAAATACACCTTCATGGGTGGCGCAGATTTCTCCCTCGCAGGTGACGGTGGACTTCAGCGTTAGCCGGGCTTTGCCGTAGCGCTGGTAGGCCCGCTCAAACTTGGCAAAGTCCGCTTCAGTGAAGTCAATGACTTGGGAGCTGTAGTCGCTGACGATGGGCTTGAGAAATTGGGTGTTGCTGGCCTGGATGACCAGCGTGGGCTTGGGCTGGAAGGTTTGGCAACGGTGTTTGAGGATGATCCAGCCAGCCAGAATTCCCAGGGTTGAGATGCTGCCACCGAAGGCGGAGTCGCGGTGGTTGATGTTGGGGGCAAGCTTGGCGGTGACGGTGATGGAGAGGGGAGAGACCTCGGCAACGGTGATGCCCATAGCGGCGGTGATGGGGATGCGATCGCTAATGTATTCCTGGAGAAAAGCTTGGGTTGAGTCCATAGGGCAATGCTAGAAATTGGTGGTGCTTCAGCGGGATAAAACGACGAAAGCCGGAGCGCATCACTGCACTCCGGCTTATAACTAGCAGCCTTGGGCCGATAGTTCATTGCTCATCATTCGTGACTTAGAGCTCAGACAGCACTTCGCGAGCTGCTGCGATCGTCTTATCCACATCTTCCTCGGTGTGAGCCAGAGAAGTGAAACCCGCCTCAAAGCCTGAAGGTGCCAGATAAATACCCCGCTCCAACATGCCACGATGGTAGCGGCTGAACTTCTGCGCGTCAGCCTTCTTGGCATCTTCGTAGTTGTGCACAGGCCCTTCGGTGAAGAACATGCCAAACATGCCGCTGACATGGCCGCCGCAAACCTCATGGCCGGTTTCCTTCGCCGCTGCCAACAGACCGTTAATCAAGCGCCCAGTGATCTTGTCCAATTGCTCGTAGGTGCCAGGCTTGTTCAGCAGCTCTAGGGTCTTGATACCTGCGGTCATGGCCAAGGGGTTACCGGAGAGCGTACCCGCTTGGTACATGGGACCAGCAGGGGCCACCATGCCCATGATTTCAGCCTTGCCGCCGTAGGCACCCACGGGCAAGCCACCGCCGATGATCTTGCCCAATGTGGTCAGGTCAGGGGTCACGCCGTACTTGGCCTGGACGCCGCCGTAGGAGATGCGGAAGCCGGTCATGACTTCGTCAAACACCAACAGCGCACCATGCTCGGTGGTGAGTTCGCGCAGACCTTCGAGGAAGCCCGCGTCGGGGGTGATGAAGCCCGCGTTACCAACGATCGCTTCCAAAATCACACCGGAAATCTCACCGGGGTTGTCTTCAAACAACTTCTTGACGGCTTCTAAGTCGTTATAGGGAGCAGTCAAGGTGTTTGCAGTGGTGCTCTTGGGGACGCCAGGGGAGTCGGGCAGACCCAGGGTGGCCACGCCGGAACCGGCCTGGACCAAGAACATATCTGCATGGCCGTGGTAGCAGCCTTCGAACTTGATGACTTTGTCGCGTCCGGTGTAGGCGCGCATTAGGCGCAGTACCGCCATGCAGGCCTCGGTGCCGGAGTTGACGAAGCGCACCATCTCGATGGAAGGCACAGCGTCAATCACCATCTCTGCCAGCACATTCTCTAGCGCGCAGGGAGCACCAAAACTGGTGCCCTTCTCGGCCGTTTTCTGAATCGCGGAGATTACATCGGGGTGGGCATGGCCACAAATGGCAGGGCCCCAGGTGCCGACATAGTCGATGTACTGGTTGTCATCGACGTCCCAGGCATAGGCACCCTTCACGCGATCGAAGACCACGGGTTGGCCACCGACGGATTTGAAGGCGCGCACGGGAGAGCTCACGCCACCGGGCATGAGCTTTTGGGCCGCGTTAAAAATCTGATCCGATTGGCTTGTCTTAAAAGGGGTCGCTACCAAGGCTCGTTTCTCCAGGTGTTTGTTAAAGGCCGGGGCCATTGCCAGGAATAGTCTGGATGGTGGGTCAACCCAGGCTGTCGCGATCGCGCGATTACCAAGGCCATCTCCCGGTCGGTTTCGTTTAGGTCAGTTCTTTAATTATCCTAAATAGGGGAGCGCTTCGATCATGAACGCTTCGTAACGTAAACAAATTGCAACTGGTTTCGCCTCTATGTCAGCTCCAGCCC
>CALLAT010000115.1 GCA_938002085.1 uncultured Pseudanabaenaceae cyanobacterium
AGCCGAACTCCTGCGGCTGAGATGAGTCGACCGCAAAATCTCACTTCTTTGAGGAACAGCTCTGCTTTCTTTGGACTTAGCAAGAGGTCATGCTCGACGCAAAGCTTTAGAAATTGCCGTAAGAGGGCCAGCAATTCTTCAGGGGACGGTGCTGCCAGAAGCACGTCGTCCAACCAAATGATGATGTTTGGCCTGAGGCCATCGGTCATTTTGGTCATACAAGCTTGCAAATGGGCCACCGAATTGGTGTTCCCATGAAGTACCCGGGTTGGAGTGAAAACACCATCCTGTGTAATGAAGGATTGGCACTCCTGGGAGTCCTTGTGCAGGGGTAGTTGCCATTACCCCTGACTCAAGTCAAATGTTGCGAAGCAAGATTTGCCCGCCAAGTCCTGCATGATGGATTCCAAATGCGGCATAGGCCAGGCAACAGTCTTTTGCCTGGCATTGCCTTCTCGTAGATCGACCGTAAACCTGAACTTAGCGGCTCCTGGCTTAGGAACTACGTGAACGGGGTGTGCCCAATTAGACGTCGTGTTTCGATACACGAGCTTACTCTGAATCATGGACTGCACTTGATTGCGGACAAATGCCCGCTTGTCAGCAGACAATGGGCGCGCGCGTGCACGCACTGGCTCAATCCCATCTTTGAGGTCGATTTTCATCGGCTCAAAACGTGCTGGCGGGCGATCCCCAATTTTCAAAGCGAAAGCTGCAAAAAATTGGGTGACGATGTTGGAGAGATCGTCAGCCAGCGTTTCCGAACAGTCAGTGCTTGCTCGAGCAAGCATCGCCTGAATTTCATTAGCCAGCCCAGAGGGATCATCCGCGCCGAAGGGCGCTTCTGGCATGTCTGGCTCAAAGGGGTCTGCGACATCTGGCATACTTATGGCTCGGGAGAGGCGAGATTCGTTTGGGTTGCCTTTGACGTGACTAAAGTCAACGTCATGGGCCCACTCCCTAGCTTCATCCAGCTGCTTCACCACATCGACACCCAGCTCTTGCGGCAGTGGACGGCCAACAATGAATTCATTGTAGTCAATATCGAGGATCAGGAACCAAACGTTGCGTAACAGCAACGGCCCTGTTTCGAGATGAAGCAGAACGCTGGTCTGCAAACGCTCTGTAGCACACGCACGATGCTCGGTACCCGTCAGCGTAACTTCGATGGCTTGATCGAGTCGCTCTCGAGTGGCGCTCCGGAGGCTTGGATCTGCTGAGATTTTGCGCGAGATCGTATTCTCGTCGCTTCCAGTATCTAGCAGCGCTTGTCCTTGCAAACTGTCGCCTAACGTAGTGACTACCAGGCACTCCCGAGCAACAGGGGCTAATGCCAAGGCGTTTGATCTCACGGATGGTGAGCCAATCTTTCTACGCCTTACTTCCTTAGCAGCAGCAATCCCTGCATCCCTCTTGCTTTCTCCGTTCTGCATACGTCTCTTGCTTACCTCACGGTATGCAGCCGTAAGGGTATCTTTCAGCTCGTCCGGTGACTTGTCACACTGCCGGATAAAGTGATTCCCATTACAGGTATGGTTGAGACAGAAAATCCGAGGGGGATCAACAGTTTCGGTCTGCGACGCCTGTGACCGTGCCCCGGCCTGAAGCGTTGCCGCGCCTGGTTTACCCGTAGACGGGCCTGGCTGACCGCCCGTTGGGTTTGCATGTGCGGCTACGGTTGGCGGACGTGTGTCTTGTCGTGGACTCGGTTTGCCAGGTTGGGGTGGTGTCATCAGAGCTTTTTCGCTTGCTATTGTGACAAAATCATCACACGCAATTGCCCGCTGAATGACACGTAGGTAAAAGAGCCTAAAGTTCTGCAATAGGTCTTTTCTTTCCAACTCCAGGTCCTTACGAATCCTTGTCTGAAGGACCCGAGGCCTAAGAAGAGGGAGAATGTGTTTAATGCACATTTCGGGCTCCCTTTTTGGCAAAATGTTCATTGATTTATGCCTCAAGAGTGTGGCATAAGCGGCAAAGAGCTTGATGACTCGTTGCTCGGGGTCGGCTTCGTACTCATCCATTCTAAGCGTTGAAACTTCCCTTTTCAGTTCATCGATAGAAGGAACTTTGCTCTTTTGAGTGTGCTTGCCGAGCCAGTTATCCAGCATGGACTCAGTGACATCGCGGACATCCTGTACGTCATCCCCAAACTCCTGGAGGTCCACCAAGGACCAAAGGAGGTCCACGTGAATAGACGCCTTGATTGAAACTGGCGCTATATCAGTACCTCCTGCATCGTCCATACACTCTTTGACAGAGTCGAGGTAGGACAGCCGAGCTCGGCCAAACTCGAGAATGTCTTGCTTGCCCAATGCATGAAGCATTGGATGCCTGATGGATTGGAGGGTAACGGGAAGGCTCTTATTGACAAGATTTTTTGATAAAACTTGAAGTTTTTAATCTAGTTTGAAGAACGAGCTAGGCGAACACGGGCCTCTTCCCTGGCAATCTCCTCCTCCTGACGCTTCCTTTCGTCCTTGTGGAGGTCAGCCTTGACTTGATTCTCCAACCACCTGATATGGGACGGTGATTTGTAGTGGAGATCGGCCTCGTTTGGGTTTTCAAGGGTGACAAACTTGGGACAGACGTGACAAACGATAGGTTTGACCGTCTTCTTGCCCCGACGCCTGGCAAACTCTGCTGCTCCCTGGTTTGGAGCACCAGCACGGAGGGCGTCCTTAAGCTCCCCCTCGCGGCGGAGAACTGCTTGTTGGGCTGATGCCCTGATTCGCTCGCGAGCTTGCTTACTCACGTATATGTCCCAGGGGACCTGCCCTTTGACCGGCGCCTCGTAGTGACGGAGACGCTCCTCCAAACGCTGGTTCTTGCGCAGGAGCGACAGGTTCTCCTGACGAAGCTCGTATACCAGCTTCGCAGAGAAATCCTCCCCCTTTTGCGGCGCTTTCGACTTGCTACGGTCGTTTTTCTTGATGAGGAAAGACGGCGTAGAATCCTTCTCTTGAGAAGGCTTGGCCGGCGGAGGTGACGGTTTGACCGACGGGGCTCCCAATCGGCGATGGCAGGGAGCACGCGCAGGCTTGACGATGGTCGGGCGGGGGCCAGCCGGCACGGACCTGTCTCTGGCGATGGAGACGATTTTTTCCTTCTCAGGAAACTCGACAATCGGCTCGACCGAGGGACCAACACGAAGTCCGGGAAGAGGGACGAGGGCGGTCTGCTCAGAAAGATTGTCGGGGAGGAAGGATGATCTTGTGGTCATCTACCAGAGGAAGACACACGAGGAGTGCTTAGTGAACAACCACGAAGCAAGCTACTAACCAAACTTAGGTTTCGTACCTTACTCCCTGGTGCCCGCACTCTCCCAGTGATCACTGTGGTAGGTTTCGAATGTCTTTCTGGTCTTGGCCAAGCAAGCGAGGGTTTATATAGACGTTTTATGCTACCTAAGAGAAGCACAACAGGCTGTTGTCTTGA
>CALLAT010000116.1 GCA_938002085.1 uncultured Pseudanabaenaceae cyanobacterium
CCTTAGATTCCCAAAGCCCGCAGCGGCAGATTATCCCGGAAGCTAAGTCCGTTGTACTGAATACCGCTGCCCGGTGTTTCTTTCGTCTCGGTTGTTTTGAGTCTGTCGGCCCTTTATTCAACGGTGTCAACAGTCTCAGCAGTGATTAATTCCATCGCCTGTCTCGAATGCTTCAACTGACTGAAACTCCTATTCGCTCGGCTCCACAGGTTTCTATCGATGACGCCTACGAGCGTTGTCGTGAAGTAACATCCACTTACTCAAAGTCGTTCTACCTTGCGACTTTGTTGATGACCGAGGCAAAACGCCGAGCAATTTGGGCGATATACCTTTGGTGTCGCCGAACAGATGAGCTGGTTGATGGCCCTGCAGCCGCCACCACCACTCCTGCGACCCTAGATCGCTGGGAGCATCAACTCGAATCCATCTTCAACGGCATAGCGGTAGACGACGAAGATGTCGCCTTGGTGGATACTCTGTCCCACTTCGACATTGATATCCAGCCTTTCCGCGACATGATCGATGGCCAGCGCATGGATTTGGAGCGCAGCCGCTATCAAACCTTCGAAGACCTCAAGCTTTATTGTTATCGCGTTGCAGGCACTGTGGGCCTAATGTCCACGGTAGTGATGGGGGCTGATTCCCCCCTAGCCCCTGCTCCTTGGGACAAGCCCAAGCTCCATCCTCCTACTGATGAAGCTGTGGCATTAGGCATTGCGAACCAACTCACCAACATCCTGCGTGATGTGGGCGAAGATTCTCGCCGGGGGAGGATTTATCTTCCCTTAGACGACCTGGCAATGTTCAACTACACCGAAGATGACCTCATGAACGGTGTAGTAGACGATCGCTGGCGTGCCTTGATGAAATTCGAAATTCAGCGAGCTCGCAAGTACTATGCCGAGTCTGAGCGAGGCATTCGTGCCCTCAACAACAACGCACGCTGGCCAGTTTGGTCATCCCTAATGGTCTACAGCAAGATCTTGGATGCGATCGAGGCCAATGATTACGACGTATTCACCAAGCGCGCCTATGTACCGGGCTGGCGAAAGATGCTTTATTTGCCAGTTGCCTGGCTACGTTCTAACGTTCTTTAAAGACGTGACACAACAGTCACATTATTGGGCTATGACACCTGTTGTTCAGGCAACCTAGGTCGTCAGTATGCTGTGTACAAAATTCTCTTAAGTTGAGAAGCTTGTGCCAATCCAATGTTCACATCAACATTAGATTGCAGACTGAAATCCCTCCCAACTCCCATTCAAAAAGAGGGGATGCGACCTAATATCGCATCCCCTCTTTTTCGCAGCTCCCCCAAAGGGGAAATACGAACGCTCATAGACTATAGACTTAGCTGTTCTGAGCCAGCATCGCCTTAAGCTTCTCCAGTTCACTTGCCCAGCGCGGATCAGGCTGCATACTATCAGAGCCCCCTGAGGAAACCACCGCAGGTCCGCGCTTCTTAGCACCACCGCCTCGCTTCTTAGCGCCACCGCCTTCCTTTGCTCCACCAGCAGAAGGCTCAGTCCGAGGCTGAGCCTTCTCTACCTTGATTTCAGCATCCTTAATGGTGATGCCATTGTATTTTTCGATGATGGCATCAACCTTGCTTTCATCTTCCACCGTGACAAAGCCAAAGCCTCGGCACTTACCGGTTTTACGGTCTGTAACCAACTTAGTAGAGACACCTTCACCAGCATCAGCAAAAGCAGCTTCTAACTCTTGGTTCTCTAATTCGTTAGGTAAATTACCGACATAAAGACGTACAGACACGGAGCAGCCCTCCCAGGCAAGAATTCAAACAAACTTTCGATTGAGGTCACTATGACCAAAGCTCAACGCCATCATGAAACCAAACTCGGTTCAGTCGAAGAGCCCGATTTCCATGAGATGGCTACCGCACCATAGCGATCTCATTGGAGGCTGCTCCCCGAAGCGTTCAAGCAAAGACTTAGTTAAAAATTTTTTACTAAAGCGATTGGTCGCAGTGCCTTGAATTACAACGGTTTTGAGGGATGTTATTCGCTAGAAGCACGGAAATGACCGGTACTCACCATCCACATCGATTCCATGGACCAGATTATCATGGGGCTCGTCCTTCGCTTCGAAGACTACAACTGTTTGTGGAAGCTTCAAGCCTCTTAAGAATGGCCTACCCAATATGCGAGTTCTGACACCTTCGAAGAGGTTGGCGCGATCGCAGTCAGCTACACCTACTGTAGAGAAGCCATTCCCAAAGCCAAACCCTGCAAACTAGCCCGAGAGAGACAGCCTACTTCCAATCAAAAATCAGTTGCTGCCACATCAAATACTTCTCAACAATATCCAGCATTGATGAATTCTCTACGTCACTGCAAGCAAACGTGATGTCCGTCTAATGACCCTTGAGAAGGTGAACTTCTACCCCGGTGGGGTAAAGCTTCGCAGTTTTGTGAATTGCTGAGACGTCACACACTCTCTAGCTTGATTGAAGTCGCTGAAGCGCTTGACATCGCTCCTCACAGCTCCGCAGTTGACCTTCCAACTCACGAATGGTTTGGTGAGCTCTGAGTCCCGTCACAAGGGTGGTAAATAGTTTTTGCTGGGTGAGCTCAATCTTGGTCTTGTAGTCATTGATGGCATGGTTTAGAACCACAGATTCCTCTGGAGCCTCACCAGGCTGCCCCGTTCGCACCACAATTTGGATGGAACGGTTCCCCATCACATCGCGAACTTGCTCAATCACTCGCAGACCGGCATCACTCGTCTCCATGACAATATCCAGCAAAATAATGGCAATGTCAGGATGAGCCTGCAGAAGTTCAATGGCTGCTTGGCCAGAATAGGCTGAGAGAAATGAAAGTCGACGATTTTGAAAGCGAAAGCGCCGCAGTGCGAGTTTTGTCACCTGATGCACTTGGGCGTCATCATCCACCATCATGATCTTCCAATGATGTTCAGCACCGTTTGGGTGTTCAGAGTTTTCGGCAACGGTGTCAGGCATGGGGATTTGGCAAGGGGCAATTCAAGATTTGGCTGAGATCCAGCCAAATCGCTGAGGTTCAAAACCTAACTTAATATACTGGCCCGTTTACCTGAATGTCAGAAGCTGAGAGGATTCCGACGATTTAGCTTGACAAGTAAGTTTTGAAGGGTTGGTATGATACTACTTATCTCAACCTCTGCGTGAACAGCCATAGAGATAGGCTAATAAACAGCTTTTATCCAACCTAACGAGCAATTATCCAGAATAATGACTACGCTGCGGGCCTGACATGAGTGCATTGGTTCAGAGCGATCGCGCAGCAGAGGCCATAAACCAGCCTCTAGGTTTCATTGCTTTATGCATTACATGCTCGCCCCTAACGTACATAAGGTTTCTAACTGAGCTGCGGTCAATCCCTGCAAACCGCGCAGTTTCATGCCCTCATAGGGACCCGGCGGTAGGAGGGTTCCTAAACAATCCCCCGTGCGAGTATCCCAAATCTTACAAGTCCCATCTTCGCTGGCAGTGGCCAGACGGTTTCCATCCGGGCTGAAGGTCACAGACCAGACGGCAGCTTCGTGACCCAGTAAACGCAGATAAGCTCCATCACGAGGAAAGTCCTGGGTCGTCAGGGAGACTGTTCCATCACTGGCCTGCCCCAAGCAAGACTGTAGGACAGTCCAATCCCACAGGTGAATGCTGTGGTCCAAGCTACAGGTGGCCAACTGTTGTCCATCCTGACGCCAAGCCAGGTCGGTAATGGGACGCTCGTGACAGGCCAAGCTCAACTGACAGGCTCCAGTCTCTAAATGCCAAAGCTTTAGCTGACCATCCAGACCGGCACTGGCTAAATAGCAGCCCTGGGGCTCAACGTCCACCGCCGTAACCCAGTCATCATGGCCATTAAACGGGCGTACATAGTCTCCCGCTCGGGTCCATTGACGAATACTGTGATCGGCTCCTCCACTAAAAATAAATTGCCCATCGGCGCTGAAGTTCACCGTGCAGACCCGACTACTATGACCCGACAGCTGAGCTAACTGACGCCCCGTCTGACGCTCCCAAAGGTGAACATTATTGTCTGCGCTACCACTGGCAACCATCGTTCCATCAGGACTCAAGCGTAGGGTGCAAACCCAGTCTTGGTGAGATGTTCCCCCCGGCACAGTCCCATGCTGGTCCGCCTGCTCCCACACCTTTGGCCCTCGAACAGCGCCAAAGGTGTGGGAGCGATCGCACTGATCAGCATCCACAACCCTCACTTGATGATCTTTACTCGCAGTAATCACCGATTGACCATCGGGACTCCAGCGAGCAATCCAAAGGCCACGATGCCCACAGCGATGAACTTTTTCTAACCATGGTGTGATGGCTGAGGCTGAGCCTCCCTGAGGCTGTTCCGAGGCAATTGCTTCTCCCAACGGTTTATCTTTTGTCCCCTCCAGAGAGGCCACATTCCAAAACCAGAGGCCATCATCCCCAGCACAACTCACCAGCCGCTCCCCATCGGGATGCCAATCCACACAACGCATATTGGCCGCATAACCCTGAAGCAAGCTCAAACGACTGCCGCTCTGGGTATCCCACAGGCGCAGCGTTCGATCATGACCGCCACTGGCCAAGGTCTTCCCATCGGGGCTAAAAGCCATGGCCTGAATCCAGCCCTGGTGACCGGTAAACGTGCGGCAACAGGTGCCCCATTCCACATCCCACAACCGCAAACTTTGGTCTCGGCTAGCGCTGGCTAACCAGTTCCCGTCAGGACTAAAGGCAAGATGGCTCACGGGGCCACGATGGCCCTTGAGAATGCGGATGAGGTCTCCAGTATCGCTATTCCACAGGCGCACCGTACCATCGTGACTCGCACTGGCGATGGTCTCACCATCGGGGCTAAACACCACAGCACTGACCCAACGTTGATGGCCCAGCAACACCCCTAAATATTGCCCCGTGGCAACATCCCACAACCGCAAGGCACCATCGCTACTGCCACTGACGATCATGTCCCCCTGAGGGCGAATAGCCACGGCATGAATCCAGCTACTGGAAATGTTGATCACCCGGAGTAAATGCGGATCACCCTTCTCACCCCCCTCGCCTTTTGCATTGGGGGTCTGGTGTTGCTTAGCTTGCTCCAATAGTTCTGGCGCTCTCTCTGGGTCGGGATAGAGCCGCTCTAATTCCTCAGCCAGCGTAAGTTGGCGCAATCCATGGGAATCAGGGGGCAACAGGGATTCCACAGACCAAAGCCTCAAACTGCGATCGCCGCCCCCCGTCACCAACCATCGCCCCGATGGCCCCCAAGCCAAAGACCATACAAAACGACTATGGCCTCGGAGCTGGGCCAGCCGTTGCCCCGTTGACAGCTCCCACAGATCCACCTGCCCTTGATCACTACCGCTGGCAAGACATTGGCCGTCCGGGCTAAAGGCTAAACAATGAACGCGCCCCTCCACCGAGGCATAGCTGGCCTGGAGCTGTCCCGTAACCAGGCTCCAGAGCTGAATCTTGCCCAGGGCATCCCCCAAAGCTACATATTGACCATCAGGACTAAAGTCTAGGCAAAGAATACTGCCAAACACCTGGGCAAATGTGGAGTCTACAAACCGAGCCCCTTGAAAATCCACGTGATGCAGCTTGGCCTGGCGCAGATAGGCTTGGCGTAGGGTCAACCGGGAAAAATCCATCCCAGTCACATCCAAGCCAGCGCAGAGTGCTAAATCGATCAAATTGCCGGCACAGTAGCCACTTTGTCCAATGGGATTTTGACGCAATGCATCCAATAAGAATCGAATCACTGCGCCCATACTTGGAGCTGTCCCAGCCCATCGATAGAGGTACTGAGCAATGGGATTTAGAATGAGCGCGATTTGACTCTCACGGATGTATTCCCGCGCCGTAGCCTTCATCAGCGCATGGCTATGGAGAATCGGAAACATTAAGCTCCGTTCAGCAAAGGAAGATGGCCCCGGCTGGGTTCCCTGCCTATCTCCCACAGATTGAGGCTGGGTGGGTTGAGCTGGGTCGGCAGCCCGGCCAGCAGCAGAATTCCAAGCCTCCTGGGAGCCTGAATGGTGAATGCCCTCCCCCAGGGAGTCAGAAGACGCAGACAACAAAGAATGCCCCCTCAATGCCAGGGGCGTCGGCAACGAACGAGCAATCGTTGAGGCACTACAGGCATTGGCTTGCAACCATAGTCGCAGCCCACCGACAACCTCCTGAAGGACTCGGTCAATGATGGTTTCAGTCATGTATTCCATCACCGCCCCCTGCAACCCATAACGGCCACTACGCTGCTCCACCAGGGAGCGGCCCCGCAGGGCAGCTAAAGCCGTCAACAATTGAAACTTCGGCACAGCAGGAACCAAGTCTTTCTGCAATGTTGCCAAATCGGTCCAGTCTCGATTGATGGCCAACCAGACCAGAATCGCGTACTCCAACGGAGTCAAGCGTTGAATATGCTCATCCAGCAACCGACGCACACCATCAAACGCAAACACTCCTTCTTCCAAGAAACTGGCAATTGAGCCCCCAAAGAGTTCCTGGATCTGGGTGCCCATGAGCTGGAGAGCCAGGGGACTATGGCCACAGGCCTGACAGAGCAGCTCTCGCTCTTGAGCAGTCCCTTCCAGAGGTAATTCCAAAGCCAGTGCCTGGGTCACGCTGGGCGAACCGCCAATGGCCAAACTACGAACCGGCGATCGCTCCCCTTCCACCAAGCTCACCTGGGGCAACTTTTCCCGGCTAGTGACCACAACACAGCTACCATGGGCCACCTCACCCAGCGCCCGGAACAAATTTCCATAGCCTTCATAGCCACTGCGGTAATGACCGCTCACCCCTTCCTTCAACAAAGTTTCAGCGTTATCCAGCACCACCAAGCAGCGCTGCTGTCGCAGGAGCTGCATTAGCTGTCGCTGATCGCCCTGGTGCAACGCCTGCTGAGACAGAAACGACACGAGATCAGCTAAAAGATGCTCCAGCGACGGGGCATTGCGCAACGAACGCCAGAAGACGCAATCAAACTCTCCTTTCAACTGTTGAGCAATCTTGGCAGCGAGGGAGGTTTTCCCCATCCCTCCCATTCCCAACAGGGTGATGAAACGACAGCTCAAACGTCCCGCCCCTCCCAAGAGCATGTTCTGGAGTTGCTCTAGCTCGGACTCGCGGCCATAAAACCGAGAGACATCAGGCGCTTCCCCCCAGTCACAACGCGCCTGCTCCGGCGGGGCTGGAGCTGAAGCCAAGCTCAAGCTTGGTTCTGCAATATTGCTCGAAGCATTAACTCCTACAACGGGCGTAATGTCCGTAATGTCCTGCGCTGGTCGAACTGACGAAAGTTCAGTGGTTTCTGCAGTGGCCTGCAGAAACCATTGAATCAGCAACGCTCGAAAGCTTCGCTTAGTCACTTTACAGCCCGTCAGCTGAGACAAACTGCGCCAAAGACTTGCCCCCACCTCCCTCAAATAATCTGAGTCATAGCCCTCTTCCTCTGCGATCTGGTTATAGCCTTGGCCCCGCCAAGCGCGGCGAAAAACCAGACATTTAACATCATTCAAACTCCCTGGAGGCAGCATCACCTCCAAACGAGCGATCGCCTCATCAGCACTTAGGGGGGAATGATTTGGGAGATTCAGTGCCATAGTCTCGCAGAAGGCTTTATCGGAACTCAAATCAACCAGCAAGCAATGGACTTAAAGCACAGCCACATATCCGTCATTCCTGTTGCTTCTAAAGCATTCGTGGCGATTTAGCCCAAGTCCAAACCACCCAACGAGATGTAGAGCTTGAAAGCTTGAGCCATCTCCGCCCAAAGCAACGAGCAGATTGCGAAATGAGCCATCTGTCTACCCAGACAGTTCTCAACCGAAGACAATCTTGCCTTCTCTATCTTCAAGATACAGAAGGCAAGGTCACCTTTCACACATCCGTTAGGACCGTTCATCTAGCGGCCCCGACTCCCCAAGCCGCCAAGACTTACCCAGCAGCGATTCATCAAAATCTTGGCTCATCGAACGCGAGCCCACATCCAAGGCCATGGGATGGCAAAGCCTCCCATTCTCCGAAAGGAACCCACTTTAAACCCACATTCAACCTTACTTCAGCCATCCACAACTTCAGGTCTCTGCAACAGCACACATCTCACCCACAGACATTCATCTAGCCAATCCTTAAATTGGTTTCACACCCAGCAAATCTCCCCAGACACTCAGGCTTTTCTGTGGGCACCCGACACCTCCTAATCCACCTCACAAATCGAGGCATCAAGGACAAAGACTTCAAGAAGAGCGCTGCATCCTCACAAGTCCCTGGTAGATGAGTTGAATCCTGTCATATCAAAACCATGACCTTTATTACTAGCCGGTCGAACACAATGGAAGTTTCCAATCCGAAGTTTCCTCCCCTAGAGAGCCCCAAGCTGTTCCGTCAGAAACGTAGCAAAATGTCTAGCGATTCCTCCCTCGAACTCGTCATCGGCATTTACCCCAGCGAACGCAGCGCAAAGGATGTCCTTAAATCTCTAGAGCGTTTACAGCGGGAGCAAGCCATCGTACTCGTCAGCACCGCTGTTTTACTCAAAAACCGTGCTGGCCGTTTACTCACCCGGCAAATAGTTGATTGGAATATTACAGAAGGGGGGCTGATTGACGGCCTGGCAGCGAGCCTCGTCTCTCTCTTTAGCCCCATCGGCTCCTTGGGCACAATCGCCTTTGAATCAGGCGGTCTCTCCGTAGAAGTCTTAGTCGACAATCTATCTGAATTAGGCTTGGATTACACCGACCTAATGGCAATATCCAAAGCGGCTCAACCCGGCAGCTCAATCTTGATCTCTTTAGCCAAGCAACCCTGGGTGCAGCGTCTCAATCTAGAAATGAATCGCAAGGGAGCCCGCCTGCTAAACAGAACCATGGTGCCTGCCATGCGCTCCAACCTAGGCGATCACTTTATTGATTTAGCCCAAGCCGTCATTTTGGAGCATTCTCGCCAGAGCAAGTATTAGTCAAGTCGTGAGCCATCAAACAGGTTGCCATTCCTGGGCCGTCCGGCGTTCACAGAAGACAAATCATCAAGACCTCAAAGAGCCTCAGCATTTGAGGCTGCAATGAACGAGATGGCCTCCCCAGCACAACGCATTGCTTGCCATCTCAAACCTCACAAAGCATCATTGCTTCTCTTTATATTCTTGACCGAGGGGCTGCAGAGACTAACGTTCTGCCCCTCCCTATGGCGCCAGCCAGCGTAGCTCCAGTAAATCGCGGCTCCGATAGATACAGCGTCTTTGACCTTTGATCAGCCATACCTCTCTGCAGGCTACCCACAGAGGGGCGAGGCGAGATGATGGAAATGGACGCCAACCTTATACACTTTCCCCATCCAGAATTATTTAAAGCAAAAACGGCCTGCAAATCGCAGGCCGTTTTCCAAGTCATTCTGTTAAATCGCCCAGCTGGCGAGAAAGCTTATGCTTTTGCAGCTTTCTTGGGAGCAGCTTCAACCACCTCAACTTCGCCTTCGGCAAAGTTATTGGTGTTAACACCGGCATAGTTCACTTTTTCAAAGCGAACGACAACGGGGTATTTGATACCACTCTTATCTACCGTTGCAACGGTACCTACTTCACGAAACCAGTAGGATTCTGGACGAAGAATTCGGACCTTTGCGCCGCGATCAACCATTAGAAAAAATCTCCTTTGATATCTGATTTCGCTTTACGAAAAAGGCGAAACAAGAGGCCCAAACAACGAGCAAGCAGAACTATGAGACATAGCCGCTGCAACCCAGGGCAAGGGCACTGTAGGCCTATTGTGAACTGTTCTCAGAATATCTCTGCTCCCCGGCTTAGCACGTGAAGAATTGTGACCCAGCCAGTGATAAATGAAGGAGTCCCACTGCCGTGGCTGAAGTCCTTGAGCTCACATATTCACTCAGATAGATACAGGCCACCATCCAAACCTCAAATGACCTGGCTCGTTCTTCACAGGATGCGTTCCAAGTCAAAGTGTGAGGTGCAGGCTAGCAATTAATGAAGCAGTCGCCCCTGCCGACCCTAGAGAATCTAAATGTCCTGGGGGAATCTAACGGGTTTTGCTCATCGAATCAGTCTCATAAGCAGATCCTTGGTTATTTTTTCGGAGTCGCAGGTAATTCTTTATATGAATAAAATAAGATGTTGAGACCCTATCTATAGGTCTCAGCGATAGTGCTCTCCTGTAGGAAAATCTTGCTTTATAAAGATTATCCCTTAGACTAAGCCCAGTCTTTACTGTCTAGGTATGAAGCTCATGGTTTTATCCCTTTGCAGCGAAGGCCTTCCCAGAGGTTGATGTCTCTTCGACTTCTATAGAGTCATGGGCAATTTGCATCGATTGAGTTCACGATTGTCCAGTTGTGTCCGACGCCTCCCAATCAGAGGCTAGGCCAGCGGGAGCTTATCTGCTGTGCGACCGAATCCTCTACCGCTTGAACTAATTCCCATGGTCACTTCGGCTTTTATGCGTCATTTCGTTTCCCAGCACAGGGTCCGCCAAGCTGTCACCCATGCTGCGAAATGGGCCGCAACCTATGCTGTCCCGGTGTCCCTCAGCCTGGGAGTCAGCAGCTTGGGCGCGATCGCCCTAGCCCCTGCACCAGCCCTTGCCCAGAGTGGCATCACGCTACTAACCAATGGTGACCAGGGAGAGACCGTGGCTCGCCTCCAGCAGCGCCTAGCCGAGCTAGGATTCTTCGCGGGCGAAGCGACAGGTTTTTATGGTCCTCTCACGGAAGAGGCGGTCATTCTGTATCAGAACGACCGAGGTCTGCTGGCTGATGGTGTGGCGGGTCCTGAGACGTTGGGAACGCTCTTGCCGAGTCAAGCTCCCCAGTCCCCCTCAATACAGCTGAACGGTAGCCAGTTACAAAATCTGCAAGCAAAGCTCTCTCGATTGGGCTTTTACCTCGGTGGGATTGACGGCGTCTATGGCCCCCAAACGGAAGCAGCTATTAATAGTTTTCAGAATAAATACGCTCTCCCTGTCACTGGTGTCACGGACGATCGCACCTTGGCAGCAGTAGACCGGATCTACAATCAGGCGATTGGTAGCACGATTAGCGTAGGCAGCAGCACGACCCAGAGCTTTCCCACAGCAGTCACGACCCAGACTCAAATATCTACGACCAGTGTGAGCCTGCCGCCCGCCATTCCGTCCGGCCCCACACTCGTGGCCAGCATTCCCCAAACCACTCAGATTTCGAGCCCTCTGCCTCCACCGTCTTTGCCCAATGGTCAACCGAGCTTTGGTAATGGCAATTTTGGCAATGGCAATTTTGGCAATGGCAACTTTGACACCCTCCCCCCCCTGGGCGGTAACAATCAGCCGATTCGGCAGACTCCCCAAGTGGCGGCAGCCCCTGAGGTGAGGGGCTACCCTTACATCGTGGCCGTGCCCGTGAAAACGGGGGGCACCTTATCGGAAGTGCGCAAGACGGCGGCCAATGCCTTCTTGGCAGGCTCTAAGCGCGGTACTTACATCCAAGCTGGGGCTTACAACAGCCGCGAAGATGCCGAACGGGCGACCCAGATTCTGCGCGATCGCCGCCTCGATGCTCGGGTGGTCTATCGCCCGAACTAGCTCTCAGCAGCCCAGAAGATTCAGTTATCAGCTTTAAGAAGAAGGATTGCTGCGCAGGCTGTGCAGCAATCCTTCTTTGCTTTAGTCTCTTTTAGTCACCCGTCGCTTTTGGTATTTGCAACGTATTGCCAAGTTTTCATTAGCATCAGGAGGACTGATAGAGGGCCGTGGTGACTGGCGTCCCTGCCCCTCTATCAGGCCTGGCAAACCAACGAAACATTGCGAAAGGGGCTCTCAACCATTTCATCTGAGTGACAATCCAAGTCGTTACCTTGCTTTCCTCTGCAAAGGTTGTCTATGGTGCTAGGTGCGGTCCTAGGCAAAAAGTCTTATGGTTCTATTCCGGCCTCTGGTGGCAAGGGTTTTGTTCATCAGAGATGGATTTAAGCGTTGTCAGACAATCCATCTTCCTATGAACAGAAAGAACCGATTTCCGTTGCGTCTTGTTACATCTGTCTTTGCAGCATTACTGGGCTTAGCAGTCATTGCTGGCCCCGCTGGGGCAGTCGCAGCTCCCATGGCAGGCATCTCTCCAGCGAGTCTGGCAGTGGCGGGGGGGAGCATGTTTCACTTCGCTGGCGATCGCCCCACGAACATCGGCATCGTTAGCAATCACCTCCAATCCTGCCCCGAAAGCCCCAACTGTGTGAGCAGCCAGAGTCTGGATGAGGAGCATCACATTGAGCCCATTGAACTTAGGGGCAATAGCCGCCGAGCCATGCAGGCGCTCAAGCATGCGATCGATGACTCCGAGCGAGCTGAAGTCCTCAAATCAGAGGACAATTACCTCTACGCCGAGTTCACCAGTAAGCTCATGGGCTTCGTGGATGATGTTGAATTCTTCATCAACGAAGACGAGAGAACCATTGAAGTCCGCTCTGCATCTCGCATGGGTGAATCGGATCTGGGCGTCAATCGCAAGCGGGTAGAAGCGCTTCGCCAGCAGTATTGGACTCTCCTTGAGAGCGAATCCGTCTAATCATGACCCATGACAGTTCCGGGGCGGCATCTGCCCAGATCACAGCCCATCGCCAGCAATATTCCGCCCTGGCTAATAAGCAATATTTCAACTACGGCGGCCAAGGTCCCCTTTCTGAACCTGCTCTAGAAACCATTGTTGCGGCCTATCGCAAGACCCAGGCCATTGGCCCCTTTTCTGTGGCGGTCAATAGCTGGGTCATGAAGGTGCGCCAGGACTTGCGGGTTGCCATGGCCCAGGAGCTTGGCTGTGACGCCGATGCCATCAGCCTGACCGAAGACGTGACCATGGGCTGCAATATTCCCCTCTGGGGCCAGGACTGGCAGGCAGGCGACCATATCCTGATGTCGGACTGTGAGCACCCCGGCATTATTGCCACAGTAGAGGAACTGCAACGGCGGTTCGGCTTGGAGGTTTCCATCTGCCCGCTAATGGCGACGCTGAATGAGGGCAACCCTGCGGCCATCATTGGCGAGCACCTGCGGCCCAATACTCGGCTGGTGGTGATTAGCCACATCCTGTGGAATACCGGTCAGGTCTTGCCGCTCAAGGCGATTATGGAGACCTGTCAGAGCTTCCAGGGGAATCAGCCAGTGCGGGTGCTGGTGGATGCGGCTCAGTCAGTCGGCGTGTTGCCGTTGGACCTGACAGATAGCGGGGTGGATTACTACGCCTTTACGGGGCATAAGTGGTGGTGCGGCCCTGAAGGGGTCGGTGGGCTTTATGTGCGGCCTGGGATTCGCGATGAGCTGGCTCCTACTTTCATTGGCTGGCGGGGGATTTTGTATGGAGATCGCGGTCAACCCACAGGCTGGCAGCCCAATGGCCAGCGCTATGAGGTGGCAACCTCAGCCTATCCGCTCTATGCGGGGCTCCAACGGGCGATGGAGTTTCAGAACGAGTGGGGGGATGCCCAGGCTAGATACGATCGCCTCCTCGCCCTCAGTGCTCAGCTTTGGCAGGGCTTACAGAATATTCCAGACATCACCTGCTTACGGCACGAAGCACCCGAATCTGGCCTAGTCTCCTTCCAACTCACAGGCGGTGCAAAGCAAAACAAACATCCCCAACTGGTCAAGTTTCTCGAAGACCAGCAGATGTATGTGCGATTAATTATGGACCCCAATTGTGTACGGGCCTGTGTGCATTACCTCAGCCTGGAGCATGAGGTGGAGCAATTGGTGGGGGCGATCGCAGAATTCTGCGCATCGTAGGGGCCGGGTCTCCCTGCCCCTTCTTCGGGGTTGTTGCAAAGATATGGGTTAGACAGCCAAAAGATTTATACCAATTGGGTTTTGTGAATGTATGGTTTTGTCTGATTGAGGCAAGGCTGGGCAGGGAGACCCTGCCCCTACGGTTGAATTGGGTTCTCTTTGAATTCGCGTTCCTTAGGTTGCATCGACCTTGAACAGCAAGATCTGGGTCTTCTGGAAGGACTTGAAATTGTCGTCGCTGATCAGCAGCAATGAGCGGCTGCCGTCTGGAAGCTTTGGTCCCCAGCTCATGCCCTCCAAATTATCGAGACCAATGCCCAATTCATTGAGGTGAAGCAGCAGTTGCTTTTGGATGGGCTCAATATCGACCAAGGTGCCTCGCAAGCTTTCCGTACCCGAAATATCCGTGGCTCCAGCCAGGGTGAATTGGAATAGCTTGGCATCAAAGCCCAGCGGCGTAAGCGCCCGCTCTAGGCCGAGGAAATGCCCTTCTCCATCCAGGGCAAGGATTTCGCTCAGGCCATGGAAAGCCGAGCCTGGTAGAGGCTCTAGAGGGTAGAGATGTTCGGCGACGAGGAGGGGACGGCCTTCGCCTAGGTAGTAGTGGAGCAGGCGATCGCGAGGCGCAGCGTTAATACTCGTCGCAGTTTTGTCCTGAACTAAAGGCCCTTCGGTGGCGGCAAACAGGCGCACAGGCTCACCGGGGGCCATACCTGTGGCGCTCAGACTCAGGGACTCAAATCCCTGGTTGGATTGGACGCCTTGGATTTGGACAGGCTCAGCTTCGATGGGTTGGATCTCCCCACCAATGGTTTGCTCCTCATCTCCTTGCGCAAACTTCGGCACAAACTTTTCGGGAATGGGCAGCTCACGTAGAAGGTCGCCACTGACTCGGTCAAATTCAAATAGCCCCGGTGGCAGTCCCTGGCTGGGCTCGCCTTCGGTGGACACAAAGAAACTGCCCTGGGGCGTCAGGGCCAAACCTTCAGGATCGAAGCTGCCGCCGTAGGGTTGACCTTCGCTGTCCTTGGGGCGGACGAGGCCTTTGACCTCAGCAGGGCCAAATTCGGTTGCGCCGTCGGCCTGGGTGATGGGCAGATCTAGTTCGTAGATACGAGCTTGGCCGCTGCCGTGGTCATCGGAGAGAGCGTAGAACTGGCCGGTCTTTGGGTCGTAGGTGAGGGCGGACAGGCCACCTACGGTTGTCCCGTCGAAGCTCTGGCTGGGCAGCTCCAGGCTGGTGAGGTATTCGATGCAGAGATTTTGGCGAAAGCGGCGATCGGCCTCTTGGGCTGAAGCAACTTGGCTGAGGGGCAGCAGTAAGCCCCAGCAGAGAAAGACGAAGAGAAGCAGGCGAGAGAGCTGTCGGAGCGAGCGTTGAGGCAGTCGCTCCGTAGTCAAGCTCAACAGAGCCGAAGCAGAACCCAGCCAAACAGACCAGCGATAACCCATGGAGCCAAAGCGCGAAAGACTACAGTTAGGGTAACGAGTTGCGAGCCCTCAGAGAACGTTAATTTACCTGAGTTCGACAAATTCATGGCTGGCTTAGCTCGGCCACCGTGAGCTAAACCTCACGGCTCAAAGCTCAAGTCCGTTAAAACGGACTCAACAGCCCACCAGCGAAGATCGCAGCCCACTTTAGTGGGCTTTCGCTCTGAGTCTGGAATTTATTCCCAGGCCGCTGGGCAAGTGCTTTTGCAAGCTGTCGAACTCAGGTTTAATTTGGACCACTCGCAATGTTTTACGCATCCAATCTCAATGCTTCAACCGTTGCCAACTGAGGTTACTGAACTGATTGCGTCTGGCCAAGACGTTGTCAGCTACTGGTATCAAGATCGCGATCCCTTTGTGGGCAATCCCCAGCGCTTACCCCGCACCACCGCAGCGGAAGCCTTGGGACGATGGCTGATGGCAGAGCTAGAAGCGGAATGGGGCAATGCATCTGGCCGTGAAGGCAAGATGTATGGCGTTCTAATCGTCGAGAAGGCCGATGGGGAGAAGGGGTGGCTTAAAGCGTTTTCGGGGTTGTTGGAAGGCAGTGCTGAGCGCGAAGGGTGGGTGCCGACAATTCCGGGGCGCGATCGCGTCGCCCTCCTAGAGGCCCAAACCCTCAGTCAGCTCGAAGCACTCAAGCTGGAATTGATTTCCCTCAAATGCATTCCCCAGCGAAAAGAATATGAAACGCTGAGCCAGGACTTTGCAGCGCAATTGCAGCAGCTGAGCGATTGCCACCGCGAGAACAAAGTCCACCGCAAGCGCCAACGAAATGCCATCCCCGACGATTTATCTGATAGCGAACGCCAAGCCAAACTCACCCAGCTAGAAGAAGAAAGCCGTCGGGATAAGCGGGAGCGACGGACCTTGAAGCAAGCGCGAGATCAGGTGCTGGAGCCATTGAAAGCCGCGATCGCCCAAGCCGACACCGAAATGCGTGCCATCAAGCAACGCCGCAAAGCCCTATCTCAGCATCTCCAAGCGGAAATGCACCGGGCCTACAGCCTGCAAAATTTTGCCGGAGAATCCGTCTCGCTCAAGAAGCTAAGCCTAGGCAGTGGAGCAAAGCTTGGCTCCAAGGGCTTACCCACCGGCACCGGTGAATGCTGCGCCCCAAAGCTACTTCACTACGCTGCCAGCCAGCAGCTCAAACCGCTTGCCTTAGCGGAATTCTGGTGGGGAGCAGCGATGGGGGATCGCAAGCCGGGGCAATTCTATGGCGCCTGTGAGGAACGCTGCCAGCCGCTGATGGGTTTCTTGCTGAGCGGCTTGGAGCGGCTGGTTCGCTCTGAGCCCAAGGCTATGGTTGAAGGCTCTATCTCTGAAAGCTCTGCTTCAGAGGATCTGAGTCTGCCGATTCTGTATGAAGATGTCTGGGTGATTGCGGTGGATAAACCTGCAGGATTGCTATCCGTGCCGGGGCGATCGCGCCAAAACCAAGACAGCGTTCTCAGCCGCCTCCGCAATCAGCTCCACGACGACCAGGGCCAATGTTTAGGCGATCGCCTCCAAGCCGTCCATCGCCTCGACCAGGACACCTCCGGCATTTTGCTATTAGCCAAAGACGCCGACAGCCAGCGCAACCTGCATCAACAGTTTCAACAGCAACAGATCTTCAAGACCTACGAGGCCATCGTCCAAGGCCAGCCGATGATTAAAGGCGGCTCCATCAATCTCCCCCTGGCAGCCGATCCCGAGAATCGTCCCCGCCAGCGCGTCGATCACGCCCAGGGAAAGCCCTGTCAGACCCGCTTCATCGTCTTAGACCGCTCACGAGGACGCAGTAGAATCCGCTTTGAGCCCACCACCGGACGCACCCATCAACTCAGGGTCCATGCAGCGGAAGGATTGGGCATGGCCATTGTGGGCGATCGCCTTTACGGCTCTCCCCACTCCTCAAATCCCACAACCGAAAATCGCCTGTGCCTTCACGCCTGCCGTTTGCGCTTTCGTCATCCTTCCAGCGGGGAGGAAATTACCCTGCGATCGCCATCGCCCTTTTAATTTAATGGCCTATGCTGGAACAACACTGGTTTGTAGGACCAACAGGTATGGCAGGCGCATCTTCACAGCAAACAGCCGCACAGACAGCGATTCGAGAACCTCAGCGGCTTGAGCAACAGCCCCCTTTGAAGGGCTTTTCCTCCCAATCTTTAGACCTCAAAGCGCTCAACGCCAGCTATATCGATGCAGGCGCTCAAGCTCTTGTGCAGTGGGGCCTAGAAACCTTTGGCGACAGCATGGTGATGAGCACCAGCTTCGGCATTCAATCCGCCGTAATGTTGCATTTAGTAACGAGCGTCGCCCCAGAAACTCCGATTATTTGGGTGGACACAGGCTATCTGCCCGATGCAACCTACCATTTTGCCGACCAACTGACAGAACGCCTCAACCTCAACCTCAAGGTTTACCAATCTCCTCTGTCTCCAGCCCACATGGAAGCTCGCTACGGGCGGCTCTGGGAAAAAGGCACCGTAGAAGCCTTGAATCAATATGACCAGATTCGCAAGGTCGAGCCCATGCAACGGGCACTGAAAGAGCTGGGAGCAAAGGCATGGCTGGCTGGCTTGCGGGCTAAGCAAACGGAGCATCGCAATCAGCTTCAGCCCATTGGCACCCAGAATGGCATTTACAAGCTCTTGCCCATTTTGAGCTGGCATTCCCGCGACATTTACAACTATCTGACCGAGCACGACCTGCCCTATCATCCCTACTTTGACGATGGCTATGTCACCGTTGGCGACTGGCATTCTAGCCGTCCCCTTAGCGCCGACGATGACAACGAGCGAGACACTCGCTTCCAGGGACTGAAGCAAGAATGCGGCTTGCACCTCCCTCAAACGCCAGAGGAAGCGGAAAGCCTCGACTCCAGCTCGCTCTAAGCCTTGGCTGCGATCGCGGCAGATATAACTCTCTCTGACCCAGACCAAGCAAAGGTCTGGTGGATTGCCTAGGGCTAGCCAGCCTGGAGTTATCCGGCCTGGGGTTAGCCATAAGTATAGACAATCCCCAGGTGCTGGGCCAAGGTGTTCAGCAATGTCTCCCGTCGACAGGGCTTAGCGAGAAAATCATCACACCCCGCTTCCAGGCTACGGAGTCGATCTTTCTCCCAAGCGCTTGCAGTGAGGGCAATGATGATGGGTTGCTTCAGGGAGGAATCAGATGTGGAGGCCTGTTGACGAATCCATCGAGTCGCTTCATCGCCTGCCATGATCGGCATCTGCATATCCATCAGAATCGCATGGGGTTGCCAGCTTTGCCAGCCTTCAATCGCTTCCTGCCCATTTTCTGCCTCATAAAGCTCAAACCCCATGGGGAGAAGACTTTTAACGAGCAAGAGGCGGTTCAACTTATTGTCCTCGGCCACCAGAATGCGGTAGCTGGGTTGCCCCGGAGCCAACGCCACAGCATGTCCCCCTGCGGATTGGGGAGCATGAACTTCGGGGTTAGACTGCGTTGCAGCGGGGGCAGTCTCCTGGCGAAGGTTTAGGCGACCCTGACCCAGAGGCTTGGCATCAGGTCCCATCCCCAGCGCGAGAGCAAACTGACACCGGGTCCCCTGACCCACTGTGCTACTTAATTTCAATTCTCCACCCATCAGCGCAACGAGTTGCTGGGTGATCGACAAGCCCAACCCTGTCCCTTCCTGAGCATTGATCTGAACTTGCCCTTGGGCAAACACATCAAACAAGGAATCAATTTCCTCAGGGGGAATCCCAACCCCGGTATCTTTAACTTCAAATTGAAGTTGGCAGTGACCCATTGCCAACTGCTTCTCTTGCCGCCGGACCGTGAGAGAAACGGTGCCGTGATGCGTGAATTTAATCGCATTGCCGAGCAAGTTAATCAGCACTTGACGCAATTTAGCTTCATCACCTTCCACCTGTGATGGTAGGTCTAGAGAAAGGTCCAAACTCAAGTTGAGTCCTTTCTCCCGAGCCCGAAGTGAAAAGAGACGGCACAGGCTCTCCAACATGGGCTGCCAGGCAAAGCAAGATGGGTTCAAATCAATCTGACCAGACTCAATTTTAGAGAAGCTCAACACATCATTTACAAGCTCCAGCAAGTGTTCACTACTACCGTCAATAATGCTGATATATTCTTTGACTTGAGGTGGCAGTTCATCGTTCCCTTGAATCAGTTGAGTAAAACCCAAAATTGCATTCAAGGGGGTACGCAGCTCATGGCTCATGCGTGACAGGAACAGGCTCTTCGCCTGGTTAGCGGATTCAGCAGTTTCCTTTGCCTTGGTGAGTTCTGCCGTGCGTTGATCGACACGATCTTCAAGCTCTAAATTAACGGTTTTGAGAGCAAGAAATGAGTTCTTCAACTGTTCAGCCATGGTGTTGAAAGAACTAGCTAGATGTTCTAATTCATCAATGCCCTGAACGGTGATTTTTTGTTCTAAGTCTCCTGCGGCGATCGCTTGACTCGCCTGGTTTAATTTCAAGATCGGCTGAGTAATAATTCGAGCCGTCAAAATCCCCAACAAACTCGCCACCAGCAGAGCCGTTAGACACAACAGAATGGTTAACTGCCGGTTACGCTGAATCGTCGCCATAAACTCAGCTTCGGGGACCACCACCACCACCAACCAATCCAAACCGAGGCGATCGCCAAAGGGAGTGACTTGTAAAAACTGCTTTCCTGAGTAATCACCATTCTCAAGCTCAAACTGAAGTTTGGCAGGGGCTTGAATCGAGTCCAAAGCCCCAAAAGACTGAATCAATTGTTGCGTAGAAGCTTGCAGCAGCAAAGATTCACTGTCCAAGGCTTGTACACGCTCAGGCTCTCCCTGAGCATTGTGAGCGACAAATCCCCCTTCATTGACAGAGGATGCAACCACTAGCCCAGAGCGTTCCAAGATAAAGCTTTGGCCAGAGTAGCCGACTTGTAATTCCTGAAGAAACTGACTGATTTGTGAGAGCAACAGATCAACAGCCAAGACCCCTTGAAGATCGCCGGTTTCGTTATAGAGGGGCTGACTGGCAGGAATACCCAGCTCCTGGTCCGCAAAATAGAGATAAATATCCCCCCAGGCAGGCTTACCGGCCTCTACTGCAGTGGTATACCAAGGACGTAATCTGGCGTCATAACCTGGGGTAGAACTCAACAACGGTCCTCGTTCTCCCTGGGCGTCTGAAGCATAAATATCGTAATCCCCAACCGTAAAGCCTTCGGTTACTTCGATAACCAACGATCCATCTTGCCGACGTCCCGGCGCGATAATTCCACCATCGGTGCTACCCATGTAGATGTAGCTAACGGCTTCAAAGGCTTGCAGCTGGAGAGCAAAGTGCCGCTCCATGGCTCGATGGTCAGCGATCGCTAGCTCACCTAATCGAAATGCATCTGCATTGAGCTGATTGATGAGCTGGGGCACCGCCAAGTAGGAATCCAAGCGTTGCTCGATACTGGCCGTGGTCTCATCTCGCAGCTGGGTTGCGACTTCGTTCACCGCTCGCTGGCCATTACGCAGAGACAACCAGCCCGTCAGGCCCACAGCTGTAAAAATTTGCAGGACAAAGGGTAGGACCAGCAGGTAGCGCAATGAAACAGGGCCCAAGCCTTTAAAGATGAAGCGATAAAGCTCGTGAGGCCAATGTCTCAACACATTCTCCCTAACTCAACACCAGCAGGGCTTTGGCAGAACTAACGGACTGACAATCCACATCACCGCCTGATGCTATCCCCCTCCCCAGGTTGGACCGTTTAAGACCTTACTGAGTGATGTGGCCCAGGTGGGATGAACCACCCACAAACATCCTTCACACCACTGGAATTAGACCTATCGTCCTATGTTCCGTTCAGACGGCATTCAGCCAAATGGCGAATGTTGTCTAAATGCCCAATGTAAATTACTGTCCCCACCTCTGCGGGCTAATAGCAATTCTACGACTCAACAATGGGAATCGGGGGTCATTGGACTATCAGAAGAAAACATAGGGCAAGAAGCAGAAGGAACAGGCGATCGCCAATCGTAAAACCAGCCTGAATGATAAGTTGATCCAGCAACCCTACATAGCTAGCATCACCTCCCGCAGCTTCGTCCACATCGCCCCCGCTGAGAACGCCACGCACCTCAAAACCTGGTCAGATCGCGTCAACGCCCGTCCAGCCCAAAGGCGGCAGCTTCACCAGAATCAGCCAGCCACTCCCGTAAGGGCGGGTTTAGCCAGTAACTGGCATCCCCTTCCCAGAAAACCAGTCAAAACCCGCCCCGGCTCCCGCCTCTGCCTCTGCCCAAAGCCCAACATCCAATCAGCCTCTCCCTCACCATCTTCCTAAAGGAGCTAACCATGGAAATCAATGCCGACTTTTCTAAAACCGCCTTAGTTCACGGCGCTGACCTAGACTGGCAACCCTCTCCCATGGCGGGCGTCGAGCGGCGCATGCTCGATCGCATCGGCAAAGAAAAGGCCCGTGCCACCTCCATTGTTCGCTATGCACCGGGCAGCCATTTCTCGGCCCATACCCACGGCGGCGGCGAGGAGTTTTTGGTGTTAGACGGCGTTTTCCAAGATGAGCATGGGGACTATCCCGCAGGCAGCTATGTGCGCAACCCGCCTGGCTCCAGCCATACCCCAGAGTCAGAGCCGGGCTGCGTCATCCTAGTGAAGCTGTGGCAGTTTGACCCGGCGGACTCAACCTTTGTAAGGCTTAAGGAGCAGGACTTGGAGCCTATGCCCGTTGAAGCGCATCCGGGCGTGGCAATCCAGCCGCTGTTTCAAAACGACTATGAAACCGTACGGTTTGAGACCTGGCAGCCTGGCATTGGCGTGGAGCTGGATGCGCCGGGAGGTCTAGAGATTTTTGTTGTGGATGGAACTCTTTTGCATGAAGGCAAGCGGCTGCGGCGTTGGAGCTGGCTGCGGTTGCCTGTAGAGTCTCATCTCTCCGCATTAGCTGGCGCTGCGGGTTGCAAGCTGTGGGTTAAGACCGGGCATCTCGCCCATCAGCATCTGCTGGCTGCACCTAGCGCTTAGCCATCTCCTAGGCAAATGGGTTTCCTAGGCGAGCTGTGCTTTGAGGCCGTCCAGGAGCTGTTGCTCATCGGCGGTGACATCGCCATCGGCCTGGGCTAGGCGCTGGCATTGGGCCACGAGGGGTAGGGCAAAGTCGGGGGTTAGCTTTTGCAGGAGTTGGTCTAGGGGCTCGGGGGATTCGAGGTGTTGGGCGATCGCCTCTCGCGATTCTGGCGGCAAAGCCAAGGATTCCAAAGTCTGGGGAATGTTATCCCACTGCTGCTCGGGATAGGCCATGACGATGGCATGGGCCAGAACCTGGTCCATAATGCGTTGCTGCTCTAGAACGTCGGTC
>CALLAT010000117.1 GCA_938002085.1 uncultured Pseudanabaenaceae cyanobacterium
AACATCTGCTCAAAAAAAGAAACTACAAGATCGACGCCCTGCATATTTTGTTGAAGAGCAAAGCTGACCGACTGCCACGGACGCAGGAGAGATAAGGCTGACTCGCTGCTCACGGTGCAGAAGGTCAAAGCCAAAAGCCCCAGAATCTCGTAGACGTACTACTGGATTCTGGGGCTTTATTTGTAGGTTTTAGTCCCCACATTTTGAACCTTGAGTCCAAACGGGTGTACCACCCATCACTCATCCCTGGTGGATGTCCTGAGGGAGCATCTCCAAGGCTTCTACTAGAGCTGCGAGTTACTGAATGGGAACCCTTTGGAATTGCCAAATCTGCATCATCTCCTTCAAATCGGGTAGCTCAGGTCGTAGCGTAGATACCATCGAACGTTGAGCAAGATGATGTCGGTTTGGAAATGACGCCACTTGAAGGGCTGAGCGGATGAAATGCTGATAATCGGAGCGAGGGGTCGCACCTCTGAGGTTATCCCGTCTGCTGCCCACAGCTCCTTGTTTTGCGACAGAACAATAGGTTGAATAGTTTTATGTACTACAAGGTTCCTTGCAACGGAAAGTTATTTCTTGACCTTCAAGTAGCTTGAAGCTTTAGACTTCAGCCATCAGCACAGAGGAAGCCTGAATGGTTCGGATTGGTGAATTCTCCAAGATTGCCCAAGTGCCAGCGAGTCAGCTGCGCTATTACGACGAGATTGGATTATTTTCGCCGATGCGTATTGATTCTGAGACAGGCTATCGCTATTACAGTGTGCAACAGCTGGCTCAGCTCAACCGCATTCTTGCCCTCAAAGATCTGGGGTTGGCCTTAGATCCGATTAAGCGGCTGGTGGAAAAGGAAGTCTCCCCCGATGAAATGCGTGGGATGCTTGCGCTCAAAAAAGCTCAGATAGAGCAAACGCTTCAAGCTGAAGCAGTGCGCCTAAATGCTGTGGAGTCTCGTCTTCAATTGCTAGATCGTGAGGGGGCATTTCAAGATGACGATGTGGTCTTGAAAAGTCTGCCTGCCCAGCCTTTCCTCTCGATGCGGCGGACCTATGGCAACTTAGTTGAGACTTTGGCTGGCATCTCCCAGATGGGAAAGACGGTGACTCAGCAGGTTGAAGCGAAAGCCTTGGGGCGATTTGCGGCAGTGATCTATGGCGAGCTATTCGAAGACTCGAACTGGGACTTGGAATTTGGCTTTTTGCTCAATCACAGCCTCGATCTGACGGTTGCCCTATCCGAGGAGACAGTGATGGAGGTTCGAGAATTGCCTGCGGTTGCCACGGCGGTGACGGCGATGCGGTTTGGTGGTCCCGAAAATGGCCATCTCTCTTACAGCGCCATTGGCACCTGGGTTGAGAACCATCAATACAGACTGATTGGACCGGGGCGGGAGGTTTTTGTTGTGCCGCCTAGGCCTGGCCATGAGTCAGAAATGGTGGTGGAAATTCAGTTCCCGGTGGAGGCGCTTTCAGCTTAAACGGCTGAATTTCATCTGAAGCTGATACGGCTTCTATGGCAATGACTTTAGATGGATGGCGATCGCCATCTGTCACACAGCTTGCTGGTTTTGACTAAATTAGGACAATAAATCTGATGACGATTGAACTTTGGGCCTTGTTGGGTGTCGCGGCGGTTTTGTGGCTCGCTATCTTGGTTCAGCAACTGCAACTAGATAAGGTCGCCGGAGCCCAGTATGCGCTTTCAAATCGCGATGAAGACCATCGATTTGATGGGGCGACTGCTCTAACAGGCCGTTTAACTCGTCTAGTACGCAATCACGTTGAAGGCTTAGCGTTGTTTGCACCTTTGGTTCTTATTGCCGCTGTCGCTGATATTTCTAATGCCTGGACTCAGCGCACCGCACTGATCTTTCTGATGACGAGGCTGTTGCATTTTGTGTTTTATGCAGCAGGTGTCACCCCCTTTCGTAGTTTTGCTTGGGGAATTGGCTTCTTTATTGCCATTGGTGGTTTTGTCTTTGGTCTGGTTACGGGATAAACCTTGTTGGGAGCATGGGCTGTGTTTTCTGCTGGACGAATCGGCTTGGGCTGGAGCATTGCTGGCCCTCATCCCCTCACCCCTTGCCCCTGATTTCGGGGGAAGGGGAACCGAACAAAACTTGAGCCTCTTGCTGTGGCTGCTCTCTTGGCTGTGACTTTCCTCTCCCAAATGTGTGAGAGGGGCTGGGTGTGAGGGCGGCTGTGGAATGACATGCACATTTAGTTTATTCCCAGCCGCTTAGGACAATTTTGCCAATGGTATTGCCTTGCTCAATGCGCTTATGGACGGCTCGTAGATTAGTGGCGTTGATGGGTTGCACCACATCGTTGCAGGTGGTTTTGAGGGTGCCCGCATTGACGAGTAGGGCAATGGTGTTGAGCAATATGCCTTGCTGGGCCATGTCCTCGGTTTGATGCATGGACCGGGTGAACATAAATTCCCAAACGAAGCCTGCGCTCTTGCTTTTGAGGGGAGCGAGGTCCAGGGGGGCTTGGTTTTCGACGATGGAGCAAATCATGCCTTGGGGTTTGATGGCCTGGGTCATGGTGGGCCAGTGCATGTCGGTGTTGTTACAACAGAAGATGTAATCAACGGTGGGGTGGCCGAGCCGGTTCAGTTCGTTGGTGAGGTCGTGGTGATTGGCGATCGCATCTGCTCCCAGCTCGGCGCACCAGGTAATACTCTCAGGTCGAGAGGCTGTGGCGATGACCTTTAGCTTAGCAACTTGCTTAGCCAACTGTATGGCGATGGAGCCGACGCCGCCTGCGCCGCCGATAATCAAGATGGATTTGCCCGCATCGTCGCCGGTTTCGCTGATTTTGAGGCGATCGAATAGGGCTTCCCAGGCGGTGATGCTGGTGAGGGGCAGGGCTGCGGCTTGGGCAAAGTTGAGGCTGCTGGGTTTGTTGCCGACGATGCGTTC
>CALLAT010000118.1 GCA_938002085.1 uncultured Pseudanabaenaceae cyanobacterium
AAGCATGGTTGTTCGCCGGGGGAGGCTTGGCATGTGGGGGATAGTTTGAAGGAGGATTATGAGGGGGCACGGGGGGTTGGGATGCATGGGGTTTTGATTCAGCGTTGAAGCTGCTGTGGGTTGCATGAGGCAAGTCAGTTCAGACGGCAAATCATCAAGGCGGCAAAACGCAATCCATGAGGGCCAGCCCTCAAACTCCCGCCAATGGGGGACAAAGTCTCCCCCAATGGATTACCCCCTGCTACAACGGTGTCGGAGTGGAGAAATGTCTTTGGGGCGGCCTTTTGATTTATGGATAGGTTTTTGGAAGCTAGGCTGGTTGGTCTGTGGGGTTGCGGCTTACGCCGTCGAAGCAGGGTCTGTTGGGCTTGATGCTTCGCCGTTATAACAGGGTTGATAAGTTGGTTGATCGACTCCCGGTCTCCGTCGCTGGCGTCACCCATCTCCTTTAGGAGAGGGGCTGGGGGTGAGGATGCTTTGCTTCTTGATGAGACCGACTTAAAACCGCAGGTAATGCATCAATTGCCCGATCGCATCCGCCCCAAGTCCCATCCGCTGCTGAAAATCCACCAAGTTCAAGAATGGCCCCTGGGCTTGGCGTTCCTGGACGATCGCTTCTACCAGAGCTTCGCTGAGGACGGGCAGCTTATGCAGGGCTTCGGCGGGGGCGCTGTTGGCGTTGCAGAGTTGCGATCGCTCGTCTTCGTCGTAGAAGCAGAATTGCAAGATGGGGGCGTAGCCTGCAATTTGGTTTACGGAAATTCCTAGGGCGGCGGCAAGGTCATCCAGGCAGTGAAATTGCAGGCCGGATTGAACTAGCTGGGCTAAGATTCGCGCTTGATGAATGGAGAGACCCGGCAGGCGTAGCCAGTCGTCTTGGGTGGCTTGGGCAACGTCGATGCGTACGCCTAGGGCGGCAGCAGCTTGTAGATCTGCAATGCTGTCGAAGCGCATGAGGGGATTGGCTTGGAGCTTAATGCCTAGGGCTGATTTACCAGGCACTAGTTTTTGGGCAGATTGGGCTGCTAGGCCAGAGAGCCAGCGTTGGATGGGCATAGGTTCAGTTAAGGCGCTAAGAGGGAAACATTAGTCAATTTGATCGAGCAGTTTGCGGCGTTTTTGCTCAAATTCGGTTTCGGTAATCAGGCCTTCTTGGCGCAGGTTTTCCATTTCCCGCACGGCACTGGCCACCTGTTCTACCTTGGCAGGGTCTAAGCCGGGCTTTGCTTTGGTTTCAGTGACGGCGATCGCGCTATCCCCTTCATTAAAGGTGCGATCAAACTCGTCATCGTCCAAGAAGAGGTACCACAGCGCTTCGATACCACTAGCAATTCGGGATAATGGCGTTTTCCAAGCCAACAGCAAATAAGCCAGCCCCCAGCGGGACTGTCCTAAGTAAAAGCGATGAATGCCTGGCAAGGTCACAACCCCTAAAAGGGCTAAACCTGCGGCTAGTTTGCGGCTTTTCACAACGTTTCTGTCTTATCGTTGGCTGGTATTAGCCAGAGTCGACTCAGCAAACCCAGGGCGATCGCCCCAGACAACAATCAACTGACTGTCCCGTCGTTGGAGAATATGGTAGCCAAATTACCTCAATTTGCAGATGGGTTGCGCCTCAGTTCGGATACCCACCCCTGGGTGAGCGAAGTTTTGCGATTGAACCCCTTGGAAGCCTCGTTTAAACTGGGGTTAGCTACTTCTTAAAACTGCAGGAAAGTGCAATGAGCTTTTTTGACTCTGAAATTGTTCAGAAGGAAGCCAAATCGCTGTTTGAAGACTATCAGTCTCTAATGCAGCTTGGCGGTCGCTACGGCAAGTTCGATCGCGAAGGCAAGATCATGTTTATCCAGCAGATGGAGACCATGATGGAGCGTTATCGAATTTTTATGAAGCGCTTTGAGCTATCCGAAGATTTCTCAGCTCAAATGACGGTTGAGCAGCTCAAGACTCAGCTGGGTCAATTTGGCATGACCCCTCAACAAATGTTTGAGCAGATGGAGCAAACCCTCAAGCGTATGAAGTCTGAGATTGAGCCCTAGGGGAGGTCTTCTGTTCTTGTGACTTTGTTCCAAACTCGCTCTAGCAAAGACAGGGAGCGATTAAACGGAAATGACCGAAGCCTTTCCAATCAGGGCGCAGCGAGTTGAGTGGCAAAAAGCCCCTTACCAATCAGAGCGTACTTAGACTTTCGGCATCATTTTTAGGGCTGAGGTGAGACAATAATGAGTCGCTGGGCCAGTTAGGCTGCCCAGCCCTAGACAGTCCCCTGAGCAGCGCGCCGATCCCCTATGCATAACTTCTTGCCCTATGCCCATTTCAAGGGCCAGCTGATCCCCTTTGCCGACGCGCAAATCTCCATCGCGACCCATGCGCTTCACTATGGTACTGGCGCGTTTGGGGGACTTCGGGGTATTCCAAATCCTGCGGATCCCAATCAAATTTTATTGTTTCGCCTCGATCGCCACTGTAAACGCCTCAGCAACAGTGCTCGCTTTCTTCAGTACGATTTGCCCGCTGCAGAAATCCAGTCGGCAATCATTGAATTTATTAAAAAGAATCGCCCCGACAAATCCTTCTACATCCGCCCCTTTGTCTACACCTCAGACCTGGGCATTGCTCCTCGCCTCCACGATATCGAGAAGGACTTCTTTATCTACGGCTTAGAGCTCGGCGACTACCTCTCTGCCGATGGCGTGAGCTGCCGCATTAGCTCCTGGAACCGCCAAGAGGACGCTAGCTTCCCCCTACGAGGCAAAATCAGCGGTGGCTACATCACCTCCTCCCTGGCCAAAACCGAGGCCGTGAAATCCGGCTTTAAAGAAGCCATCATGCTCAACGCTCAAAACAAAGTCTGTGAAGCCACAGGCATGAATATCTTTGTGGTGCGGGACGGCAAACTTATCACCCCTGGTGTGGAGCAAGACATTCTTGAAGGCATTACCCGCGATAGCGTTATGCAGGTGGCTCGCAACTCAGGAATAGATGTGATCGAACGTTCCATTGATAAATCTGAGCTGCTCATTGCCGATGAAGTGTTCCTCTGCGGCACGGCGGCTAAGGTCACCCCTGTGAACCAGATTGAGAACTATGAGCTATCTAGCGATCGCCCCATCACCAATCAATTGCGAGAAGCGATCACGGCCATTACCGAAGATCGCCATCCCGATTACCAGGACTGGGTCTTTAAAGTTGACCTATAGCTGTAGGGCCGTTAAATATACGGGAAAGCTAAACCAATAAGGTGAACTTGCCGTAAGTGTAGGGATCGTTGGATCAGTAAAGATCCGAGTAACCCCGGACGCCCTTGCATCCGGACAGTAGCCACAATGGAAATATACAGCTACGTACTATACAGAAATTCCTATGTACCCGCAGGGGCCAATTATTGGCTTAACCCTGTGGGTCAACTCTTTTCACGGCCTCTGCTTTGTATTGAGGCTGTCTTGGATAGCTCCCCAGTCAATCCACATCTCTCCATAGCTCAGGGCTCAGTAGCAACCGAGATCGCAAGACGACTCCATCTCCTGATTTTTGCTGAGGCAATGATTAAAGCCTGCATAATGGGACATTATTTTGAGTGAAGTATCGAATATTACTAACAACATTGAGCAAATCGGTATATATTTATAAACAGAAAATATACAGAATCCTCTAATTTAATCCTTTAGGAAGCCTGTGGAGGTCGCATAGCGGCTTAACTCCACAGGCTGTTTAATAGAAACTTGCAGCAGCTCCAGTCCTTGTAATTCGCAGTTTTGAGGCTGTAGCGAGGAAATTGGCTCAAAACCAGTCCTCCAATTATTTTTTGCTCGAACCGTTTCTCTCTATGCTTTGGGACACCGCTGAAATAATCCCTAGGCGGTAGTCTGTAAGGACAATGTTGATGAATGGATAGGCCGTTATGATTGAAGCGGATCGTTTGCCAGACTGTGTCCACGTCTTTATTTCAGGACGAGTGCAAGGCGTAGGCTATCGCTACAACACTTATCGCCAGGCCAGGCAGTTAAGCATCAAAGGATGGGTACAAAATCTCAAAGATGGGCGAGTAGAAGCCTGGTTTGAGGGGGATGCCGAAGCACTTCAGGGAATGCTGCGGTGGTGCCAAGGAGGACCACTATCGGCCAAAGTCGAGGATGTAAGCGCGAATGCGGCTGATGCCACTGGATTCGAAGAGTTCACCATCCGTCGATAGCTTTGTCTGACCTGCGATGGATGGGAAACAGTAGACTCAAGCTCGCTAGATTCAAAATAGTAAGCAGATTATCAAGCCCCTATCTGCAAGCAAGCAGGCTATACAAGGGGAATCTGCTCCAAAAGCTGTGGTTTCGCCTACAGAGTTTCTCTAAGCTGCAGGTAGCGGAGGATATGACCCATACTAGATTCAAGTTGCTAAAGCTCACTTACTCCGAGATGTCTAGCGAATGGATATTAAGATGTAGCAGCAAGATCATGACGAATCTGCGTAAAATGTAAATGATTGTTGCTTACCTCTAAACATATTCTCCTCAGCACATTCTTCTACCTAGAAGACATCAGTCCAAGTTTTCGCTCTGCATATATAAAAGACACCTATGCGTAGTCAGTTCCTTGATCGCCTCCATAGCCCTGAACGTCCCGTCCTAGTGTTCGATGGCGCAATGGGCACCAATCTTCAAGTGCAGGAACTCACTGCCGAAGACTTTGGTGGGCCAGAGTACGAGGGCTGTAATGAATACCTGGTAGAAACCAAGCCAGAGTCCGTGGCAACGGTCCATCGCCAGTTCCTCGAAGCCGGGGCGGATGTGATTGAGACGGATACCTTTGGCGGCACCGCGCTAGTGCTGGCGGAGTACGACTTGGCCGATCGCGCCTATGAGCTAAACAAAAAAGCGGCTGAGTTGGCTCGGAGCGTTACGGCTGAGTTTTCCACCCCCGAGAAGCCTCGCTTTGTCGCAGGTTCCATTGGTCCTGGCACGAAGCTGCCGACCTTGGGCCATATTGATTTTGATACCCTGCGCAATGCCTATGTGGACCAGATCGAAGGTCTCTATGACGGTGGCGTAGATCTGATGCTGGTGGAGACTTGCCAGGATGTCTTGCAGATTAAGGCGGCGCTGAATGCGATTGAAGAGGTGTTTGAGAAGAAGGGCGATCGCCTACCCCTGATGGTCTCGGTGACTATGGAGCAGATGGGCACGATGCTGGTGGGCTCGGAGATGGGTGCTGCCCTGAGTATTTTGGAGCCCTACCCCATTGATGTGCTGGGCCTCAACTGTGCCACCGGCCCGACAGAAATGAAGGAGCACATCAAATATCTGTCGGAGAACTCCCCCTTTGTTGTCTCTTGTGTTCCCAATGCAGGCTTGCCAGAAAACGTGGGTGGCCAAGCGCACTATCGCTTGACCCCAACTGAATTACGTATGCACCTGATGCACTTCGTTGAGGATCTAGGTGTTCAAGTGATTGGTGGTTGCTGTGGCACCCGACCGACTCACATTGCGGCTCTAGCAGAACTCTCCAATGAGCTGACCCCCGCAGAGCGCGAGGTACGCAAGCCCGGCATGAAGACTGATGAGGGTCGCCCAGCCTTTAATTTTGTGCCTTCGGCAGCGTCGATCTATTCACCCCAGCCCTATGACCAGGACAATTCGTTCCTAATTGTGGGTGAGCGTTTGAATGCCAGTGGTTCTCGCAAGGTGCGGGAGCTGCTGAATGAGGATGACTGGGATGGGTTGATGGCGATCGCCAAAACCCAGGT
>CALLAT010000119.1 GCA_938002085.1 uncultured Pseudanabaenaceae cyanobacterium
ACCCAAGACACAGCTCCGCCTCCCTCAGCAAATCCTCCAACTGAAGCCGCCCCTGTCAGTCCACCTCCTCCAGCAGAACCTACGGCGGTATCAGCCGTTATTGAAAACATAGTTCCAGGAATCTCTGATACTTCTACTCAACCTCTAGGCACAGAACAGTCTCAGCCCAGCGAACCGCAGCTGGATAGCTCAGAACCCATTCCAGCGGATCCTGGCCCCCTCGAAGAAGAGGTTGAAATCTCCATCGATCCCATGGCCGGGTTGACCCCCGTGCCGAAGCTAACTCCCATTGCCCCAATCGATTCAACCAGTGACGACTCAGAGGCTGAAGTAACAGAATCCCAAGCCCAACTGGCCCCCATTGGACAAGCAGGCTTACCCCCAACGGTTAAACCGCTTTGGGAAGAAGACGAAATTGTGCAGTCTGCGAAGCAGTTGGCTCAATTCTTTAATGGTGAAATCGTAAGAGATGACGTGGTTGTCGAAGAACTTAAAACGAAAGATATCGTGGTTGAGGCGGTGGCAGTTCCCACTTCTGAACCTGTGGCTACGATTACTCCACAAACCTCCGGAGAAATCGCCCAGCCAACGGGTGACACCATAGCGGTTCCAACCTCAGCAACTGAAAGCTTTGCTGATGATGATGATGTACCGTTCTAAAACAGATAGGTAAAAGTCTAGCCAGGATTTTTTTGACCCAATTTAGAGAGAAAAGAAAAGCTCCTAGCCGGAGCCAGGAGCTTATTGAGTCAGGGTGCATCTACCACTTATGTATACTTTTTAACTCCATCTGATCCGGAGATTTAGAGAATTAATTCGGCACCCAAAGGCTTGTATTCAATACCCCAAAAAGAAAAGCTCCTAGCCGGAGCCAGGAGCTTATTTAGTCAGGGTGCATCTACCACTTATGTATACTTTTTAACTCCATCTAATCCGGAGACTTAGACAATTAATTCGGCAGCTAAAGGCTCATGCTTAATATCAAAAAAGAAAAGCTCCCAGCCGGAGCCAGGAGCTTATTGAGTCAGGGTGCATCTACCACTTATGTATACTTTTTAACTTCATCTAATCCGGAGACTTAGAAAATCAGTTGGTTTTGAAATAGAGAAAACATGCGCATCAGCTTTAAAAGAAGAAAGGCCCTTGGCAAGAGCCAAAGGCCAATTGAGTCAGGGTGCATCTACCAACTATCCCTACTCACTTGAAAAGAGATTTCAGGACATCGGCTCAAAGTCTAGTAACTCTACGGAATGCCTTATTTATGGTTTCCTAGCGACTGCTAGTTTGTACTTAGCATTAGGGGCATTCAGATTTATCTAAGAGGTCTCAAGCCTCTTGAAATGAGATATCAAAGTTTCTATCTTTAGCGTACCTAGCCAATTTCAATTCAACGACCAACGAGACCACAATACTACTGTTCTATGTATCTCAAGGATTCTGAACATTAGGGAATTCTATCTCACGTTCAGAGCACTTGAAACTAGCTCTTAGAAATAACGACACAAGAGTAGGTTTAACTTAGCGATCAAATCAAAGGGCTATTCTTATCACAAGCATCCTTCACATTGAAGTCAACAGAAACTGGAATCGTAGCAGTTTCAAAAGCCTTTTTTGTGCCCTATTCAATCATCTTAGAAGGAAGTCCCCAACCGAAGCTGGGGACAATTGAGTCAGGGTGCATCTACCAAATAAAACTACTGTTGATTTAAGGAGAGTCAGGACTGTTTAGAATAGTCTCGTATATACACGGGAATAACTCTTGATCTTTGGGTGGCAGCCTTGGTAAACAAGGTGGATTTTACGGTCAACCTTGGAGCAAAGCCCAAAGCCAAACTTCAAAGTTTGAGCCATGGCTTAATGATTTGCTTTGTCCCACCGTGAAGCCATCTTCGTTGACCCTGTCCCAATCATTTCCTACATCGACGAATAATGCCCCCCAGGCAAGCATCGTAAGCAGTGATGGGGGTGGCAGCCTGAGCGACCCCGCAAGGTCTTGCTGGATTAGCGATTTTGAGGCTGTATTCAGCAGACAAAAGGCCCCGGCTCAACTAAATGAACCGGGGCCTGTATGTCATGGACGGGTTGGGCGATCGCCAAGCAAGCTTACTCTAAGCTCACCCCCAACCATCGCTTAAACCTTAGAGGTCTTGAGCACGCTGGTAATACAGCTTGCTGCCTTCATCCGCCACAAAGTGGCAACGCAGGTAGGACTTAAGGAACCCTTTAATGATGGGTTGATCAGACTTGCGATAATGCTCACCCAGCACCGGCTTGATGGCTTCAGTAGCAGTCTTGAGGTGGTAGTGGGGGATACTCAAGAAAATGTGGTGGGCCACATGGGTGCCAATGTTGTGGTGAATGCTGTTGAACAGGCCGTAGTCACGGTCAATTGTAGAAACAGCACCCTTGAGGAAATACCAATCCTTGCCGCGATACCAAGGAATGTCATCTTCGGTGTGGTGCAAGAAGGTAACAAGATCCAACCACACGACAAATACCAAGTAGGGCATGACGTAGTAGTTGATCAGAGCAAGAATGCCGTACTGGAACCCTGCAACCGCAAGCAAACCGATCATGGCAGACCACCAAAGGGTGCTGGTAATAACCATGTTGCGCTCAGAAGGACGGAACACATCACTACCGGGCAGGAAGTGAGAGCCCTTGCGACCGGGAGAACGCATGAACAAGTAGATGGGATAGGCCAGCAGGACCAAAGGCATCTTGAAACGCACCAACTTCTCAGGCCAGTTCATGGATTCATACATGGACTGGGTGAGGGGGTACCAGCTCTCATCAGTCTCGATGTTGCCAGTGTTGGCATGGTGGGTGCGGTGGCTAATGCGCCAGCCGTGGAACGGCACCAGGATGAAGGAGTGGGAGATGTGGCCAATCAAGTTATTGAGCCAGCGGTACTGAGAGAATGAGCCGTGACCGCAGTCATGGCCAACCACGAACAGCGCCCAAAACATCGTGCCCTGGACAAACCAGAAGATAGGGAAGAGCCACCACTGATTGATGGTCGCCGCTGCCCAGTAAAGACCGGCAACGATACCGCAATCTAGAAAAAAGTAGGCTAGGGAACGCAGAGCTGAAGGTCGGAAGCAATGCTCAGGAATAGCAGAGCGAACATCTTGCAGCGTGAACGGAAGAACCTCCCGCGGCGATGCAGCGGATGGAGCAGTAGATTGTGTTTGCACGTAGGATCCTGCTGTAGGCGAAAACACGCCTGAATCGAAACAACAGCGTTCATCGTCTCACACATTTCTTAATAATGCTTTAGGGAACCTGCCTACAGTGGGCAGGGCACATCACCCTGTTGTCTCAAAAGATACCGCCTTACCCAGGAGGGTTGGTGAATCTGAGAGGGCTGATTTGGCGATTTCGTAGGGCGCTTGCTTGCGATCGCGACCCGGGCATTTCGCTGCCTCATTAATTCTCGGCAAGAAACGGTTACAGCATGTTATTTTTGTGAGGTTGTCAAAAACTCACACATCCAGGATTTCGGGTGGCTCAGTAACTGAGACAGATCAATTGATCCTTGTCCTCAGCTCAGGATTTCATCTCCTGCTTACTGACACAGCTCCCTGGATGGAGGTCTAACCCGAAAAGGAATCTCTAATATGCCCGTAGTTTCTCTTGCCCAGATGATGGAGGCCGGTGTCCACTTTGGTCACCAGACCCGCCGCTGGAACCCCAAGATGGGGAAATACATCTACACCTCCCGTAACGGTGTACATATCATCGACTTGGTGCAAACCGCCCAGTTGATTGATAGCGCTTACAAATATGTGCGCAACAGCTCTGACAAAGGCAAGAACTTCCTCTTTGTCGGCACCAAGCGCCAAGCCGCCAACATCATTGCTGAAGAAGCAAGCCGTTGTGGTGCTTACTATGTGAATCAGCGTTGGTTGGGCGGCATGCTCACCAACTGGTCCACGATTAAAACCCGTGTTGACCGTCTCAAGGATCTTGAGCGCATGGAAGCCAGTGGCGAGATTGCCCGTCGTCCTAAGAAGGAAGCTTCTGTGTTGCGTCGTGAACTTGAGCGCTTGCAGAAGTATCTGGGCGGCATCAAGAACATGCGTCGTTTGCCCGATGCTGTGGTCATCATTGACCAGAAGCGTGAGTACAACGCCATCTTGGAATGCCAGAAGTTGGGCATTCCCATCATCTCCCTGTTGGATACCAACTGCGACCCTGACTTGGCAGACATCAAAATTCCTGCCAACGATGACGCGATTCGTTCCATCAAGTTGCTCATCGGTAAGCTAGCTGACGCGATCTACGAAGGTCGCCATGGTCAACTAGAGCCTAAGCAAGAAGAAGCCTACGCTGAGTACGCTGAGGCTGAGCCTGCTGCTGAGGCGGCGGAAGCTGCCCCCGCAGCTGAGGAGGCAGCGCCTTCTGCAGAGGAAGCTGCCCCCGATCCTGAAGCTGCACCTGATGCAGAGGCATAGGGCTTCTCTTTAGAATCAGTGGGTTGCATTTGATTGAGTCTGGGTCTCGAATTTCGAGGCCCAGACTAGCGTTAAGCGGTTTAACGCAGTCTTAAATAACATTAGAAATTTGCCTGGAGGGACGCACAGATGGCTGGTAAAGGTAAAGGTAAGGCGAAAGCTAAAGGTGCTGACAAGGCTAAAGAAGCTGCTCCTGCAGCCGCTAAAGAAGAAGCCAAGGCTCCTGAAGCTGGCAAGATTTCTGCAAAGCTAGTCAAAGAACTGCGCGACAAGACCGGCGCAGGCATGATGGATTGCAAGAAAGCGCTCAAGGAGAGCGGTGGTGACGTTGAGAAAGCCAACATCTGGCTGCGTGAGAAGGGCATCGCTTCTGCAGGCAAGAAGAGCGGTCGCGTTGCGGCTGAAGGACTAGTAGACAGCTACATCCATACCGGCGGCCGCGTGGGTGTATTGGTTGAAGTCAACTGCGAGACCGACTTTGTAGCTCGCGGCGAAAAATTCCAAGAGTTGGTGCGCAACATTGCGATGCAGGTTGCGGCTTGCCCCAACGTTGAATACATCACCACTGCCGATGTACCCCAAGGCGACATCGAGCAGGAAAAGGCTATTGAGATGGGCCGTGATGACATTGCAAGCAAGCCTGAAAAGATGCGCGAGCAAATCGTCAATGGCCGTATTGCCAAGCGCCTCAAAGAGCTGGCTCTGATGGATCAGCCCTACATCCGTGACCAAAGCATCACGGTGGAAGAGCTGGTTAAGCAGAGTGTGGCTGAACTGGGTGAGAACATCCAGGTCCGTCGCTTCCAGCGCTTTGTCTTGGGTGAAGGCATTGAAAAGAAGGAAGAAGACTTCGCCGCAGAGGTAGCCGCTGTCTCTGGCAAGTCGTAAACTGGGGGCCTGTCCTGGAACTGCATCTGAACCTTAGATTGATGCTAGGCCTTTGTGAAGGCTAGCTCAGTCATTCAAACGTTCCCAGGCTTATTTCTGGGAACGTTTGTTTTTTCTGGCTATCGCCAGCATCTCTTTGATAGGGATGTTGGCGAGCCGCTTCACAGCCTAACGAACCTTAACCTAATGACGGTTAAGGTCTGCCCTGAGTGAAGTGGACAGTGCTACAATCCTGCTCCCACAACAGCCCATGGCTATGAATGCTGCGAAAATTGCCCAAGAGCTTGCAACGCTTGAGGCTAAGAATAGGACTTGCGCTGAACAGTTGCGAGAGCTGTATCAGCGTTACCTAGAGGAACTCAGCAATACAGCTTCGCAGCAGCTGATGACGGTGTGCTATCAGCTTTGCACCGAAAGCCATCCTGAGGCATTTTTGGGGTTATCGGCTCAAAAGCGCCAGGCATTGCAGGATAAGGTAAGAAGCCAAGGGGAGAAGTTACGGCAGCAATTGTCCCTGGAGGGCTTGCTATTGCCTGAGCAGGGCGATGCAGAAGAGGCGAACCACCCCAGAATTGCGGTGATTAAAGCAGAACTCACCGGGGATGATCTGGAGGTGCTCACCAGTGCACTGGATGAAGATAATAGCGATCGCATCCTCGCCCTTTTACAAGACAAAAAAATCGACCTGCCCTTTGACCTAGAAGCGGTCATGAAGCAGCGACAGCAATTAAAGGCGAAGCCGGAAGCCTTGAGTCCAGCAGAATCGGAAGAGACTCCAGAGGCTGATTCGAAGAACAGCCCTGCGGGACCAGAAACCGAAGAGAGTCCAGCAGAAGCCCGTGAAACAGAGTCCACCAGCAAAGAGTCCAGCGAAACAGAGCCTAGCGAAGCAGCAAATGTCGCACCAAGCAGCGACCCAGACAATCTAGATGCAAGTATTGATGCAGAAGCAACCACAGAGGATGCTTCCCAAACTAGACCTTCCATAGAAGGCTACTCTTCTGTGAGCTCTGCCAAGGCTGTAGGCTCAGAGGCTGGGTCAGACAATGGCCGTTCTCTAGGACGGCGCTTTTTAGAAGATATTCTCTCGGGTCGCGCAATGGAGCGACGCATGGGGAATGAAGATGGGGCCAGCATGAGTGGCGAGGGAAGCCTGCAAGTCGAGAACCAGAAGGCTGAGGCATCGGCAACCCCAGCAGCCGAGCATGAACCCTCGACCATTGTTGAAGTGGAGGCATCCGAGGATGCAGCGCTAGAGTCTTTTGATGACAACAACGGGTTTGACCCGAACTTTGAACCCCCTCCAGCGGAGGATCGGTATGAGCCGACGCCGCTGAAGTCCAATGAAAAGCTAGATATTTCGCCAGGAGTGCTCGCCAGCACCCTAGCCGCAGAAGGGGAAGATGATAAGAGTGGCATGCTAATGCGTCCCCTTCCCTACGACGGAACAACGGAACTGAGCGAAGAGGCATTGCAAGATCCTTTTGCACTCATTCGATGGGTTGAGCGCATGGAGAGAGGTATTTCCCAGCGACTGCGCCAAAGCTCCCAGCGCATGACGCGCACCTTAGAAAAGTCGAGCATTCTCAATAATGAGCTGCCGGATGGCTTGCTGGAGGCAGCAGTGCGGCCCGATGGCGATCATGAGGATGATTCCGATAGCAATATGCCCCACGTGTTGAGTTTGCGATTGAATGCAGCAGGCAAAGACAATCGTCCTCGCCGGGATAAGTCCATCCGCATTGTGGCTATTTATCTACGCTTGAGTGAGATTGAGTTTGCGACGCCTGGGGTCATGGCTTGGCGCAATCAGTTGCGTAGCCAAGTTAAGCAACTACGGCGACTGTCGAAGGAATATAAGGCCTGTAAGCATGCTCAAAGTGTGGTGGAAGCTCAGGAGCTGTGGCGTAGTGGTTGGGGACAAGATTGAGGCGATGGCGGTTGGGCCATGGTAGCTGCATAGGAAGCTGGCACGGTACAGACTTTGAACCAGGGAAGATTTTCAGGAAGATGGGATTTTCCTTTGATAGGCTAAGGGAAAACCATAATCTTCTTCTTCCAGCCTTCCTGGAGCTTAATGCCCTTCTATGACTTACTGCCTCGGGATTTTGGTAAATGATGGGTTACTGCTAGCTGCGGATTCTCGAACCAATGCGGGAGTGGATTACATATCCGCCTACCAAAAGCTATTTGATTTTTCGGTGCCGGGCGAGCGAGTCATTGTGCTTTGCACGTCAGGAAGCCTCTCAACGTCCCAGGCTGTGATTCATCGGCTAGAAAGAGATATTAATGCTGATAAGAAGCAGAACCTTCACAGCCTCCCGACTCTCTACGATGTGGCGGAGTATGTGGGCCAGGTGCTGCGGGAGGTGCAGGAGCGCGATCGCCCTTGGCTGGAAAAAGACGGCATTGATTTCCAAAGTAATTTCATTATCGGTGGGCAGATTGCCGGCGAACCCATGGGGCTATATCTGATCTATGGCCAGGGGAATTTCATCCATTCCACCCCAGAAACTCCCTATATCCAAATTGGTGAAACCAAGTATGGCAAGCCCATTCTGGATCGGACTTTGAGTGAGAAATCCTCCCTAGATGACATTGCAAAATCAGCCTTGCTGTCGATGGATTCCACGATGCGCTCCAATATCTCTGTGGGACCGCCGATCAATCTGGTGCTGTACGAGAGCAATGCCTTAGAAATCCACAAGCGGGTCCAATTGCTACGCAACGATCCCTATTTGCGGGAGCTGCGGCTCCATTGGGAGCAAGCGCTGCGAGCGGCAGCCCAGAGTATGCCAGACATCGAATGGAATAAAATTTCGGTCTCAAAGGAACCGGATTTTGAGCTGGATGCCTAGGGAGATGGCTCGCTGAGTTGAATTAGAGAAGCTCTAGTTCGATGCTATGTTGCAACTCCGTGGTTGCACCGTTGGCCCGGCGTAGCTTGCCAATGACGGGGGCCGCTTGGGCGGGTTCGGCAGCAGCGGCGATCGCCACATGGGCATCCGCAACGGCTAAGCCCAAGGTGGGGTCAAAGCCGCGCCAACCACCACCAGGCAGATAGACCTCTGCCCAGGCATGGAGATGGCGTTCATCCTGGTCAAGATCACCAGCCTGATAACCGCTGACAAAGCGAGCGGCTAATCCCACTGCACGACAGGCTTCGACAAATAAAACGGAAAAATCGCGGCAGCTGCCAATGTTTTGATTGAGGGTGACGCCTGCGGGCTGGGGCTCTCCGGTTTCCCGCAGGCGATATTCGCTCCGACGGTTGATGGTTTGGTTAAGTTCAGTGAGGAAATAGCTGGCGTTGTTTTGTTGCTGGTGCAAGATTGTTTGGGCCCAGTCGGTGACGCTGGGGGAAGGGGCTGGGTTGACGCCGTCGCTGTGGCGAAGATAGGGCTGGAGCGATCGCTGCAATGGCGGAGGATAGCCAAAGGGAAGCTGGATGGCCCAGGGCTCGGCGATGTAGTCGAACGGGTTGGAACGGATTGTGACAACTTGGCTGTGGCTGGTGAGGCTAAATTCGGTGATCAGTTGGGAATTGAAACTGAGCTGGGTGATGATGTTTCCTTCGGCATCCAAGCTCTCGCTGCGCTGTTGAGGGGAGGGAGCCACATCGAGAGAAAATGCCTGGAGCTGCTGTCCACCATCGGTGCGGGGCCTCAGGTGCAGTTGTTGGGGAGCGAGCTGTACGGGCTGGGAGTAGCGATAAAGGGTGCGGTGGATAATACGATATTGCATGGCGCTATGACCTGAGGATCCTGAGGGGGCTAGGCGATGGTCTCTAGGGGCAGGGCCACAAAGTCTTTGTAAATACAGAAGTCCACTTCATTGAGATTGGCCTGGAAACCATCGAGATATTCGTGGAGGCCTTCTGCCATGATGTCTTCCAGGGTGCTGTATTCCAGAGAGGCTCGCAATCTGCCCAGGGTGCGCTCGGAGTTGAGTCGCCATTTCCCCAGGGGGGTGCCAGAAATTTGGTGGAGGGAGTCTTCTGCACCGAGCAAGCAGTATTGGATGGAGCGAGGGAAATCACGATTGAACAGTAGGAAATTGGTAATCCCCGAAGGCGTGATGCGCTTAGCAGATTTGCGATACATCTCGTAAGCGCTGGCGGATTTAAGGAGAGAGATCCACAGCAGATCGTCGAGGGGACTGCCCACGTAGTCCACTGAAGGCAGCAGGATATAGTACTTCACATCGAGGATGCGAGCGGTTTTATCAGCTCGCTCCAGCAGCCGCCCCATACGGCCAAAGTGCCAGCCTTCGCTGTGGGACATGGTGGCATGCATCACCCCCGAGAATAGATGGCTAGCCAACTTAACTTGAGGATAAAAGCTGTACAAATCGAGATTGGCTTCATCCTTAGCGGCTTCTTCCATCATCAGGTAGAAGCTGTTGGCCTGTTCCCACACCTCTGAGGAGATAATTTCCCTGACGGAGCGGGCATTCTCCCTCGCAGACTTGACGCTGGAGAGAATGGAATTAGAGGACTTGCGATCGAAGGTGAGGAAGTGGAGTACGTTTTCGGCGGTGGCTTCGCCATAGCGTTCAAGGAATTCCTCGCGATCGCCCGTGGTGACAATCAGCGGTTCCCACTGCTGGGCTGTACCTACAGGCGTATCCAGCAACAAATTGAGATTGACATCCACAAAGCGAGCCACATTCTCGGCTCGCTCGACATAACGATTCAGCCAGTAAATCGCATCAGCAACGCGGCTTAGCATTAGCTCACCTCCTGGGGAAATGCGACCTGGGATTTTGCCTTGGGTTTAATCACCCAGGTGTCCTTACTGCCGCCGCCCTGGGAGGAGTTGACGACGAGGGAGCCTTTGCGCAGGGCCACACGGGTGAGACCGCCGGGATTCACGTAAATCTCTTTGCCATAGAGAATGAAGGGTCGCAGATCCACATGGCAGCCGCAGAACTCGTCATCGATCAAGGTGGGCACACGGGAGAGGGAGAGGGTGGGCTGGGCGATGTGGCCGCGTGGGTCGGCCTTAATGCGTTCGGCAAAGTCCGCTCGCTCCTGCTCGGTGGCATGGGGGCCAACGAGCATTCCATACCCGCCGCAGGCATTTGTTGCTTTAACAACCAGACTGTCCAGATTAGCGAGGACATGGGCCTGCTGCTGTTCGTCCTGGCAGAAATAGGTGGGCACGTTGGGAATGATTTGCTCCTCATCCAAGTAGTAGCGAATCATCTCGGGAACATAGGCATAAACCATTTTGTCATCGGCGACGCCAGTACCGGGGGCGTTGGCGATCGCCACTTTCCCTTCGCGATAGACCTCCATCAGTCCCTGCACGCCCAACAGAGACTCAGCCTTGAACACATCTGGGTCAAGAAATTCATCGTCGATGCGGCGATAGATCACATCCACCTGGCGCAACCCTTGGGTCGTGCGCATTTGCAGGTAGCCATCAGCCACAACGAGGTCGCGCCCTTCCACCAGGTCAATGCCCATTTGCTGGGCCAGGAAGGAATGCTCGAAGTAGGCAGAGTTGTAAATGCCGGGGGAGAGCAGCACAACACAGGGGGAGGCGATCGCATCGGGAGCCAGATGAAGCAGCGTTTCTAGGAGCTGACTGGCGTAGTCATCAACCGGCTCGATATCCAGGGTTTGGAAGAGCTTGGGAAATGAACTTTTCATCACCCGGCGATTTTCGATCACATAGGAGACCCCGGAAGGGCAGCGCAGATTGTCTTCGAGGACGTACCAAGTTCCTTCGCGATCGCGCACCAAATCCGTGCCAGTAATGTGGGACCAAACCGCCTTGGGCGGATGCAGGCCCATGCATTGGGGCAGAAACCCCGGTGCGGACTCCACAACTTCCCGAGGGATGACTTTATCTTTGAGGATATTCTGCTCGTTATAGATGTCGTGAATGAAGCAATTGAGGGCTTCAATACGCTGCTTAAGTCCCTTTTCTAAGCGCTGCCATTCGCCACTGGCCACAACTCTGGGGACGAGGTCGAAGGGAAAAATATGTTCGCTGTTGCTGTCTTCGCTGTAGACATTGAAGGTGATGCCCAGCTTGAACAGCGTATTTTGGGCGAGCTGCTGGCGTCGGGCAAAGTTGTCCGGCGGAAGGGAGTTGATTAGTTCAACAAGCAGGGTGGCTTCGGGACGAGGTTGTCCCTTGGCGAGGAAGAGCTCGTCGAAGAAATCGCCGGGGTCGTAATGGTTGAGGGACAAGGCTGATGGCTCCTGCTTGCTAAAAAGCATCGCTAGAACAGAGAGCTGGTGCTGTTCCCTAGGCTTTTGAGTCGCGTTGGGACAGTCATTAGGCTCTGTCACCGTTTCATGATGGGTGGATAGCCCTTTTGAAAAAGTGCCTTGAACTACGGAATCTGAGTTATTGCCAAATCTCTCAACATTTTGTTGAGACTGTAAGTATTTCCAAAGATTTTTAAGGTCTTAAATCTATCTAAGAGAAGATGACTGGTGGAAGATTTTGAGGGTTGTTTGATCGGCTATTGCTAAGTGGTCTCCCTTGCCGCTAAAAACGGCATCGTTAGCATTCACATTTAGCGGTAGGACAGATTTTAGTTGTGTATCAATCAACCTTGTCCCGGTCACGTCGCTGCGGACAAAGTAGCTAATGCCATTGGGGCTGAGGCGTCCGAGGCGGTCCTGGCGATCTATTTCAGGGAGCTGGGTGATTTGGTCGATGACCTTAGCGCTGCGGATGTCCCAGGTATCGAGGCGAATGTCGTAGAGGTTTTGAGCCATGGCGCGGAGGCTGCCGTTGGGGGTGAAGGCGATCGCGAAGTAAGGCAGATTACTATCGGCAGGAACCAAACTCGGCAGGCGGCTGCCATCGCTCAATTGCCACAGCTCAATGCGTTGATTTTGCCCCGAGATCGGTCCATCCTCTGGTTTTGTACCTAGGGCTGCAAGGTATTGGCCTTGGGGGCTAAAGGCGAGTTTGAGCAGCTCAGTTCCAGGGGTGACGTTGAGGCTCTGCTGAGTTTCGCCGGTTTCGAGGCTGTGGAGGCTGAGCTCAACTTTGGGCGACTGCTCTGGGGAGGTAAGGCTGGCTTGGGTTAGGACTTCGTTGTAGTGCGGGCGGATGGTGAGTTCTAGGATGAGTTCTTTGGCTAGCTGACTGGCAGTTGCTGCCCCATCTAGCAGTTGAGGTTCAAAGGGCTTTTCCCAGAGGGGTTGGCCTGTGGCAATGTTCCAGGCGTTGAGGGTGCGGGTTGGGTTGGAGGATAGGGATTGGACGATCGCCACCACAGTCTCCCCATCTTCGCTGAGGGCAATGGCGGCAAATTGGCGTTGTAGGCCTGCATTGATGCTGGTGAGCGATCGCCCCGTCTCCAGATCCCAAACTTTGATCAAATTAGTCCCTGAATCCAAGGTGGCAAGTCTGGTGCCAGGGCCATTGAAGCTCACCTTTGCAGCCTGAACGGGCAAGGTGGCTATGGAGTCGGTGTTCCAGGGCTGACTGGTGGCGATGACGCGGTAGGGATTGAGGGGGAGGGCTGGCGCTTTAGCTTCTTGGTAGAGGGCCTGGTAGACGAAGGCGGCGATTTCGGCGCGGCTGGCGTTGCGGTTGGGGTTGAGCTGGCGCAGGTTGGGGTGGTTGACGACGAGGCTGAGGTCTGTGGCGGCGGCGAGGCTGGGGATGGCGTAGGCGGGGATTTGGTCGGCGTCTTGGTAGTAGTTGAGGAGGTCGCGATTGGGGGTTTGAGTGAGGCGATTTTCAGAGTAGTTGAGGCCGTTGGTGAGAGCGACGAGGGCCTGGACGCGGGGGATGTTTTGCTCGGGGCGGAAGCGATTGCCGGGGTAGCCGGAGAGGAAGCCGGTGGCGCGGGTGGTGCTGATGGCGCTGGTGGCCCAGTAGCTGGGGGCAACGTCGCTGAAGGGTTTGACGTTGCGCAGGTCTACATCGGCGGGGAAGGCGTTGCGGAGGATGGCGGCGAATTGGGCGCGGGTGACGGGGGCATCGGGGCGGAAGCTGCCGTCGGGGAAGCCGCTGATGATGCCGAGGTGGGCGAGGGTTTGGATGTAGTTGCTGGCCCAGTGGTTGCTGTCAACGTCGGGGAAGGGGAGGGTGCCGGTGAATTTGCTAGCGGGCAAGCCTCTGCTGGCGGGGGCGGTGAAGTTGTGAGGAATCGCGGATGCCCATCCCCAGGCTGATTTTATCCAGTTGGGTTGTGACATGAGCTCCCTGATTACTTCTTCTCAGAGCCTATTGTATTCGGACATTAAACCTGCTGCTGCTCACTTCGATTGAGCCCATGTTACTGACATTGAAATTATTAGTTCCTGAATTGCTCTGTTTTGCACATCTGTCTTTGCGCTATGCGAGCCTGTAGCCAGGCGAAGCATTCTATATTCGGTAGTACGGCTCAGATTCTTCTTCAACGTAATTACAAACGTGAGATTTTAGTGAAAGCAACCTGAAAAAGCAAACTATAATTAGCTAATTTCGCTGCACAATAAGCATTCTTTAGCTTTTAAGTATAGTGAGACGAGCGAATGATTAGACATGTCTAAAATAGGCTCATACATAAAAGAATTTACATGTATATTCTCGGGAGTCATCAAACAAACTTTCTCTATAGTGTCTTTGGACTCCCAATTCCCTTTGTTTAATTCTATATATTTCTCATACAATTCAAATGTCTGGTTTGATGTAATTGAATTTACAAATTGAGAGTCTTGAATATGAGAAATCATATGATTTTCTGCCTGTAAGCGAATTGCGATAGACAAAGCTATTTTCCCTTCGAGATCAATAGTTTCCGCAACCGTATAATCTTGACAGATAGTATCTGCTACTTCTGTTATTAATCTAATAACTGGTCTGTTTTGATTCTGTAGCTGAAGCTTATCGAAGTTACGAAGTATCGACTCATAAGCTTCACCCAAATTTTCAATCGTTACGTTGCTAGTATTACTTTTAACATGCAACAGCGATGTTAGTAGTTCAAAGCAATCATCGTCTCCTTGATACTCCGCCATATTTCTAATGAAGGGGATAGACGCTATTAGCATCTTGTCATCTTGATGGAGATTTTCTCGCCAGTGAATAAAAGGATTTTTCTGATATTTTTCTTGAATTAGTTTAACTCCATCATCTGTCTTTATTGTATTTAACTTGTGCTCCCGAGACATATCTAGTCGCCCACATACTGTTCTAAAGAAATCAAAATTATGGCTGAGCAAGATCTGAAAGAATCCTTCATGCTGAGAAATGTCTTTTAGATACTCAATAATCGCATATTTGTTTTTATAGTCAAAAGAATCTGCTATATCATCTACAACGAAAAGAGTTGTATGGTTGCGAGCCTTCCTTGCTTCTACCTCAAAAATGATATTGAGTATGTATAGAGCTCTTTTCTCTCCATTGCTGAGTACCTGTAAAAGATCTTTTTCTCCAATAGATTTATTGTCACCGGCATCATTAAAGGTGAACTTTATGCTTGGACTCTCGCTCTGAAGAATGACCTCATCTTGATTCTCCACAGATAGTTGAAATGGTACTGAGAAACGCTGATTGAATATTGAGACAACTCTACGCCATTCAGTTTCTTCGCTCTTCGCATCTTCTACGATTAGCTCTATTTCACTTTTCCCATCATTGTATTTTTCTGCTAATTGTAAAAATGTAACCTTCTCAGTTTTTAGATAAGAAATCCATAGTTTTTGCTCAAATGAATCTAAATTCGCGAGTTCTGGAAGAACCATTTGATTCGCCAATAGATAGTCTCTAAAATCTCGAAGTTCTTTGTTAGCTTTTAGCTTTGCATCTAGTCTATCGAAGACTTCTACCAAGCCTGGGTTATTCAAGATGGCTTCTTTCTCTTGATTAATTACTTCTTCAAGCTCTGCTTGATTCTTTATTTCCCTCCGTTCTTTCCCTGATTTCAGATATAGTGAATGCCTTGCGTCAAAAAAGCCATTATTTTTTAGATTCTGTGCAATAACAGAAGCATTATTGTGATTAAATATCCCTTTCTTAAAATACGTTGATGCGTCAATTAGCTCATCATACTTTTCTATATAGTCAGAAATCTTTTCCTTGAAGTCCTCTGTTTCAATGAACTTGACGACTTTCTCTGTAAATATCTTGTTATAAATAATGCCACTAAATCTAGGCTCGTCACTATCCATAACTTCAGATTGTACTCTAGACAGTGCTCTGTAGAATTCTTTGGGACTATGAGTAAAAGCCTTTGAAAAAGATGACTCTACGTCCTTTTTTAGACCTGTTAGTCGTTTTATCTTAGATAGAAGAGTTTCCTTGAGAGAATTGAGTTCATTATGTATAGCTTCATATCTCTCTTTAAGCTGTTGGTTAACAAGAAGAGTAGATAGCTTTCCAGATTTGTAGTTTTGAGCATAAGGCTCAATAACGAAGACCTGTAAGGCATCTAAACTATTGCCATTCTCGTCCTGAATTATCCTATTGCTGCTTCTATTTGAAAAGATCAGATCTTCCGAATCTACTTCCTCACTTAAATCTTTGAAAGACTTAGCAAAAGAACTCTTCATTGTCCCGTTCGGCGAGTATATGGCGTAAGTTGATTTTCTGGAAAAATCGAATGTATAGTTTAAAGCTTTAATACCGTAGCAATTCTCTAAGCTGACATCTACTTTCTGCATTTATCTCAATTTTTGAGTTTATTTATAGTCGAAATACAAGTTTATCCTTGCAATCCATTTCTTTGGGCTAAAATTCACGCTCTAAATTTGCATCACAAGCTCATACAAAAGTGGCATTCTTATTCTTGTGAGTCTTTGGAAAACCACCTCTTCGAAGATAAATTATATATGCCTCTCTCTTCTCTTTTAAACCACCCATACACATTTTTATACAAGATGTCTCTTGCTTTCTTATCATTAAGTACCTCGGCAACCACTGATGCCTTCGTCGGTCCATGCTCTTGCAAATACTCTGCAATGCGAATCGCCCGCTGACGATAGGCCGTCATGATGCCCTTGCGCATCGCCGTCCCGCCTAGGTTTGGGTCGCCGACCCGCTTGGTAAACTCCCCCAGCAAACGGCCCTGCTTCTGCTTTGATGGGCGAGGCTTGTAAGGGCGAGGGTCTAGCAATATTTTGACATTGCCACCTTGGGATTCTGGGGCAATGACCACCAGGCCCAAGCCCAACATCCGCAAAAGCTTAATCACCTGCCTGCGCCGCCGCTTCAAGGCTCCGCAGCCCTGGGGCACTCCCACATAAACGTTTGGCGATAGCGACAATCGCTCCACTGCCTGAAGCACCACATCAAGATTGAGCGAAAGCTTCAGCTCCACGACCACCGGGGCTTCGTCTCCTCGCACTGCCACCACGTCGCAATGCTGGACCTCGCCTTTCACCCCATAGCCCTGGTTTTCCAGAAATTGCTTTAAGGGAAGGTAGAGGTCCGATTCTTTCATGGTGGCAGTTGATAGGCCGTTGCAAACCGTTGGGCATGGGGATGACGTTAGACCGTTGGGCTGCAAATGCTGGGGCTGACATGGCAATACCATGTCACTACGCTGGTATCAGGTCTGGGTAGAATTCCATGCTTTAGCTGCCTTGGGTTATGGCTTACCCAGGAAGTCCCGTTTACCCACTTCTACGCCATTGTGTCTGAGGATGTCGTAGGCCGTGGTGACGTGAAAGTAGACGTTGGGCAACACGAAGAATGTGAGAAAAGGCCAGCCCTGCATGGTGATGCTTTCGCCACGCCCGATGGGCACTGAGATTTCTTTTTCTTCACTGCCATCAATCTGCTCAGCGGTGAAGTCATCTAGGTAATCGATGCTCTTTTGGAGTCGCTCTATGAGTTCCAGGAACGTTGTTTCATTGTCTTCCGCAGAAGGCACTTCCACGCCAGCAAGCCTAGCCACGCCGCGCCTGGAAACATCCGAAGCAATCTGGACTTGTTTGGACAGGGGAAACATGTCGGGGTAGAGGCGACTATTGACCAACACTGTGGGCTCAATCCCTTTAGCCTCTGCATGGGCAGCGCCTTTCTTGAGAATCTCAATCAGGTTATTCAACGTGTGACGCAGAACAGGGATTGAAGCCCGGTACATGCCAGTTGTCATAACGAATCATCTCCCATGGCTAGACCTTAACCAGGGTAAACGGCCTAATTCCTGGCATGTTTGAATAATTCCAACAAAACGTTTTGTTTTGCGTTGGCAGATAGCTTATTTGTCTCCACGGGGTTCTGGAAAGTCAATGGCCTCGATCCAGTCAAACCCATAATCAATTTCCATTGGGGAATGCATCGTTTCTGGAAACCAGCCGTTTTGTAGGGCGAACTTTGCGATCGCAGCCACGACCCCAGGATGATTTAAATTGACAACCTGTATAGTGGCTCCGTCACCAGTCTTCCAAAGAATACCTTTTCCGACATTACTAACTAACCAGCATTCATCATCGAGTTGTTGCCTTTTCTCCAGCGAATCTTCCTCTCGAAAGAACAGTCGAATGGGAGATTTCTTATAGTCGTCTTGATAGATAGTTAAAACTTCAAGGCAAGCGTTATGCCTATATTCTGAAGCAACCGTCCATAAGTAAGTTTGGCTTCCAACGCGGATTTTTCGAAGTTTCTGCTTGCTCATTATCGTTACTCAAACATTTGACTGCTATCGGCTGATTCTCTACGTAGCCAGCACATAAACAGTCTGCGCTAAGCTTAAATCTCATCATCCTCGACACATAGAAGCCATACTCCATTCAGCTAGGCTTAACTACTTCTAGGGTGTTTGAATAATTCCAACGAAACATTCCGTTTTGCATTAGTTTATGGATTATTTGTCTCCACGGGGCTCTGGGAAGTCAATGGCATCGATCCAGTCAAACCCATAATCAATCTCCATTGGGGAACGCATCGTTTCTGGAGACCAGCCGTTTTGGAGCGCGAACTTTGCGATCGCAACCACCACGCCAGGGTGATTCAAGTTAACAACTTTTAGCACACCCGTTCCAAAACTTGCTTTCCAAAGCACTCCATCGCCCCCATCATGCGCAAACCAACATGCCTCGTGTGTGACTGAATTGCGATTTTGCGATCGCTGCCCAAGCGAATCCTCCTCACGGAGAAAGAGCCGAATTGGCGCTTTCTTGTAGTCACCTTTGTAAATCGTGAGCACTTCAACACAAGGGCTATAGACATAGCTCTCTAAATGGACATGCTTCCGTGTCCATAAATAAGCTTTTCCCTCTATTTTAAGTTCTCTAAGCTTTCGTTTAGTCATGCTCATATCTCTGTAGCCAATTCAAACAATAGTTGTGAATAACCTCTGAAATATTACTTCTATCGGCATCGGGCCAATAGTATTGGTAATCCTGGTAATTCAGGCTGTCTAACGCGTGATGCAGTTCGTAAAAATCATACAGATTGCGATCATAGTCACGACTCAGGCAGACGTCAGCAAGGGAGGATAATGCCTCAGCTTGCGTCATCGTTCCATCAATGATTTTCTGAACTCGAACTCTTGCCAACTGAAGCGCCGCTGCTTCTGCATTACTAGGCAGTGTCACGCCCAGCTCGGCTAAGGTTTGAGCCACCATGGGTCGCATTTCCCAAGAATCAAAGGGCGGCAGCTCACCCGCCAGGATTCTCAGCGTTGGCGTATCGTGACCTTCAGCCAGCATGGTCTGCGCCCACTCAATCCAGCGAGAGTCCACAGAATAACCAAGAATACGAAGTGCTGCGATTTCAGGCGTTGTGAGCATATTTCGCTCGTCCATGGCTGTCCTTTCGTACAATACTTTAGTACTGTCTTGGCCTAGGCCAGACCTTGTTGCCCTTACCTTTGATGGCCCCTGCATCTTTCAAATCCGACTCGCCCGACTGGCCCCGCCTTCAGCAGGCCCTCACCGTCGAAGCAGAGCGTGGCTTCAATAATATTGAAGGGAAGCAACATACCTTTAGCGAATTTCTGCGTCTAACGCTGACTGCTCCCCCAGAGAGCTGGAGCCTGGCAGAACAGGGGCGCTGGAAAGAACTGGGAGATCGCTTCGCCACCTACCCAGACCTCAGCTTTGCCCAGCGCCAGCAGCTCGTCGCCGATAGCCGCCGCACCCTGCACCAACAGCGCAAAGACCTGGAGGCTGCCAAAGTATCTGCTCAAAAGGCGGAACAGCGAAAAGCCTCCGAAGCCTCGGGTGCTTTGCCCAGCAGCAAGGGCAAGAAAAAACGCAAACTCCCCAAAACAGAGCCCCTGGTGGATGCGCGCCACGGCCCCAAAACAGACCTCGACAAAGCCCTCACCTATCTCAAAGGCATTGGCCCCAAAAACGCTGAACGCCTTGCTAAGCTAGGGCTATTGACGGTGCGAGACCTGCTGTTCTATTACCCCCGCGACTACCTCGACTACGCCAAGCAGGTGGATATCCGTGAGCTGGAACCGGGCTCCATGGCGACCCTGGTGGGCACGGTCAAGAGCTGCAATTGCTTTAGCAGCCCCAAGAACCCGAAGCTGACGATCTTTGAACTGGTGGTGCGCGATCGCTCCGGCCAAATCAAGCTAGGCCGCTTCTATGCAGGCAATCGCTACAGCAGCCAGGGCTGGAAACAAGGCCAAAAACGCAAATTCCCCCCTGGAGCCACCGTTGCCGCATCGGGAATGGTCAAACAGGGCAAGTACGGCGTGACATTGGACAATCCTGAACTGGAAGTCCTGGAAGAAGGTAGCAACACCATCCAGTCAGACAAGATCGGTCGCGTTGTGCCGGTGTACACACTCACCGAAGGCGTTAATGCAGACCTTGTGCGGCGGGCGGTGCTAGGCGCTTTACCCAGCGTGGGGCTGTTGCAGGAATGCATTCCCCAGGGCTTGCTGACGAAGTTTGAGCTGATTAATTTGGGAGAGGCGATCGCCCAAATCCACTACCCCGATAGCGACGAAACCCTCTACCAAGCCCGCCGCCGCCTGGTCTTCGACGAATTCTTCTTCCTCCAGCTCGGTCTGCTCCAGCGTCGGGCTAAACAGCGGGAAACCCAAACCAGTGTGGTGCTGGCTCCTAAAGGTGAATTAGTGGAGAAGTTCTATGAGATTCTGCCCTTTGAGCTGACGGGGGCGCAGCAGCGAGTGGTGAATGCCACGTTCAGCGATATGCAGGATCCGACGCCGATGAACCGGCTGGTGCAGGGGGATGTGGGCTCGGGGAAGACCGTGGTGGCGATCGCGGCCCTGCTCAACGCAATCCAGTCTGGCTACCAGGGTGCCTTTATGGCACCTACAGAAGTGTTGGCGGAGCAACATTACCGCAAGCTAGTGGAGTGGTTTACGCAACTACACCTGCCTGTAGAGCTTCTAACCGGCTCGACAAAGGCCGCGAAGCGCCGGGAAATCCACCGCGAGTTGGAGACGGGCGAACTGCCGCTGTTGGTGGGCACCCATGCCCTGATCCAAGATCCCGTGAAGTTCCAGAAGCTAGGCCTAGTGGTGATCGACGAGCAGCACCGCTTTGGTGTGCAGCAACGGGCCAAGCTTCAGCAAAAGGGCGATAATCCCCATACGCTGACCATGACGGCAACGCCTATTCCGCGAACCCTGGCTCTGACACTTCACGGTGACCTGGATGTGAGCCAAATTGATGAGCTGCCGCCAGGCCGGAAACCGATTAAGACCAGTGCCTTAAAGGGCAGCAAAGATCGGCAACATGCCTATGAGCTGATGCGGCGGGAGATTGCCATGGGGCGGCAAATTTATGTCGTCCTGCCCCTAGTGGAGGAGTCGGAAAAGCTGGACCTCAAGTCGGCGGTGGATGAGCACAATAACCTTCAGAACAATGTCTTTCCTGAAGTGAAGGTGGGGCTGCTGCATGGGCGCATGAGTTCGGCGGAGAAGGATGAGGCGATCGAGGCATTCCGGCGAAAGCGCACGAAAATTCTGGTCTCTACGACGGTAGTTGAGGTAGGCGTGGATATTCCCAATGCTTCGGTGATGCTGATCGAACATGCCGAGCGCTTTGGCCTATCACAGTTGCATCAGCTACGGGGCCGGGTGGGCCGGGGTGCAGACCATTCTTACTGTTTGCTGATGAGTGCGTCGAAAAGTGAGACGGCTCAGCAGCGGCTCAAGGTGATGGAGCAGTCCCAGGATGGCTTCTTTATTTCGGAGATGGACATGCGGTTCCGGGGGCCGGGGCAGGTGCTGGGAACGCGGCAGTCGGGCTTGCCAGATTTTGCTTTGGCGAGCCTGAGTGAAGATCAGGATGTGCTGGAGATTGCGCGGGAGGCGGCGGAGAAGGTGATTGAGAAGGATGAGACGTTGCTGCGCTGGCCTGCGCTAAAGGCGGAGTTGGATTATCGCTATAACAAGCTGATGGGTGGGGCGATTTTGACCTAAAAAAAGCTTCGCTAAACAGAGTTTGTCTAACGAAGCCTGATTTGTGTGTGTGTGTTATTTAGCAGAGAGTGAAGCGCTTTAGCGGCCAGTCTAAAGGGCCTCGCTTATTCCTAGGAATTGGGCCTAGGATTGGGCCTAGGAGTTAGCATCGGCACCACGACCACCGCGACGACCGCCGCCGCGACGCTCGCCACGTTCAGCTTTTAGCTCTTCCAGCTTGGCTTGCTGTTCAGCAGTGAGAACAGTCGCAATTTCAGCTTTAACTTGATCCTTCAGAGCTCGCTTTTCTTCACGAATAGGCTGCATCGCTTCGCGGTCAGCGCCGCTTTCCTTCAACGCTTTAGCACGCTCCTTCAGGGCTTCGAATTGAGGCCGATAGGACTCTTTGATGTCCTGGATATCGGCAGCTTGGGCATCGGAGAGACCCAGGGCTTCCTTCATTTTGGCAGCTCGCTCAGCCCGCTTGGCTTCGCGCTGCTCGGGGGTGAGGTCTTTGCCGCCGCGCATGGCGACGGTTTGAGCGCGGTTACCACGGGCCTCGACCAGGTTGGGGGTGAGGAGGGAGGCACCCATGGGGATGATTAGGGTTGCAGCAGCAAGTAAAACAGTAGTGCGAATTTTCATTGAGTGACTCTCGTCAAAGTGTGTGAGGAGCGAACGTTGCGACTTCGTTTGTCGATGTCTTTATCCTAGGTCAGCTTTTTTGAGAGCACATGGATCAATCTTACTAACTTCGCTCAATGGAGGACTAGGTGAGATAGTCCGAAAGGACTAAGGGAATCTATCAGAATATCTCCCCTCAATGAGTTCGCTTCTTAACAGGGGCTAGGACGAAGTAGGCTCAGTGCTTGAAGCCAAACGGCCTCTTCAGGCTGTTCCAGCAAGCTGTCCATTGGGGGAGAAGGGTATTAATCAATGCAGCTTTAGCTGATTTTCATTTCCTACAAAAAGCTCGGAACTCCCTTAAACTCTTCAGCCTCTCCGTAAAGATGCGGTCAAAAACCAAACATAGATTGGGCATCCCTGCTTTCCCGAGGTCATGATTAGCTCAGTGAATTCTCAGGAAAATCTCAGATAGCTACTGAACCTTCTCCGCAAGATCCACAAGTTCAGTCGTGACCCAATTGAGTTGAGTCAGGAATTGCATCTCCTCTCTCCTCAACTCAGCTGTATCCATGACTTCCAAGTACCGCCTTCTCAGTTTGTTGGCCCTGCCAGCGATCGCCATTGGCCTATCCCCCAGCATGGCCCGCGCCGATGGCTTCCTGCCCAACTCCAGCGACCCCGTATTGCGCTGGAACGACGTGATGCTCCAGGCCATTAGTGCGGGTGGCCCTGGACCGACCCCAACCTCTCGCGCCCTGGGTATCGTGGGGACCAGCATGTACGATGCCTGGGCGGCTTACGATGAGGTTGCGATCGGGACGACGCAGGGAGATAGCCTCCGCATCTTGGGTGAGCAAAATACCCAGCAGAACAAAGAAGAGGCTGTTAGCTATGCCGCCTACAGGGCATTAGTGGATCTATTTCCGGATCAGACTCAGTTGTTTGATCAACTTATGGTTGACCTAGGCTATGACATCAGCCTCCAGACAACGGATATTGGCACTGCTGCTGGTGTGGGAAATTATGTCACTCGCGAGCTTTTGCGCGATCGCCACCAGGACGGCTCCAACCAACTCCATGGCTACGCCAGCACCAGCGATTACCAATCCGTCAATACCTGGGATAGCATCAACAATCCTGAACTCTGGCAACCGATCAGCCTCGACGACGGTGCCACGGTGCAGAAGTTTCTCACCCCCCATTGGGGAGACGTCACGCCTTTTGCCCTAAACAGTGGCGATGAGTTCTTGCCACCTCCCCCTAAGCCTTTCCTCACGGCTGATGGCAGCGTCAACCCTGACTATATTGCCCAAACCCTAGAGGTTTTGGAATACAGCGCAGAGCTGACAGATCGCGAAAAAATGTTGGCTGAATATTGGGCGGATGGTCCTGCAACTGTGCTGCCGCCTGGCCATTGGAATATGTTTGGCCAGTACGTTGCCAACCGTGATGCCCTTTCCTTTGACGACAATATTAAGCTGTTCTTTGCCCTGGGCAATGCTGAGCTGGATGCAGGGATCGCTGCCTGGGATGCCAAGGTCACCTACGACTACGTTCGGCCTATCACCGCGATTCAATATTTGTCAGAGCATGGTCTTTTACCGGAAGAGCATGACTATGTTCGTCGCAATGCCCAAGGCGAAACTGAAATTTATGCCTGGGGTGGTCCAGACCAAGGCTCTCAATGGATTTTGGGTTCTGACTGGTTGCCTTATCAAGATATTAGTTTTGTGACGCCGCCCTTTGGTGAATATGTTTCGGGCCACAGCACCTTCAGCGCTGCTGGAGCTGAAATCCTCCAGCGCTTTACCGGCAGTGACGCCCTGGGCCTTTGCCATACGGAGCTGGCTAACAGCTCAACGTTTGAACAAAATACGCCCAATGAGCCGGTGGAGCTATGCTGGGATACTTTCACCGCTGCTGCTGATGAGGCAGGCATCTCCAGGCTATATGGCGGGATTCACTTTAACGATGGCGACATCAATGGCCGTGTATTGGGACGTCAAGTGGGGGCTTCTGTGTGGGAGCGCAGCCAGTTCTACATTAATGGGGGCGATCGCCAAGCCGTTCCAGAGCCCACTGCGCTGTTAGGGCTTCTGTTCAGTGGCATTGGCATGAGTCGCCTGCGCCACCGGAATATCAAGTAAGAGCAAGGAATAAATAGTGTAAATACAACTGAGAATAGCGAAATGGAGGTGAGGCGCTTTAGCGGCCAGTCTAAAGCGCCTCGTTAGTGCCTAGAAATACCTGAGTTCGACAAATTCAAGCCTGGCTTGGCTTTGCCACCGTGAGCTAAAGTTCACGGCTCAAAGTTCAAGTCCGTTAAAACGGACTGAACAAACCACCAGCGAGGGTTGCAGCCCACTTCAGTGGGCTTTCGCTCTTAGGCTGGGAATTCATTCCCAGACTGCTTCGCAAGTGCTTTTTCGAGCTGTCGAACTCAGGTAGAAATGAGGCCTAGGAGTTAGCGTCGGCACCACGGCCACCGCGACGACCGCCGCCGCGACGCTCGCCACGCTCAGCTTTGAGCTCTTCGAGCTTGGCTTGCTGCTCAGCGGTGAGGATGGTCGCGATTTCAGCTTTAACTTGATCCTTCAGAGCCCGCTTTTCTTCCCGAATGGGCTGCATGGCTTCGCGGTCAGCGCCGCTTTCCTTCAGTGCTTTAGCGCGCTCTTTGAGGGCTTCGAATTGAGGCTTGTAGGAGTCTTTAATGGCTTTGATATCAGCGGCTTGGGCATCGGAGAGACCCAGAGCTTCTTTCATTTTAGCGGCGCGCTCAGCCCGCTTAGCTTCGCGCTGTTCGGGGGTGAGGTCTTCGCCACCGCGCATGGCGACGGTTTGGGCGCGGTTACCACGGGCCTCGACCAGGTTTGGGGTGAGGAGGGAGGCACCCATGGGGATGATTAGGGTTGCAGCAGCAAGTAAAACGGTTGTGCGAATTTTCATTTGAGAACTCCGAAGAGAGTGTTGTGAGGAGCGAACGAATTTGGCAGTCACAAGCTGTTGAGCGATGTGTGTTTTGCCGATGTACTTATCCTATGAGAGCTCTCTGAAAAGAACATGGATCAATGTTCCTAACTTCGCTCTGGGGTGGGACTAGGCCAAGGGGGTACTAAAGGACCAGGTTAGGTATAAGACAACCCGCCTAAGTACTTCCCGTAAAGGATCACAGCGACTCTGAATGACGAAGCAGGGGGGGCCGCTATGGCTCTCCTCTTTGCTCTATGGCCCAGCAATTTGTGCGATCGCCAGGGCTTTCAGGCTTAGGGCTGCTGGGAGAAGCGCTGGAACGATTGGCGGTGGGTCAAGCTGTCGCTTAGGAGCAAGAAGTGGAAATTGGCGTTGAGTGATGGGTGTGAGGCGGCGTTGTATAAGAGGCTTTGCCGTTGCAGTACGAGGCGAAGTGAGGAAGCCAGAAGCCTCTCCCCCTAGCTCCTATCCATAAAGAAGCAGCAGGACCGAGCCAGGTCACAACTTCTCCACTGTTCAACATCTATTTCAATCCGAGCCTCGAAAGCGACGTCATCCCGCTCCTTGGGACCGGGGAAGAGGCAGCTGTTCCGCTCGGTTCAGTCATCGATGTTATCGAGGGTTTCGTTGAGCTGTTTGCTGGCGGCGTCGAGTTGGTCGCCTGCGGATTTGAGGTATTGGGCGCAGGCGATGAGGGGGAGGGCTCCGGTTGCTGTGGCAATTGCGCCTTGGGTGGCGCGGCCGCTGGCGAACACTCCTATGCCGATGAGGCTGACGAGGATGCTGGCGCTGGTGGCGGTGAGGGCGATGCGGTAGTTGTGTTTGGCGAGGGTGAAGCTTTCGCGGGCTTGGATGAGGATTTCGTTGATGATTTGGGCGTTGAGGTCTGTCATGGCAGGGATCATGGCTTTAGCCCATGG
>CALLAT010000120.1 GCA_938002085.1 uncultured Pseudanabaenaceae cyanobacterium
TGGGATGTCTTATGTTGACCCTGGGGCAGATCAGTATGAACAACAATACCGTCAACGCGTTGTTAAGAGCCTGCATCGCAGAGCGGCTGAGTTCGGGTTTCAGCTTCAGTCTATTGAGACAAAAGAGTGTGTTTCTTAGGATGTAGAGGAATTCTGCTTCTGTGAATGTGGAGGAATTCTGGATGCTGAGTGGGAGTTTTATGACTCTTCGGAATGCGCTTCAACTTGATAAGCTAAGCAAATCTCATCGCTAAAATATTTGGAGTCCGGAGAAATTCACCATATTTACGACAGCTTTACTGGAATAGGTGATGAGGCTTTGACTGGCACGATCGCAGTGAATTTCTAATAAAGCCTTTAACGAATGGGGGACTCTGTCAGAACTGCGTGCAATCATGCGTGTAGCGAATAGAACATTGTCGTTTAGCTCGGAAGCGTTCAGGCTTGGTCAAAATGAGTCCTACAGCCCCTGTGGTTGAAGCTTCTCAGAAGCTGATTGCCACTACGCCCTTAGAAAGTTTTGAGTATAAGCCGGAACTCTCGGTTCGGCTGCTACACTGCTGCGCTCAGATCCGTCCAGATTCAGATGCGATTCAGCGCATCTGCCATCTGGCAAGTCAGGTTCGCAGCTCTACAGATTGGCAAGCTCTTGTTCAGTTAGCCATTGATCATCGGATTCTTCCTTTGGTCTCACACAATTTACGCCGATATGCTTTGGAGCAAGTTCCAGCTGATCTCATTACACAGTTGCAGTACCAGGTTCAGCGCAACAAGTTTCGTGTGTTTGGGCTGACCGGCGCTTTGATCAAGGCTCTGGATATTTTGCAAGAGCAAGGCGTTCAAGCAGTTCCCTTTAAAGGATTGCTACTGGCTCAGGAAGCCTACGGTAGTCCAGCCTTGCGCAGTTTTGATGATGTTGACTTATGGGTTGCGCCCGACGTATTTTTTGATTTGCCTGGGATTTTAGCGCCTGCTGGCTATGTTCCACATCAGGTCTCTTCGTCGATTGAATTAGAGCGTCAGTACTGCTGGGATATGGGGGAGTACTCCCTTATTCATCGAGAAAGTGATGTGGGCTTGGACGTGCATCACCGTCTCATGGCAGGGGACTGCTCGATGGCTGTGGATTTTAGTCGCTGTTGGCAACGGCTGGAAACAGTTCAGGTGATGGGTCATGACCTGTTGACGCTTCGGCGTGAAGATTTGATGATTTACCTTTGTGCCAATGGAATGAAAGATGGCTGGAGTTATTTGCGATCTGTGTGCGATGTCGCGGCATTGATGACCCATGAGGTGCCTTTGGAGTGGGAGATTATTCTCCAAGAGGCCAAATCGATGAAGGCTTTGCGTATGGTTCGCCTAGGCGTCATGTTGGCCCATCGGTTGTTAGATGCTCCGTTACCGATTCAGTTCTACCAATTGAAACCTGATAGAACGGTATGGGATATGAGCGATCGCATTTGCGATCGTCTGTCTCGTCTGGAACGTCCCCAGGAGGAAGAGCAAGCCGCTCTGGAGAAACTCGTTCTGCGTTTTTTGGCTAGTGAGACTCTTTCTGCTCGCTGGGCATACTTGGGAAAAGTCCTACATCGTGTTTTTAAGGTGGCAACTCATGTCACCCCTAAAGATCGAAAATTTGTAGATTTACCCCGTCGTTGGAGCTTCTTATACTATGTAATAAGACCGGTACGGATTTTATATGAGCATCATCTCAATCTATTTACGGTTTCTGGTTATCGAATGTTTCGCTAGCTCAATTGTGCCACTATAGCCAGCACAGCTGAGATTTAAGCAAGCTTTTATGTCTCGTCCCTTTATTCAACTCAAATCCTAATGATTAACAACGCTATTGAAACTCAGCCCCTCGAACTCAAGGCTGACAGCCTCATTTCTGCCCATCCTGAGCAGCTATCTTCTGACCTAGATGGTGAGACCATTCTGTTGCAGATGAGCAGTGGATTGTACTACGGCCTCAACGAAATGGGAGCTGCAATCTGGGAAATGATTCAAAGTCCGATGACTTTCCAAGATATTCAATCTAAGTTGTTGGATGCTTATGAGGTCAGTGCAGAAGTCTGTCAGCAAGAAGTTGAGAAGCTTTTAACCGACTTACATGCTGCTGACTTGATTGAGGTGAAGGCCCCCGAAGCAATATAGCTGCCTCCTGTAACAACTCCTTGATGGGAGTTGTAGTCCGAATATTGTTCGACCACGCCATCTCAAAGCACTGATGAGACAACTTCGCTACCTTCTCAAAATGCGCTGGTGTGAGCGGGGACTGCTGTTGTACACCTTCACGCTACTCACCTTGGTTCGCTTAGGCCTGCGGTTTTTAAGGTTTGAGCAGTTGCAGAAGGCAGTTACTCGTTTTCAGAGAACACCGATTAGTGAACCGCTTTATACCTTGGAAGGGGTGGTTTGGGCTATTAATCTTTGCACCAAGTACATGCCGGGTGGGGCTAAATGCTTAGCGAGGGCCCTAACAGCTCAACATTTGCTGCATTGGCAAGGTTATCCCTTCGAGATCGTCATTGGGGTCGCGAAGGGCGAGCAAAATCAGCTTGAGGCTCATGCTTGGATTACCAGTGAGGAGCGCATTGTGGTGGGCTGGTTGCCCGATCTGGATCGCTACCGCCCCCTCGGTAACGGAACAACAGCTATCAAAAGTTTTGCCATGTTTGCTTAGGACTAAGCAAAGGGTCCAGCATTATCAATTTTCTTGTTGAGTCTACAACCCTATGAGTGCGATCGCCGGTCTCTATACTTACGGCAACCGTCAGGCTGCTGCTCTTCACCATCGCCTCAGTCAGATGAATGACCGATTGGCCCATCGAGGGGGGGATGATTTGGGTCAATGGGTTAGTGAAGAGGGCAACATTGGTTTGGCCCATCGCATGTTGTGGAGTACCGAAGAATCGCTGCAAGAAAAGCTTCCCCAAGGCAGGGGCGGTTACATGCTGACTGCGGATGCTCGGATTGATAATCGGGCTGAGCTAATCAAGCAATTGGCGATCGCTCCCCCCGCAGATAAGCTCATCACTGACAGTGACCTCATCCTCGCAGCCTATCAAAAATGGGGAGAAGATTGTCCCTACCACCTTTTAGGAGACTTCGCTTTTGCCCTGTGGGATGAGCGGGAGCAAAAACTTTTTTGTGCGCGGGACATCATGGGAGTCCGGCCTTTTATCTATCACCACCGAGATGACCAGTTTGTCTTTGCCTCTGAAATTAAGGCTCTTTTCTGTTTGCCCGAAGTGCCGAGGCGAATTAGCCCGCGCCGTATTGCTCAGCTGCTGACTCGTGCTCTAGATGAGCGGGATGTAACGCTATACGAGGAGATTTACCGCTTGCCCGCGGCCCATTGCTTGACTGTTGCGCCGGGGATTTTTAAGCTACGCCAGTATTGGCAGCTAGACCCTGAGTACGAGCTCAAGTTGGGCAGTGACGCGGAATATGCCGCTGAGTACAAACGCATTTTTGATGAAGCGGTGCGTTGTCGGATGCGTTCTGCATTCCCCATTGGCTCGATGCTCAGTGGTGGTCTCGATTCTTCTTCCATCGCCTGTACTGCTCGAAATGAGCTTGAAAACCAGTCCCAAGACACCCTACATACCTTCTCGACCCGCTTTAATCAGTTGCCTGAGGCTCAGAAAAAACTGATTGACGAAACCTATTTTGTAGAGCAGGTGCTGGACCAGGGCGGATTTACGTCTCACTTTATTGATGGTGATCAGCTTAATCCCCTCGCTGACTATGACGAGCTATTTGACCAAGCTGATGAATGCTTTTTTGCACCCAATCTTTATTACAACCGCGCCTGGTACAAACGGGCTCAGGAGAATAATGTGCGGGTTGTGCTCGATGGTGTGGATGGAGACAGTACAGTTTCCCATGGTCATGTTTATATGTATGAGCTACTCAATAAAGGGCGTTGGATCGCTTTCCTCAAGGAAACTAGAGCCTATTCTCGACTGACGGGATTTGCTCTAAAAGATGTGATGTGGGAATGGGGGCTACAATCTTTGATCCCTCAGTGGCTCTGGCGTCGCTATCAAGACTGGAAAGCTGACCATGCTCCTCAATGGAAGGAGATTGGCCTCAATGCTGATTTTGCCCATGGCTTAGACCTCGCCCGAGAGCAGATTCGCCACAGTCGCGAAAAGTTTGATCAGCTCCCTATCAAGACAGCTCGCCATTCCCATTGGCATAGCCTTCATTCAGGTCTGATTCAATATGCGATTGAAACGGCTGACAAGGTCGCCATAGCCCACCAGGTTGAATTGCGTTTTCCCTTTTGCGATCGCCGCTTGATGGAATTTTGCGTGGCCTTGCCCCCCGACCAAAAATTTAAAGGGGGATGGACCAGACTGATTCATCGTCGGGGGATGCAAGGAGTCATGCCGGATGAGTTGCGATCGCGTATCAGTAAAGCCAACCTAGGCGCTAATACCAAACCCCGGTTGCTCAACCAAGCCCAAGAGACCTTGGAGCATTGGATCTTTGAGAAGAACGAACACATACTGCCCTATGTTGATCTAAACCAGGCTCGCAAGCTGTATCGCAGCTACCAGCAGGATAATTTAGACGAATCTGGAGCATTGGCTATTTATGGAATGGCTACCCTCTCCATGTGGCTAGAACGTGAGCAGCAGTTTCAGCATGCTCAAGAGGTTGTGAAAACAGCAACACCTAGCTCCTAGAGTTTGGGCGTAACCCAAGCATCGTTAGGGAGCGATGAAATTGCGTAGTTCGCTAGTAGGGAGAGTGCTAGCGATAGAGCTGATATTTCCCTAGATATCAAGCGACTGACCCTTGTAAGAGGGAATAGTTTAAATGTCAGATGAAATTGTGAATATTCGTTTGACGGAGCCTTGCGCAACAAGGCCTAATAGGAATCGTGGAACTTGGTTTTATACCAAGGTACTTCTGCAAAAACACACAAGAGAAAACGATGTCCTACAAACAGGCTTGGTCTAGTCCCGAGATTAATTGTTACGGCTCCGTAGAGAATATTACTGAGCAGAATGTTGGCTCCGTGACCAAAAGTGGTGGTGCTGGAGACACTATCTCCGTCACCATCGCCGGTGTGACCACCGTTGTTGCTGGTGGTAATGTCAGCGCAGCGGGTAGCTCCCTCGTGAACATTACGAGCACTGCTCCCATCATCAATCAGTAGTTTGTCATTCGCCCTGTTTTTTCTTGGACATGTAAGACAATGAATCAAAAGCAAACTTGGTCAGCACCTAAGCTACAGAGCCATGGCTCCGCAGCTCAGATTACTCAGAACGATATCAACTTCAATAAGAAGATTGGTACTGGTGATTCCATCCTACTCGTCATCAATGGCGTTAGTGCTGTTGTGACCACCCCTGATGGTGGCTCCTTGATCAATACGACTGTCAAGTAGTCATCTCTGTGAACTCGTCTCGTTGGGAGAGGCTTTTGAAAGCTTGCTTGATGCTGATTTTAGCATCTTGAAGGTTCTCGGATTTAGTCTTCCATCGAGAATCACTTAGGCAGTCGCCATGAAATATGGTGATTAGCGATAAAAGCGACCTGATTTTCATCAGGTCGCTTTTATCTTTTTTGAACACTATACTAATCTTTTTCACTGAGCTTAATTTAGCCATTAATTAGGCACTGTTCAGGCTGTAATTATTACCTAAATTATTCATGCTTATTTAACTCACTTATAATTCTAATTACTGATAGGAAATCTAGATTTATAGAAGTCTAAGGATTAGACCTTTCTTTTCTTGCATAGACCTCTGAAGTCTGAGATAGCTTGGATGGTAGTCAGCAGCATTAAACCATCTTCCAAGACATGCTCTCTCCTTTTCAGGGCTGTATCTTCTTGGGTGAAGGGTTTAGACATTTGTCGTGACGCCTAGTCGTCTCAGTACGACTTGTAAAACGAACTCATTGGACTAGCTATGCCCACCATAAATGACAGAGTCTATCGATATCATTCGATATAGGCAAAGGAAGCCAGGCATCAGAGACGATGAGCAAGTAGGCTATCTTCTCTTTGTATAAAGAGCTTCAACAAACCAGCACATTCTCCCCCTTAAATTCACGTATTCATGAACTGTCAATAAAAATACGCATGTCAAATTGACGACACCTGTAAAAAAAGGCCTAATAGTAAAGCAGGTGAAAGCGGTTTGCGTTTTCTCTTGCCGCCTTAAGGTTCACTCCAAACATTCTAAGCAGTGAGCCATTGGGCGACTCAATCTCCTCTAAGTTGCTGGGTTGTTACTAGACAACAAGTTTAGGAAATTGAACCTACCAAATCAGCAGCTCTCTATTCTATATTCCCCTCACCCAGAGATGGGTTAGGCGAAAGTGACTAGACTGCAAGATTTAACTCATACCATCTAACAAAAAAGGAAACTATCATGACTCAGAAACAAACCTGGTCTACCCCTGCTCTTCAGAACCATGGCTCTGCTGCAACTATTACCAAGAACGATATCAACTTCAACAAGAAAATTGGTACTGGTGATTCCATTCTGCTTGTCATCAACGGTAATGTAGCCACTGTGATTTCCCCCACAGGTGGTTCTTTGATCAACACGACCGTCAAGTAAGTCTGTTGGGGTTGCTAGCTTCGCTAGACCATCTATAGCGGCGTTAGAGAGTTCCCCCACTCTCTAATGTCTCGCTTGCAGGCTTTATATGACCTTTGCTCCATTGGCCTGCTTGAGTGGCCACTGAGATAGCTATCGCTATTGAACTGCAGTTCAGATTCGTTTTTATATTATTTTATTTTCCGTGCTCTTTGAATGAGCGGTAGCCATAGCTACAATGAAGTTCTGAAGGTGCTATCGCATATCGAAGCTTTGGATTTAGATCGCTTTTATTTTTATTAAAACCCCTATGGATATCTCATATCCGTATCGCTACTTGGCATACGGTCTTCAGGTTCAAGCCAACTTCGAGATTTCTGCCCTTCTGCCTTTGCCGGAAGGTGTAGAGCTTGATTCTGAGAAAACTGTGACGTTTACGTTGGATGAGACGACACCAGCGGACTTTGATCAGTATTGCGAGAAGGCTGATGTCTATGCGGACTTGGATGGGCCAGAGGCTATCCTGTTTGACCGCCGAGTTGCATTGTATCGACTCAAGGAGGGGAAAGAGGTCTCGATTCAGACCGGCCCGAGCCAGAATTTAAGGCAAGTCCGTTTATATATTCTGGGCACTATTTTGACGGTGCTGCTTTACCAGCGAGGCCTTTTGGTGCTCCATGGCAGTGCGGTGCAGATTGGCGATCGTGCGGTAGGTGTCATTGCTCCATCGGGTACGGGCAAGTCATCCACGGCAGCAGCTCTGTATGACAAGGGCTATAAGCTGCTGTCTGATGATGCGATCGCCTTAGAATTCCGTGATGGCCAATACTATGTGCATCCCGGTTACCCTCGCCTTAAGATTTCCAATGAAGTGGCTGCCCAGCTTGAGTGTGGCGAAGAATTTTTAGTAGAGCGTCATCCTGAATGTGGTGAGGTTAGCTTTGATGCGACTCATCAGTTTGTGGAAGAGCCACTGCCGTTGCAGCAGATTTATGTGTTGCGGTCTGGGGATGCGTTGAATGTGGAACCGTTGTCCCAGCGCAATTCTGTGTTTTCGGTGATGACAAACTCGTTGCCGACGATGTGGTTGCAGCATCACAATCCGGCTCAGTTCAAGCAGGCGACGGATTTTGTCAAGCAGGTGCCGTTTTTTGCCTTGACGCGATCGCAGGATCTCAATGACATGCCCAAGATGATGGACATGGTTGAAGCCCATGTGGGTGAGCAGGTTGGTCAGCAGCCCCTAGCGATCGCTTAGGATCTTGGCGAGTCTGTGTTAAAGCCAACTCAGTCTGCCAACTAGCGTTTCATTCCGTTTCTCTTTTGCACTTCTCATTCAGCCATTGCAGTTCATATGAAACTTCTGCCCTATAAGTTCCAGAAACTCCTGCAACAGCGGGATTACATTCTGCCAACACTCAAGCTGGTGTGGGAGGCAGCGCCGAATGCCATGTTGGGCTGGGCGCTGCTTTTGCTCATTCAGGGTCTGTTGCCCGGTGCCACTGTATATCTGTCGAAGGTTTTGGTGGACAGTCTTGTCGCTGCAACGGCGGGTGGACTGACGGATGCTGCCATTCGCTCCGTGGCGATTCCGGTGGGGCTAATGGCCGGAGTGCTGGTCGTGTCCGAGTTTATTAAAGCGGGGCTGACGATCCTACGCACGGTTCAGTCCGAATATGTGCAGGACCATATTCGGCGATTGGTTCATCGCAAGTCGATTGAAGCGGATCTGGCCTTCCATGAGCAGCCAGACTTTCACGACAAGTTGCACCAGGCTCGTGATAATGCAGCCAGCCGTCCGCTAACGCTATTGGAAAGTAGCGGCAGCTTGATTCAAAGCTTGATTACGTTGATCACCATTGCGGTGATTATCGTTCCTTACGGTATTGCCCTGCCGATGGCGCTGATTGTGGGGGCGTTGCCTGCGTTTTACTTCTTGTTGAAGTTCAACCGTCAATACCATAAGTGGTGGGAGCGCATGACGCCCCTGCGTCGTCAGGCGGAGTATCACGATTTTCTGATTACCCAGAGCTATACGGCAGCTGAACTGCGGCTGTTTAATTTGGGTGACTATCTTCAGGGGCTCTACCACGGCTTTCGTCGCACCCTGCGCAAGGAAAATATTCGCCTGGTTAAGCGCCAGAGTTTTGCCCAGCTTTTGGGGGGCATGGTGAGTTTGCTGGTTGCGGCAGCGGTCTTGGCCTGGATGTTAATGCAGACCCTGGAGGGTAAATTTACGCTGGGTGATTTGGCGCTGTTTTACCAAGCCTTTAACCGTGGTCAAGCGTTGGCAAGGGCGGGTTTGACTCAGATTGGTCAGATTTATGGCAATACTTTGTTCCTCGGCAATTTGTTTGCCTTCTTGAGTTTGGAGCCGACGGTGAAGGATCCGCCACAGCCCTTGCCCATTCCAACGAATCCCAAATCTGAAATTCGTTTGCGGGATGTGAGCTTCCGCTACCCCGGTACGGAGCGATGGATTTTCAAGAACTTTAACTTGACGCTGCCTGCGAATCAGATTGTGGCGATCGTGGGGGAGAACGGTGCGGGAAAAAGTACGCTGATTAAGTTGCTCTGTCGGTTTTATGATCCTGATTCTGGTGCGATTGAATTAGATGGCGTAGACATTCGCAGTTACTCTCTCCAGGAATGGCGGCAGTTGCTGACGGTGATGTTCCAGTTCCCGGTGACTTATCAGAAGACTTTGGAAGAGAACATTGCCATTGGCGATGTCTATGCGGCGCAGGATGGCGATCGCATCCAGCGTTCCCTGGAAGCAGCCGGTGCAACGGAAATTGTTGCTAAGCTGCCTGATGGTCCCCAAACCCAGCTAGGCAAATGGTTCTCCGGTGGTGTGGAGCTGAGCGGCGGCGAATGGCAGCGGGTCTCCTTGGCGAGGGCTTTTCTGCGTCAGGCTCCGGTGGTGATTTTGGATGAGCCCACCAGCTTTATGGATTCCTGGGCGGAGCATGACTGGCTGGATCGGTTTCGGCAGATGGCAGAGGGGCGGACGGCGATCGTCATTACCCACCGCTTTACCCTGGCAAAGCGAGCCGATGTGGTCTTTGTGATGCAGGGCGGCGAAGTGGTTGAGTCTGGAACCCATGAGAGCCTTCTAGAGCAGGGTGGGTTGTATGAGCAATCCTGGCGTGCCCAGACTCAGGAGCAGGGAACTGTTCCCTTGCCGGGGGCTCCGACCGCTGGAGCGATGGCTTAGCAGAATAGATGTCGGTATTGAAGGCCCCAATGACTCTTACGTAAGAGTCATTGGGGCCTTTCTGTGTTGAGGCGGAGGGAGTCGTGAGACTTCAATACATTTGCAGTAGCGATGGCTTTGCTTAGGTCTACTAAAGCCATATCTCTATGGGGTAAAAGTGGCTGTTGTGATGATGTGGGCTTGGTTTCTCTCTGGTTAAAGTTCCCGCAATATTTCAAAATCAGCACCTTGGCTGAATTGCCCTGGACTGTGGAATAAGGCCCAAATTTGAATTTCTCTTCGAAGGCTGACTGCCCTCTGGATGGGAAGCTAATGCGCTCTGTTCTTTGCTCCATCCGCTCCTAACGAAGCCTTACTAAGGTTAAGCAGTACGTCGTTCATCTTGTGAGAAAAGTGTACTCACACGTCCACCTCTGTAAGGGGGATTACTTCACAATGCCATCTCCGTATCTACTGATGTGGTGTTGGCTGGGGTGTTGGTTATGCTGGGCGGGTGGTTGAGATGGAGCCGATATCTCGGTTCGCAGCCCGTCAGGAATCGTGCAAAGACCTACCCTCATTCTCCTGCACCTTAAACCGGAGCTGTTTCCCATGAAGCCCAATGCCCTAGTGCATTCCCCCATCGCTCATCGCCTGGATCCCCAAGTTCGCCAAGTTATGGGTCGCTTACCTGTAGAGGTGGTGAGCAAGCTTTCGGAGGCGGAGCTGATGGCGCTTTACCAGTCGATTAGCCGACCCCCGGAGCATGGCTTGGATGTGCGACTGTCGTTGCCGGTGCCATCGGGACGTATGTATTTTGCGACGGTGGCTGGACTAGAGCGGCGGCGTAAAGCTCCACGGGTTGAGCATCAGAGCCCTTGGAATGTGGGGAGTTTTTGTTTGGCGATGGCGATGACCTTGCTGGCGGGTTTTTCGATTGGAGGGGTGGGCTATCGCATGATCAATCAACATGCCCAGCTTGTGAATACGGGTGATGAAGCGTTGCGTTCGACGGAGTTGCCTGAGCAGAGCGATGCAGTGGAGACGGTGAATGCAATTAATGCAGAGTTACATCCGACGGTGTTGCCTTGGGTTAGCGATGCCCTAGATTGTGGGGGATTTTCAAGGCAGTGGCGCGATGGCCTTTGCTACGAACAGGCTCATCACCCTGATTTTTGAGTTTGCTGCCTAGAGTGGCTCAAAGATGAACCCAGTTTGCTTCAAGGCTTGATACTTCGCCTCATCAAACTGATAGAGCTGGGCTGCCCGGTGAGAGACGTTTTGTTGTTTCTCTCCGGTGTCTAACAGCAGGTCCATTTTGAGGATTTTCTTGCGGAAGTTGCGTTTGTCTAGGGCCTGATTGAGTACCGTTTCGTAGAGCTGTTGGAGCTGGCTGAGGGTGAACTTTTGGGGCAGTAGCTCGAAGCCTAGGGGCTCGTAGCGGAGTTTTCCTTGCAACCGTTGCAGGGCTGTAGCGTAGACTTCGGCATGGTCGAAGGCGAGGGCTGGCAGGTCAAAGGCTGAGAACCAGCCGACTTGTTCGGCATCGCTGGCGGCGGTGGCAGGGTGCTCATCGAGGTTGACGAGGGCATAGTAGGCGACGCTGATGACGCGTTCGCGGGGGTCGCGATCCACGGCGCTGAAGGTGTAGAGCTGTTCGAGGAAGAGGTCTTTGACGCCGGTTTCTTCTTCCAGTTCGCGGCGGGCGGCTTCGTCTAAGGTTTCATCCATTTCCACAAAACCACCTGGCAAGGCCCACTGACCTTTGAAGGGGGCAAGCTTGCGCTGGATGAGCAGAATTTTGAGCTCGCCTTCGTCTTGGCCGAAGACGACGCAGTCTACGGTGAGGGCGGGGCGAGCATATTTGTAGGTGAAGGCCATAGCAAGATCTGCGGCAGAGACATGGCATGGCATATCCCTGTTGAATGCTGGGTTTGAAAGGTTGGTTTCCATTCTATCTTGACATTGTGTTTTTTTGACACTAACATAGTGTGTAAGAAAGACACAAAGCTGATTGGGGTCGATGCAACCAATGCAGCGAATTCCAAGAGGAGACAGCTATGCTAGGCGCGATCGCAGGCGACACCATCGGCTCGGTTTACGAGTTCAACAACAGTAAAACCAAAGACTTTGAACTATTCACTCCAGAAAGCAGCTTCACCGACGACAGCATTTTGAGCGTCGCTACGGCGGAAGTGATTTTGAACGGTGAGCGGACGAGCCAAGCCTATAGCGATGCTTACAAGCGTTATGCCCGTCGCTATCCCAGCCCTTGCGGCGGCTATGGTGCCCGGTTTAATGAATGGGGCCAGTCTGCTAGCTCTCGGCCTTACAACAGTTGGGGCAATGGCTCGGCCATGCGGGTGAGTCCGGTGGGTTGGGTTTGCAATAGCTGGGATGCGGTGATGGCTGAGGCGGAATTGACCGCTGCGGTGACTCACGATCATCCAGAAGGAATTAAAGGTGCTCAAGCAACTGCTGGTGCTATCTATCTGGCCCGTGCTGGAGATAGTAAGGCGATGATTGCGGACAAGATTGAAGCTTTCTTTGGCTATGACTTGGATCGTGACCTGGATGAGTTACGGCAGGTGTATGAGTACAACGAGTCCTGTCAGAAGACGGTGCCGGAGGCGATTGTTGCGTTCTTGGCTTCGACGGATTTTGAGGATGCGATTCGCAATGCGGTGTCGTTGGGTGGGGATAGCGATACGCTAACTTGCATTTGCGGGGCGATCGCGGAAGCCTTCTACGGCGGGGTGCCGGAGATGCTTGCTCAGGAGACGTTGGTGCGGCTGGATGGTGAGTTGAGGGATGTGGTTGAGGTCTTTCGCGATCGCTACGTCTCCACAAAGGTTTAAGTCAAGAAACGCAACGGTGAAATAAGGCCAATGCGACGGTAGGGGCTGGGTTCCCTGCCCGGCCTGGGTTGGGCGAAAGCCAGGAGCGGGGGCATCCAGCCCCTACGTGACGATGAATGAATTGTGAAATTTACAGGTGATTGCTATGACAACTGAATTGATGGTTCCTGATTTCTTTGATGCTGCGCGCTGTGGTGAGGTGTTTCGGGTGCCTTATTTGGAGCGGGCGGAGCAGGCTAAGGCTTGGGCGGAGCAGCATGGCATTGCGAAGGCTGCGGGGGATGGGAAGCGGGTTTGTTTGTTGGCGATCGATGTGCAGAATACCTTTTGCATTCCTGACTACGAGCTATTTGTTGGCGGGCGCTCTGGGACGGGGGCGGTGGACGATAGCCGTCGCCTCTGCGAGTTTGTCTATCGCAACTTGGGCAGCATCACGGAAATTGCACCGACGCTGGATACCCACACAGCTGTGCAGATTTTTCACCCCGCGTTTTGGGTGGATGGCGAGGGCAATAATCCTGCACCGATGACGATGATTGGTTTAGATGAGGTGGTGCAGGGGAAATGGCGGGTGAATCCGGCCATTGCTACGAGCATCGGCGGTGAGCTGGAGGGGCTGCAAGAATTTGCACTGCACTATGCCCAGCGGTTGAGTGATGACGGCAAGTATCCGCTGACGATTTGGCCCTATCACTCCATGCTGGGTGGCATTGGCCATGCGTTGGTGTCGGCGTTTGAGGAGGCTTGTTTCTTTCACAATCGGGCGCGGGAAAGCCAGACGCGGTTTGAGGTGAAGGGGGGCAATCCGCTGACGGAGAATTACTCGGTGCTGCGGCCTGAGGTGATGGATGGGGTCAACGGGAGTGCGATCGCGCAAAAGAATTCAGCCTTGATTAACCACTTGCTGAGCTTTGATGCGGTGGTTGTGGCGGGGCAGGCTAAGAGCCACTGTGTGGCTTGGACGGTGGATGATTTGCTGACGGAGATTCAGGCTCGCGATCCGCAGCTGGCCCAGAAGGTGTATTTGCTGGAGGATTGCACGTCTCCGGTGGTGGTGCCTGGGGTGGTGGACTTTACGGAGCAGGGGGATGCAGCCTATGCGAGGTTTGCTGAGGCTGGGATGCATTTGGTGAAGTCGACTGTGCCGATGGTGGATTGGCCAGGACTTTAGTCTCAAATTGATGCGCTTACGAATAAGGTTTCAGCTTGCTGGGAGCTTGGAACTTGGATGCATTGGTGCTCAACCAACTGAAATATAGCGTTTCTCGGATGAGTAGCTTACGCTCAAAAGGGAGGCTGTGAGAAACAAGGGGAACGGTAGATGAAAGCTTACTCGGTGGACTTACGTGAGCGAATCGTGGCGGCTTACGAGGAAGGGGAAGAATCCCAGCCT
>CALLAT010000121.1 GCA_938002085.1 uncultured Pseudanabaenaceae cyanobacterium
GCCCCAACGCGATCGCCTCTGGCAAGCCGGCCAACAAGTCACCCAAACCTTCCAAACCCGCTCCCGCACGCCCCTCTTTGCAGGCAAACATACCCTCACTGCCACCGCCCAGGACTTCGTTGATCACCCCATCCTCTTCACCTGGGCCATCAACGAAAAACTCCTGCGCATCGCCGAACATTACTTCCGCCTCCCCGTCGCCTACGACGGCCCCTCCTTCTACTACAGCCTGGGCGACGGCACCCACCGAGGCCCCCGCCGCTGGCACCGCGACAAAGAAGACTGGAAAATGCTCAAAGTCGCCGTCTACTTCACCGACGTCGATCAAAACGGTGGACCCTTTGAATGCGTTAATCCCCCCGTCAACCAACACCTCGTCAACTCAAAAGATCAGCCCTACCGCGTCTTCCAGCATGCCGAAGCCGCCACCTTACTTCCCCCCGAATTAACCCAGCCCTCCGGCTCCGCAAAAACACCCGAATCACCCGAACCACCCGAATCACCCGAACACTGGTATAAAAGTTGTACGGGAACAGCGGGAACCGTGGTGTTTTGTGACACCTCCCGCTACTTCCACCGGGGCCGACCCCCCGTCAACCAAGATCGCAGTGCCATCTTCTACAGCTACTTCAGCCGTCGCCCCAAGCATCCTTTCTTTTGTGGGCGATCGCCGCTGACCCCTAGCCAAATTCAACAACTCAGCCAAGACATACCGTCTCATCTGCATCCCTGTATCACCTGGCCCCAGCAGCTTCCCGCTCTGGCCCGGCTGATTCCCAAAAACCGCGTTCGCGTTTAAACGGCCGCTTGCATGAAAGTATTGTTCCTCGATCAAAGTGGTGAACTGGGCGGTGCAGAACTCTGCCTGCTCGATATCGTTGCCCAAATCTCTTGCGACCCTGCCGGGCGGGATGCCCTAGAGAGTCAAGTGGCCCTGCTTTCTGCTGGCCCCTTTCAGGATCGCCTCACCCAAGCCAACATTGACCATGTGGTGCTGCGGGAGCGACCGCCCCATCCCAAAGATCGTGCCTTTTTTAGCCGCCGTTTACGAGAACTGTTTAGCCTGTGCCATTGCCTGGGGGACCTCATTCAACTGGCCCGGAACAGTGACTTGATCTACGCCAATACCTCGAAGGCCATGGTGATGGGGGCGATCGCGCATCTCATTACGGGTCGTCCTCTGGTGTATCACCTCCATGACATCCTCACCCCCCAGCACTTTCTTTGGCTCAATCGCAACCTGCTCGTCCAGCTCGCCAATTCCTGTGCCACCCAGGTCATTGCCAATTCCCATGCCACCCAGCAGGCCTTTATTGCTGCTGGGGGCCACATGGCCAAGAGCCAGGTGATTTACAACGGCTTCTTGCCAGAGCAATTTCGAATTGAACCGGCCCAGCAGCAAGCCTTGCGGCAGTCCCTGGGGGGCAAGCTGAGTGATGATGAGACTTTCACCATTGGCTGCTTTAGCCGCTTTGCACCTTGGAAAGGCCAGCATCTGCTGCTGGAGTCTTTGGCAAAGCTAAATGACCCCCAGGTTAGGCTCTTGCTCGTGGGGGATTCCCTGTTTGGAGAAGAAGCCTATGTGCTCAAACTTCGCAAACAGGTCGAGCGGTTGGGCCTGACGGAACAGGTGCAATTCCTCGGCTTTCGCGACGATGTTCCTCAACTCCTGGCGCTGTGCGACCTGCTGGTCCATAGCCCAGTGGCCCCGGAGCCCTTTGGGCGAGTCATTGTAGAAGCCATGTTGGGCGGTAAGGCCATCATTGCCCCGGCAGAGGGCAGCAGCCCTGAACTCCTCCGCCATGGTCAAACTGGCTGGTTAATTGAGCCCCGCTCGTCTGAATCCCTGGCCCTCGCCATTCAAACGCTCAAAGCAGAACCAGAGCTGCGACTGCGCATGGGTCAAGCAGCGGCCCAGGCAGCCCAGCAGCGTTTCCACCTCTATCAAACCAATCAAGCTATTTTTGAACTGTTACACCACACGCTGAACCCAGACCTGATGGTGGCGTCTCCGGTGACAACAGGGGTTCCTTAGCCATGAGCAGTTCGTACAGCATTCGCTAAGTCCTTATCCATAATTGTTTTGCTAGTTCGAGCACGGTTATCTGTTTTTAATGAGGCGTTAACGATGCGAATTCTCTTTCTTGATCAAAGCGGTAAAACGGGGGGAGCCGAACTCTCCTTGATGGATGTCGCCCATCCCTATCGCGATCGCTGCCTCGTGGCCTTGTTTGAAGATGGCCCCTTTCGCCAACGCCTTGAACAGGTCGGCATTCCTGTCACCAGCCTAGCCAGCACCGGGCTAAAAATTAGCAAAGACAATCGCTGGTGGCAAAGCCTGGGTCGTTTGGGGTCGCTCCTGCCCCTCATCCAAAAATGTAGTCGCTTAAGCCTCGACTACGACCTCATCTATGCCAATACCTCAAAGGCATTGGTGATTGGGGCTCTGGCCAGTCGCTTGAGTGGTCGTCCCCTGGTTTACCACCTGCGCGATATCTTGTCGCCCGAGCACTTTAGCCTCAGCAACCTTCGCATTGCGGTGGGCCTGGCCAACCGATGCGCCAGCCTGGTGATTGCCAATTCCCAGGCCACGCGGGATGCCTTTATTAAGGCCGGGGGAAACCCCAGCCTTTGTGAGGTGGTCTACAACGGCTTTGAACCGGCGCGGTATCAAGTGGACTCGGGCTGTCGCCAACGGCTGCGCCAGTCGCTATCCCTCCCAGCAGATGCCTTTGTGGTGGGGCAGTTTAGTCGCCTGTCGCCCTGGAAGGGCCAGCATGTGTTGATCAAGGCCCTCACAGATTGTCCACAGCCCGTGGTGGTTTTGCTGGTGGGGGCAGCCCTGTTTGGCGAAGAGGATTATGTGGAGCAGTTGCATCAGCAGGTGGCTGAGCTGGGTCTGGGCGATCGCGTTCATTTCCTCGGCTTCCGCACCGATATTGCTGAGCTGCTGTCCGCCTGCGACTTGGTTGCCCACACCTCCACGGCCCCCGAGCCCTTTGGCCGGGTGATTGTCGAGGCCATGTTTGCCCAGCGCCCCATTATCGGAGCCGCTGCAGGGGGCGTACCAGAGTTAATTCAGCCGGGTGAAACGGGTTGGCTAACCTCTCCGGGTGATGCCGCTGTGCTGGCGAAGACTATTGGTGATTGTTGGGGCGATCGCGCAGGCTTACAGCGGGTGACTCACCAGGCCTACGAAGCAGCGCATCAACGCTTTAGCCTTTCCTATATTCAAGAACAAATCCAGAGTCTCTTGGATGAGCGGTTTGGGATTCCCCCTCAATCTAAAGTGCCAGTTACTTCCCAGGTGAAAATGTCGAGTCTTTCCTAATCTCTCAGGTATCCATCATGAATAAGGTTCGGCGAACGTTCGTTGATGAAAACGACACGATGCTTAATGAAGAGAGCTTGGCTTCTGCAAAAGCATCATTCCTCTGGCTCAATGAGTTTTAAGGAGTGTCTCAAATAGATTAGGCTTTACTAGAGAATCATGCTTGATAATTTGAGCCTAGGTTAACTGAATTTAGACAGCCTAAAAAGTCTCTTATGGGTTGGCCTATTAAGATAAAGATGGCCCTATTCCCATAAATGGACTACGACTAGTCGCTCTCTTTTCTTGACCTCAGAGAAGTTTGAATTTCAAATAATTGATAAATTTAACCAATTTTGTTTGTTGAATAACAAAATAAGTCTGGGAACATCTCGTATAATTTAGATATACTATTTTAACTAACTAAGGCTATGAGTATTTTGATTCAGGAGATGCCTGTGAAATTTCCAAATGCCCTAAGGAAAGTAAAGTCTAATTGGGTTCGGAATCAGTTGGTTCGAAGAATTCGAGATAAGTGGAAGCGGGATAAGCTTCACTTACCATTGACTCCAGAGCATTATGAACTTTATGAGATTATTCACCTGGCCTATTGGCGGAAATTAAAGGATTTCCCAAATTTGATAGATTGTCGTGACTTCAATGACAAGATTCAGTGGCTAAAATTATTTGATCAGAGATCAGAGATTATTCAATGTGCGGATAAGGTCTCTGTTCGGGATTTTGTTCGTGAACGGGTAGGTGAAGACTACCTCGTTAAAATGTATCAGGTGCATCGTCAATTCTCAGATATTGATTTTGAATCGTTGCCGAAGTCATTCGTGATTAAGGCGAATCATGACAGTGGCTCTGTAATTCTTGTTCGCGATAAAGATGATTTTGACTATGGAGCTGCCAAGGAAACTATTGACTCGGCGTTGGCGCAAGACTATGGCTGTAATGGGGGGGAGTGGGCCTATCGATATATACGTCCAAGGGTTTTAGTTGAAGAGTTCATAGAACCAGAAAGCACTAGCCCGCCTGCAGATTACAAGTTCTACTGCATTGACGGTTCTGTTCGATTTGTTCATTATATTTATGATAGGGGGGAGAATACAAAAGAGCAGACAGTAGGCAGAGATGGACATGATTTAGCTACCGAATTGTATCCAAGTTTTGTCTTAGGAACTGATTTTGTAAGGCCACCTGTCTGGGATAAAATGATTGATGTTGCTGAGTCTTTAGGACAGGGATTCAAATGCGTTCGTGTTGACCTATTCTGTGCAACTGGACAGCTCTATGTTGGAGAGATGACCTTCTGGCCAATGTCTGGACATTACTTAGGTGAAGGCCAGAAAAAAATAGGTAAATATCTTGATTTTGATAGGTCAACTTTTAAGCCTTTTCTGCTACCCGATCTTAATAAAATGTAGGATTTTCTGAGGCATCTCTATGCTGAATTCTGTGTTCCAGATGCTAGTTTTCGGTTGCTGTTAACTGTCAGATACTCGTAATATTGTTCGATAGAACGACGTTATCTTTGTCTCTCAGTTCTTGCTTTGCAGCTATTGATCGCAATGATTAGCCACTGTTCTACAATCTTGGACCGTGGAACAGTAGCCAAGACTTAAGTTTGCTGGTCTTGCATGACTGTAGGAACTAGGTATTGTTCATTGATAGACTAGTAAGCCTCTGTTTGGGCATGCTTATGCTTGTTTCCCTTGGGTGAGTGACTGTGTCGATATAATGTTTGCCCAGCACCTCATTCTTGGTGCCGCTGCGGGAGGCATCGGCATCCTGTATTCATTCAATTGGAAATGGGGCTGGCCCCCCAAAAAATGCCACTGCCCTGGCGAAGATGACAGAGAATTACTGACGAATGAGGGCTGCTAACATACGCTTGTGAAAGTGGCACAATATTCTTCTTGGAGAGAGCTTGGTTTCTGCAAAAAAAACTTCGTTTCTCTTGCTCAATAGAGCTTGGGCAAATGCCTCTAATTGACCAGGCCTTAATGGAGAAAAGTTCTGGATGGTTTGAGCCTAGATTGATGGCACTGGTCTGGAAAGTGAGAATGATTAAATAAAAGCCTTGTCCAGCCAGGGATTAGCGTCTTCTGCTGAGGAACCGATAGAATCCTTGCCTGATATAGGGAATAGCGACTCCTCCCCACTAGGTTGGCCAGTGCCTAGATTGATTTGAGTGCAATCTCTTTGTAATGCCTTCTTGTGGGTCGGCCTATTCAGAAAAGTCTCTTGAAAAGTGAGCTACGACCGAAAAAGACTCTTGATGTTGGCGCTAGAGAAAGAAAGATTGAATTTGAAATAGTCTATTTCCTTAAAGATTTCCGATTGTAGAATAAGATGGAATCGGAAGATTTTTCGTCATTTATATATTCTATTTTAATTAAAGCTATGAGTATCGCAATTCCAAAGATGCCTGTAAGGTTTCCTAGGTCTCTCAGGGAAATTAAATCTAGTTGGGTTAGACAGTGGTTGGCCCGAAGAATTCTAGATAAGTGGAATAAGGATAAGCTTCACTTACCATTGACTCCAAAACACTATGAACTCTATGAGACTATTCATCTTGCATACTGGCATAAATTGAAGGACTTCCCTAATTTGATTGATTGCCGTGACTTGAATGATAAGATTCAGTGGCTGAAATTGTTCGATCAAAAAGCTGAGATTGTTCAGTGTGCTGATAAGGTCTCCGCTCGGGATTTTGTTCGTGATTGTGTCGGAGAAGGTTACCTTCTCCAGATGTATCAAGTGAAAAACGAATTTTCAGAAATTGATTTAGAATCACTACCAAAATCGTTTGTAATTAAGGCAAATCATGATAGCGGATCTGTGATTTTAGTTCGTGATAAAAGTGACTTCGAGTATGATTCTGCAAAGGAATTTATTGATTCAGCTTTGGCAAAAAACTATGGCTGGAATGGGGGGGAATGGGCTTATCGATATATACAACCAAGAGTTCTAGTTGAAGAGTATATAGACCCAGGTAGCACGAGTCCGCCCGCTGATTACAAGTTTTTTTGTGTGGATGGAACTGTTCGGTTTGTTCATTATATCTATGACAGAGGAGCTGATGTTAAATCGCAGATTCTTGATCCGAAGGGTGGTGATATGGGGCTGAAACTGAACCACCAGCATAGTCTCGGCACAAGCTTCAAAAGACCTAAAGCTTGGGACGAAATGATCGCTGTCTCAGAATCCTTAAGTAAGGAGTTTAAGTTTGTACGTGTTGACTTATTCTGTGCTGGAGAACAGATCTATGTGGGAGAACTGACCTTCTGGTCAATGTCTGGACATTATCAAGGTGAAGACCAGAGAATACTGGGTCAGTTAATTGACTTTGATAGAACGACTTTTAACCCTTTTCTGCTACCCGCTCTTGATGAAATGCAGAATTTTTCTGAACCATCTCTATGCTGAACTCTGTGCTCCAGAAGCTTATTCTCGGTTGCTTCTCACTGTCAGATGCTCGTAACATAGCTCGATAGAAAGATGTTCTCTTTGTCTCTTAGTTCTTGTTTTACAGCTATTTATTGCAATGATTGAGCACTGTTCTGCAATCCAATAGTGTATTGGTTGCCCAGACTTAAGTTTGCTGGTCTTGCATAATTATAGGAACTAGGAATTGTTAATTGATAGACCTAGTACGATGATGCTCCTGCATTGGAAATGCCCATGCCTGCTTCCCTTTCGCAGTCCAGCTCCTTGGCCAGTTCGCCTCAGTCGCCCGAGGCAATACAGCAACAACAAGATCGGGCTTATCAACTGCTGGTGTATTGCCTCGGTTGTTACCTGCAAGGGCGTCCGCTCGATCTCGCCAATACTCCCTGGGCCCATGACCCGCCCTGGCAACTCATGTTTAACTTGGCGAGATACCAAGGGGGCATGAGTCTGCTGTATCGCATCCTAGAAGCTGAGCCCAGCGGGTCTGTGCCTGCGCCGCTGCTGACCGCCCTAAAGCAGGCCGCTCAACAGCAGGTCGCCATTAGCATGCAGCTGATTCAGGCCCTGGCCCAAGTCATACGGCTGTTGGAGCGTCATGACATTGCAGTGATCTCCTATAAGGGGCCGATGCTAGCCCAGGTGGTCTATGGCGACATGGGACTGCGCCGCTTTTCCGATTTAGATCTATGGGTGGCTCCCCAGGACTTTCTACGGGCTCGCCAATTGCTGATCGATGAAGGAGGCTACGAGATTGTCGATCGCACCTGGACCTTCCTGACCCCTAGGGCTGAAGAAGCCTTCTTCCAAGAAGAGGGGGAATGCGCCCTCAATAAGGGCATTGTCCATGTGGACCTTCACTGCCGTTTAGCGCCCAGCTATTTCTTGGGTGAGTCGCTAGTCTTCACCGATTTTTGGTCGAGGAGTATTCCTGTGGCCTGTATGGGATTAAACGTTCACACCCTCAGCCCTGAGGATCGTTTGGTCTATCTTTGTATCCACGGGAGTAAGGAACATTGGCGATCGCTGAAATGGCTAATGGACCTAGCAATGGCCCTGAAGAATAGCCCCGAGCTGAACTGGGATGGGGTCATGCAGCGAAGCCAACAATGGCGCTGTGAGCGAATGGTGATGCTGGGGCTGCGCTTAATCTCAGAGGTCTTTGCCTTGCCCCTGCCCGAAGGCGCACAGCCCCTCCTGGCCAGGGCAAGAGCAGATACCAAGGTGAGTGGCTTGATGCAACAGCTTCAGCCTGGGAGAGCATCCCACCCAGAGGCGAGTCCGCTTCAGGCCTGTTTGGCATTAAAGCGCCCAGAGCTTTGGTCACCCTTGCGCAAGACAAGCTTTCAAATGGCCTGCTTGGGTCATTGGGGCGATCGGTGGCGTTATGGCCTCCATGGACTGCGAGATTTTCTAGTGCCGAACAGTCAGGATCGCGCTTTTCTTCCGCTCCCCCCCGCTCTATTTACGCTCTACTACGGGATTCGGCCCTTTCGACTCTTGTTTAAAAAATGACAATTAAATCTGCTTGATCCGTGAAAATCATTACAAAAGTCTATTCTTTTGCTTCATCCATCACTTATCTCTGTATAAAAAACTAGTAAATCCTTGAGAGCCTCTCAGGATGCAGACATTCTCTGGACGTACAAAATTGCGCAGGGCCTGGTTCTGTGTGGCAGGTTCAACCTGCTGAATTAACCTGGACTGCTCAGGTTTGTTCTCTATCTTTGCGGCTTATATTTCGTTTTTAGGAATCCATGACTCAAACTCAAGTCTCTGACCCAAGCCGCACCTCGGAGCAGGCTGCTGCGACTCCCGCCGAGACCCCCCAGTTTGTCGCTGCCCCCGATCAGGTCTTTTCTGAATTGGGCGGCGAGGCGGTCATTATGCATCTGCAATCGGGCACATACTTCGGCCTCAATGAAGTGGGTGCTTTTCTTTGGCAACAGCTGCAAGAGCCCAAAAGCGTAGCCGCGCTCTGTGAGGCACTCCAGGCTGAATATGACGTGAGCCGTGAAGTGTGCCAGCCGGATATTGAAGCGCTGCTCCAGCAATTTCAAGATTCCCAGCTGATTGAGGTGGCGAATGAAGCCCATACGTAGCACCTTCTTGCGCTACTGGCGCATTGGCCGGTTGCTTTCTAAGACCTATCTGCTTCTCAATGTCATTCGCTTAGGGCTCTGGTGGCTCGATTTCCCTCGCCTGCAAGCTTGGGTTGCGGGCTTGAGCCATCGATCTGCTGGAAATGGTGCGCCCACTGCCCATGGCTGGCGTAGTGTGGTTTGGGCGATCGAGCATGCGACAAATTACAGTCCCGGTGGCGCTAAATGTTTGGCCCGAGCGCTCACCGCAGAAATTCTATTAAAACGACGGGGTTATCAACCCGAGCTACGCTACGGCGTATTCAAATCTCCCACCGAAGCTTTTAAAGCCCACGCTTGGATTGATCTCCAGGGGCAAACCATCCTGGGGCAGCTGCCGAATCTCAAAGATTACGCTGTCTTGCCAACCATTAGCCAACCATTAAAGTGAACTGATTATGAGCGGCATCTTAGGGATTTTTCGTTTAGATGGAGCTCCGGTTCAAGAGGCTGATCTGGAGAAGATGCTGCAAAAGTTGAAGCATCGTGGACCGGATGGCTTGCATCGCTGGCAGTCCGGCCCAGTAGGGCTGGGCCATTGCATGTTGCACACCACCCCTGAGTCTTTATTTGAACAGTTGCCCAGCCAGCGTGATGGCTGCGTGATCACAGCCCATGCCCGCATTGATAATCGCGAAGAACTCTACGAAAAAGTCCCAGCGGCTCAGCTGCAACCGTTGGATACTTTAAGTGACAGTGACTTGATCCTGTTGGCTTATCAATATTGGGGTGAGGCTTGCCTACAGCATTTGCTAGGCGACTTTGCCTTTGCAATCTGGGATGCACCGAAGCAGTCTTTGTTTTGTGGACGTGACCACATTGGGGTTCGACCATTTTATTACTATAAGACCGAGAAGTTATTTGTTTTTGCCAGTGAAGTGAAGGCGATTCTTGCCTTGGAGGAAGTGCCTTTTGAGATTAATGATGTTCGAATCGGCGACTACTTAACGATTAATCTGCAAGATAAGGCAAGTACCAGCTACCAAAATATTTGGCGCTTGCCCCCCGCATCTCACATGAGAGTCGCTGGGAAAAATGCCTTTAGGATCGAGCAATATTGGGAGCTTCAATCTCGTCCTATCGTTGATGATGGCAATAGCATTGACTATCCCGCTGAGCTGCGTAAGCACTTCACCCAAGCAGTGGACTGCCGTTTGCGGACGGCAGTGCCGATTGGGTCTCATTTGAGCGGCGGCCTAGACTCTTCTTCCATTTGCTGTGTGGCTCGCGATTTACTGGCTGAAAAGCACCAGCAACCGCTTAATACCTTCTCAAATGTTTGTGACAGCATCCCTGAGTCTAACGAACGAGAATTTATTGAAGCGATTTTAGCCTGCGGCGAATTTCAACCTCACTTTGTGACTGAATCAGAGTTACAAGGTCCATTGAGTAAATGGCAAGAGATGTTTTCTCAGTTAGAGGAGCCATTGATTGGCAATGCTTATTTGATGTGGGAGTTATCTCGATCCGCACGAAATGCAGATGTACGAATTCTGCTCAATGGTTATGACGGCGACACTGTTATTTCCCACGGCATCATGCGGCTCAGCGAGATGGCATTTCAGGGCCAATGGTCCCAGCTCATTGCCCAATCCAAGGCATTGGAGCAGAATCTTCAGCAGGCTGGCTATACTGCCCGTTATTTTATTCAGCAGCATAGCCAGAAACCCTTAGAGCAGCTGGCCCAGGCTCGTTGCTGGTGGAAGATTGTTCCAGCAATCTGGCAGCTTGGTGAATATCTTGAGCAACCGCGATGGAAACTATGGCTTCGCTATCTCGTAAAGCCGCTGCCCCCCCGTATCCTTCGCTCCCTGGCAAGACGCCTGTTGGTCGGGCGAAGATCTCGCCATATTCAGCCCACAGGAACGGGTGGGAATTTGAAGCTAAATCCAGACTTTGTCAAGCGCAGTGGCCTAGCTGATCGTCGCAGTGTAGGGAAAAAGAAACCTTTCAGCACAGAGTCGAACTTTCACTGTGAGCAGCTGTGCTCAGGTGGTTTTGGCTTTGTTTTGGAATCAATGGATCAAATCTCGGCGATGTTTCAGACCGAAACTCGCTATCCCTTCCTGGATAAGCGGCTTCTAGAACTTTGCGTTGCTATACCAACTGAACAGAAGCTAGATCAAGGTTGGACACGTTTTGTTATGCGCCGCGCAATGGAGAATGTTCTTCCTCTTGAGATCCAGTGGCGACGCCACAAGAGCACCCCTGAAGCATTATTTAGATCTGGCTTGAAAAACTATGACTTATCGATGCTTCGTTCAGCTGTAGATGAGCATTCATCTCTTTTAAATCCTTATCTTGAAGGGCCTCGGGGACCTTGGGAGCAGCTTCAACTTTGGTTAGATGGCGACATCTCATCACTGTCTCCAAAAGCCTGGAATGCAATGACTCTTCTCATGTGGTTGATCGCCATTGAACCGCTTTTACGCTCACAAACAGGAGCCGTAGGTGAATATAAAATTGATACTCTCGCCTCGTAAAAAAACGGTAAAGCCTAGCCTCATCGATAACCTCTCTTAATTGGCTGGAGTATAATGGGAGACAAGTCAATGAGTCGGGTCGCATCTCATTTCCAGTGTCAGCTTTGTTCCATTTCCTAAGGATAAGACCATGCAAAAGAAGCAATACGTTAAGCCTGAGTTGAACACCTACGGTTCTATCGAGCAGCTAACTCAAGCTAGTGGCAGCACTCCTGTGGCTGACCAAGTGATTCAGAATGGTGTTGCTCTCAGTATTCCTACTGATGGCTCTGGTGACATCACCCTTCCTTAATGGAATCATGTTATTCAATGATGATTTTGTATGAGGAATACCGTTTTCTCATGCAGAATTGTCTCCTGAGGTACCTCGTAATCAAAGCTGCATTTCTTAAATGCACTTTGTGAAAAGGTACCTTTTTTATTTGTTACCAGGCTATTCTAAGAACTGTCGGACTCGTTATTTTTCTCTCTATACTTGAGCTTCATGTTTTATAGTGTCGCTTATGGCCTTCGTTTAAGGTCTGATATCTCATTAG
>CALLAT010000122.1 GCA_938002085.1 uncultured Pseudanabaenaceae cyanobacterium
AGTGATTTTGGGAAGACCAAAGGCTTCGTTGCCATGCAAGTAGGTCTGGGGACTGAAGAGACGGCATCCGAGTTGAGGGACAAGCAGACCATGGGTTCTGAAGCGGATTATGTTGCCATTGTCATCCAGGGTCTCCCAGCAAATGATTCCAGCATACTCTGCAGTGAGTGCTCCAGCAATGCCGCCAATGGCAATTGGCTTGGGCAACTTCCTAAGGGATCCTGGTTCAAAGTCACTTTCCAAAGGAGCACAAGTGGTGGATGCTCCCGAGTCAATCACAGCTGAAAAGACATTGTTGTGTTCAGCTGCAACTGCTTGGAAACCAGTGGTGTCAATTTGGAGCGCAGCCTGGAGCCTAATGGTGGACATTGGATCAAGTTTGGTGGTGTCAAGCATCCCTTGGAATCCTCTGAATTGTCTCAGGTGGTTTCTGTCACGCATTTCAGAACCAAGATGAAGGCCTTGGGCGCCAACAGAGCAATTGGAGAGCAAACTGAAGGCAGCAATGAGGCGTTTCTTGTGGAGAGACATGCTGATGTTGGGACGAGGACGCCGGTGCTTGGGCTTTTCTCTGTCAGGAGGGACAGCAGGCTTGCTAGGTTCCCAAGGAGAAGGATGGCAGTGCTTAAGGTTCCAGGATTCCCAAGTGTGCCCCCTGAGATGTAGGAGGACTCGGTAGAAAGCCATAAGTATCATCACTGCAGAAGTAATGAGGAGTGCTGCTGGGTAGGCAAAAGGGTGGTGCTGTTGGTAATCAGTCTTGCTGTAGAGAACCATTTCCCTGATGTGAGTTTTGCTTGGATCTGTGAGCCATTTGGGCACTTCTTCCCCCCCAAAACTGTTGTCGGGACAATGGAGATCAAGAAAATGGTAGGGCTCGAGCGGGTTGTTGGGCTCTGTTGGGCGTGAGCTGGTTGGAAGGTACTGGATAATGAATTTGACGATCAGCAGGGTAGCCAGTGAGCTTAATAACCCTGCCCGCCGGAACCTTTTACCAACCATGGGAGCCCAGAGGGATTAACAGTAGCAGCATTGCCAGCAAATGGAGTGCTATAGTTGGCTGGACCTTCAGATGGAACAGAGAAGAGGCCAGCAGTGGCTCCAGGAGTGCCAGCAAGGCCAGCAACAGTGCCGGTGGCAGTTCCAGCAGTGGTGGCTCCAGCCAATCCGGCTACAGTACCAACTGTACCGCTACCAGTAGAGGTGGTGGTGGAGGACTCTGCTGGAGACTTGTTTCCGCCGCCTTGGTGCTTGGTGGTGTGGTGCATGTTGGGGCCTAATTTGGTGAATCGCCTGCAATGTGTGCACCATTCGCCGATGACACGCCCATTGGGATCCTTCAAACAGAGATACATGTCGCCTGGATCTAGGGGCCGCTGTGTTTCATTTGCCGTATTGATGAGGCCACTAATGAACTTGGAGTCCTCAGGGGTGAGGGTTGAAGCAGGTTTGTTGGGACACTGAGCTGCGATGTGCCCAACGGTGCAACAGATGTTGCACTTGTAGGCAGAGTAGTCCTTGGTTGCCTTCTTGGATCTGCCTCCGCTGCCGCCGCCGCTGCCACTCTTGTCTTTGTTCTGGACGAGACCTGCAAGGGCTGAGATTTGGGCCTGGAGGGCAGCCATGGGATCAGCTGGAGGTGCAGCTCCAGGGGTATCGCAAGGGGGACAGTACTGGGCTTGCATGCCATGGGCTTTGCTGGCGCCGCCTACTGCAAGGGCTGGACCGTAGATGTTCAGGTCCACAGATGTCTTGTAGGAGTCCACCAGTTGCTGAAGGGCTGACTCTGGTGTGGCTATGCTTCCAGGTTGGTTGGCAGCAAGAAGAATGCTCTTGGCCTCAAGACGAAGGCTTTCATCAGTGGCTGCGCTGACTCCCTTGACTGCTAGCTGGGTGATGTCTGGGACTTCAATGATGGTGGCTCTGCGAATCTCTTCCACCTTGCTGAGGGCTTGCTCGCAATAGGTCTGCATGTTTTCTCCAGGAATGGTACGGATGGACAACTTCTCGAGGTCTTGGCACATACGGCGGACCAAGTTGTGGGAATTGGTCTGGCTGTTCATGAGGAGACGGAACAAGGTTTTGGGACCATTGCGTTCCTCAAGGGGAATCTCCCGCTCTAGGGTCCTGCGCATGAGATCAGTGCAAGAGTTGAGAAGGGCATCACCACTCCAATCCATGTTGACCTCATCGTATTTGCACACAGCAAGGGGGAGAGGATCAGTAGGGGACTGGACTCCAGTGGTGTACACAGCATGGCACCAATTGTTGACAATGTCTTGGTTGAGTTTACCAAACTCTCTGAACATGTTGATGGGGGAACCAGTGGGCAAGATGATATTGAAGACTCCATCAAGACCATGCTCAATGCAGAACTTTTCAAAAGCAGTCATCCTGTCAGCTAGAGAGGATCCATCTTGCTCAGTTGGCATGCCAAAGACTCTATCAGGCTTGGCAACTTCGAGACCTGCAGTGCAATGCTTTTCAATCTTGCTGATGGCAACTTTCATCTTGAAGTGGTCACTGCTCTTGATGGAGAAGAAGTCGCGGTAACACTCATAGGATCGGGGCTTGCTGCTGCTTCTACCTTTGCCAACACCAGTCCAAACGCCGTCCGAATCTACACCACCGACTCTAGGAGCGGTGGCTGAACTGACATAGCGTTGTTGGTTGGGGTTGGCTCCAGTACTAGGAGCAGCAGGGTTGCCTGGGATAGCTACAGTGGGACTGGCGACGTTGGCTCCAGTTGGCGCAGTGGGAGCAGCGACATTGGCATTGGGGACTCCAGTAGGACCGGTGGGACCGTTGCCTACATGGGGGACACCAGTGGGACCTGCGCCGCCGGCGGGACCAGTTGGCGCAATTGCAGCGGGAGCAGCAGTGGTGGCTGGGGTTCCGGTTGGCGCAGTGGGAGCAGCAG
>CALLAT010000123.1 GCA_938002085.1 uncultured Pseudanabaenaceae cyanobacterium
CGATGCCCCGTAGGCGATCGCTTTCATCCAGGGTCAATTCCGTACACATATCTGCCGCGATGGGGGCAGCCGTAGTGACGACGACTTGGTCAAAGGTTTCTTGGCGGCCATCGGCAAATTCAATGCACTGGCGATCGCTCAAGGTCGAATAAATCTGCCGAGCTTTCTGCCCCAGCTGAATCTCAACGCCTTCCTCTCGCAAGACCTCAGCAAAACGGTCAAAGATGCGGCCATAGCCACCGGGCAAGTAGCCAAACATCTCTTCTTTCAGGCCATTGCGCCGGGCGGCGTAGAGTCGATAGATCGTGGCCCAAATGAAGGCCGCAGAGGCTTTTTTATAGTTGTCGCCCAGCTTGGAGCGCAACAGGGGCAGCCAAAAACGGGTGAAGGTGCGATCGCCGGACCAACGCCGCAGCCATGACTCCACCGACATTCTCTCCAGCTTGCGCCAGTTACTGATTTTGGAGCCCAACCAAATCGTGAAGGCTAGGCGGAATTTATCAATCAGCCCTAGTGCCGGGAACTTGAGGAACTCCACGGCATTGCTGACGGAATAGAGCTGGCCATCGGCATAGACGCCAGTTTTCGTTTTGCGCCAAACCATATCCTGTTCTAGGCCCAGCTCCTTGAGTAGGCCCCGCAGCTTCAAGTCCGATAGCAGCGTTACATGGTAGTGACGGTCCCAAACCGCCTCACCTTCGGGCAAATTTAGATGCCAAGCGCTGGCCAAACCACCCAGATTGTCTGCGGCCTCAATCAGAGTGACTTTCTTGCCAGCCTGGGCCAGGCGATGGGCCAGGGTCATGCCCAAAATGCCCCCGCCCACAACGGCCCAGCGTTCCCCCTGAGAAAAATCAGGTTGAGATGAGCCAGTTCGGGATGAATTAGCCATAGCAATACACCGAAATAGATAAATAAGAGGTCAAGCGGCAAATCCACCCCACCTAACCTCCCCTTGAAAAAGGGGAGGAACAGATTGGAGAAGTGCGCCACAGATTTCTGACTCAGACCAGCCAATCACTCCTCCCCTTGGAACAAGGGGAGGCTGGGAGGGGTCGCTTTCGATTCAGGATCCAGAGAGTTCCGCTTTCTCAGATGCGCCCTAGGACGGCGGATTCAATTCCGTCACGGTCTGGCCTTCGATGTGATAGTCCAAACCACAGGCGTCACAGGTCACATCTGCATCGAGGGTTTCCCCCTCAACAAACTTGACCAAGGGCTGACCGCAACGGCAGACACAGCCCACCGACCGAGCGGGATGGCCCATGGAAAGGTGGAAATCTGGCACCGATCGCGTCACCAAACTGGCCATGCCCACCATGGCGAACCGCCCAATGGACAGGTCATTACCGATGGTGCAGTGAGCCCCAATCGTGGCTCCCTCTTTCACCAGGGTGGGCAGGGTATGCTCATCCGGCGCGGAGGGATAGGGCTGTTTCAGGTCAGTGGTCGCAGCGCGGGGAAAACGGTCATTGGTAAACACCGTCGCCGCACTGACCATGACGCCATCCTCAATCGTCACGGCATTGCAGATGTAGACCGAGGCGTTGATTTTCACCCGATGGCCAATCTGCACACCGTAGGCGATGTAGGACTTACCGCCGACGATGCATTGCTCACCGAGGCTGACATCGTGGCGCACATGGGCGTTGTCCCAAACGGAACTGCCCGCACCAATGGCGACGTTGTCTTCGACGATCGCCGTGGGATGAACCCGCACCGTTTCGTGAATCAGTGCATTTACCTTGGGCGAATCAGCCGCATCAACGCTGACGGCTTCGCTGCGATCACTCATTACTTAGCCGCTCCAGCGAGAGATTGAGCATTACCATTGCTAGCCGCCACGGACTTACGTAGAGCGATGGTTTCGCTCAGGTGGCTGATGCTGGTCCAGCGGTCCTGGCGCAGAGATTCGTAGGCTGCGTTGACGGCTTCGACCGAGGCGATCGCATCCTCAGCCGTAATCAATAGCTGGGCCTCACCGCGAATCGCTTGGGCAAAGTTCTCTAGCTGGCTCTTAAAGGACTGAACCTTGCTGTAGCCATCACCAAACACAACCCAATCGCGGCTGGAAGCCTGGCGGTACTTGGACTCTTTCCAGCCCACAGAAATGGTGCCGTTGGAACCGTAGATGCGAATGAAGTAATCCAGCTCCTTGTTGATGCTCCAAGAAAGGTCGATATTACCGACAACGCCCTGGTCACTCTTTGTGAAAATGCGAACGGTATCTTCCACGGCTAGGCCCTGAATCCGCTTACCTTCCACCACCTGAATTTCTTTCAAGGGGCCAAGGAAGTAGCGCATGATGTCCACGGAGTGGGTGCCGTTGTCGATCAAAACGCCGCCGCCGCTGAGTTCAGGATTGGCATTCCAGCGATTGGTCATGTCCACGCGGGAGGTGAAGGCATTTTCAAACAGCACCACATCACCGAGGATGCCGGACTGAACAATGCTCTTGGCCTTGATCACGTCGGTGACGTAGCGAAACTTGGAAGCCATGGTCAGCACCACGCCCTGCTTACGCGCCGCTTCATACATTTTTTCGGAGCTTTCTACATCAATGCTGAAGGGCTTCTCACAGAGGACATGGACGCCGCGACTGATGAAGTAGATCGCAATTTCAGGGTGGGTCGTGGGGGGCGTGCAGATGATGACTGCATCCAAGTCCGCCTGGTCCTCAGCCAGCTTTTGGTAAGAGTTGTAGCTCTTACATTTGGCGCTTTCCGCCATGGCCTTAGCGGCATCGAGGCGGATATCAGCAACGCCGACGAGGTTGGCTTCATTGGTGAGTTCGAAAACCTGGGCGTGGGTTTGGGCGATCGCACCGGCACCAATAATCGCGAAGTTCAAACTTTTCATGGAAATACCAGATATACGGTTAAGAAACAGATTCAACGCCTAAGGGCGAGGCAAAACGGAGCGGCGGCGATAGCGAAACAGGCAACCTGAGCCATCGGTTGCGACAGGCGAAAGCTCCAGCAAGAACTGGTCAAAACGAATCACAATGGGTGAGGCATCAGGCAGGGGCAGCTCCGGATGCTCAGCCATTTCGGCCAAAATCAGCCCCTTGGGATGATTGGAGAAGAATTCACGCTGCAAAGTCTCTTGCTGGTTGGGCAGCAAACTGTGGGAAACCGTCAACTGCTCTGGCCCCATAAGGCGGTGATGAAAAATCACCTGAAGATCAACTTGATTGGCTCCAAAGCCCCAAACCATCAGCGCCTCGTCACGGCGATGGCGACCCACGAGATCAATCAGGCTGCGGGTGGAGGGGCTAAGCCGAGGAATGGGGGCTACTTCATCAGCGGGCGATCGCGAGATGCCCTTGAGCAGGGGCGAGGTCAGCGGTGTCGCCAGATAAAGCACATAACCCAACGGGACAATTGAGAGCAATATCAAGCGTCGTAACCAAGGCCTCTCAGACCGCAACCCTTGCAAGCCCACAGCAGAATAGGGCAACAGAAAGAGAGCAAGCGCGAGGGAATAACGCACATCCAAATTCAGCGTGCCGCCCACCGATTTGTAAAACAGCATCGCTAGCAGCACTCCAAAAGGAGCGAGCCAAACCAAGGAAACCACCCGCTGCCGGAAGCCATGCCAGACGCCCAGGAGCGATAGGCCCAACACCCCAGCAGTCATGCCGAAGAACAATGTCATGGGGAAAAACACCAGCCGGACCAACCATCTAGTAGGGGTCATCCCGCCATAGAGTGCCAGCACATCAGCTGTATCTTCAGCCTGGAAATTCAGCACGTAAAGCGGGTCGCCATACTGAAGATGACTGCTCGCCATCCAAGAGATGGGGAAGGCTAGAGCCACCATCCCAAAGGCAAAGGCAGACTTGGGTTTCCGCCAGAGCAGCAATGCCAGGACCGGAATCAAAGGCCACACTTCGTAGCGAACAGCCGCCGCTAGAGTCAGAAAGAGTCCAGCAAGCGCTGCTTGCCCCAGTCCTCCAGAAATGCGCCGAGCTTGGGCCAGAAAGACCAGCATCAGCGACATCAAAAAGAGATAGAGCGGCTCTGACAGAGCCATCAGGCTGTTGCGAAACACCAATGGAAGTAGGAGAAAGGCGATCGCAACGAACTGGGGAGCAGCCTCAGAGCCAGCAGGAACTCCGAATTCAGACCGTGTAAATCTCCAAAGACAAATTGCTGTGCCAATGGAAAACAGAACGTTGAGCAAAACAGGCGTCACAAATGGCCAAGGCATTAGCCACAGGCCGACCCCCAACACATAAGTGTGAAAAGGTGCCCAAATATCAGCACTGATCCAGTGGGGGGAATTTGCCCAATCTGAAGCCAGATGAATTCGCGACAGTGCGTCCCCATTGACGGTTTCAGCCCAGGGCAATGCCAACAGCCGAGTCACCAAACCCACCATCACGATCAACGTAAAGGCACGAATTTCAGCAGTGGAAACAGCAGAAAATGGCTTAAGAGTGAGAGGTATAGTTCGCCTCATTGGTCAGAGACCCCAAAATGCAGCCGATTGATGCCAGGAATGATGTAAACCACCAACATCTCCCTGGGCAAAAGACACGAACGCAACACAACAGTTGTTGTTCTAAAACCTGACTGAGCATCAAACGAGTCCGACCGATAGCTGCCAGAATGCCAGAGGATTTTCAGCAAGCGAAAAGTCCATAGCTTCCCAAGAAAAAGACCTCTAAATTAAGGCAGAGCGGCAATTTCCAGTCACCCAGAACGTACGACTAACCTTGGGTTAGCAGCATGCTTACAAGCTCAAAGAAATCACCCAGCCCCGCTCTGTCATGACTCGCTTGAATTGGCCTCAGTAAATGGCTAAGTCAATTGGTTGATGGCTTCGGTCAGGGCATCAGCAATGTATTTGAGATGCTCCTGGGTGTAGTTCTCGTTCCAAGGCAGTACCAGCACATGCTCTAGCCCTGCATAGGTTCCAGGGAACTTGTCTTCGCTATAGTCAACAGCCTCAGGACGAGCCAAGGTGAAGGGAAAACGAGAGTTGCCAAAGGTGCGCTGGTCGCGGAAGACTTCGCAGCTAAAGGCAGGCTTTTGGATGTAGCGCGGCGCGGAGAAAATCCCCCGCTCTTCTTTGAGCCACTTGGCCAGACCCACAGCACCGTCCTTAATTACTGTGCTGTCCACGCAGAGGCAATACTTCCAGTAGGAGTGGGTGGTATTAGCTGCATGGCTAGGAGGTGTAATGCCAGGCAAATCTGCAATGGTTGCTGTCATTTGGTCAGCCAGCTGTTGACGCTGCTTGACCACACCTTTCAGCTTGGGCAATTGACCACAGGCCACAGCGCCCTGAAGCTCAGTCATGCGGTAGTTCAGCGAGAGGAAATAATGATCGGGCTTGGGATCGCCGTAGCCCCAAGCCTTGTTGATGAACAACCACATGTGGCGAGCTAAAGCATCGTCATCGGTGACAACAATGCCGCCTTCTCCAGCAGTGATGTGCTTGCCTTGCTGGAGGCTAAAACAGCCAATGGCTCCGATGGTACCCACATACTTATCGTCGTGGCGCGCCATGAAGGCTTGGGCCGTATCTTCAATCACGGGAATACCGTGGGCATCCGCCACTGCCATGATCTTCGTCATGTCGCAGGGGTTGCCGAACAGGTGAGTGACAATGATGGCCTTGGTGCGATCGCTGATGTTCTGCTCAATACTCTCAGCAGTCACATTCCAATCTGTGGGGTCCACATCCACAAACACCGGGATGGCACCTTGATAAACGATGGGGGCCAAAGCCCCCATATCGGTAATGGAAGTGGTGATGATTTCATCACCAGGCTCGGGATTCACCGCAGCCACAGCACAATGCACCGCTGCAGAGCCAGATGCACAGGCAAATGCGTGCTTTGCACCAATCAACTTTGCAAAGTCCTTCTCCAGGGCTTTAACAAAGGTGCCTTTCGTACTAGTAAGTGTTCCACTCCCGATCGCTTCAGCGACTAGCTTAATTTCATCCGCGCCGAGGGTGCGCCCCGCTGCTTCTTGATCAGAAGGTAACTTAAGAAAAGTCTTTTTAGGCTCGAAAGTACTGACCATGAGTTGAAGGCTCCTGAGTAAAAAGAGAACGCCTAAGGCCTAAGGACATATAGGCGTATGGAAGGCGAAGAAAGTTGAACCGAACCGACTGCGGCCTAGCGACTGGCCTGCTGATTAGTCCGGTGAATTGAGGTGCCGAGGTAAAACAGCTCCTCAAAGTAGTACTTGTTCTGAACCGCCAGCACCGCCAAGCTAAACAGCTGCACACCCAACATCAGCAGCACGCCGCCAATGATGAAAGTGTGAGGTGCCTGCTGATAAGCCATTGCGACTGCAACAGTGGGGTCTAGTACTGGTACGGAAGCAGAAGAAAGCTCCTGATAAGCAGTCCAGCTATGAATTGCTGACCAACTAGCGGAATAAAGGCCTAAGCCCAAAAACAGCAGGCTTGGCAAGAAAAAAAACATTACTGGCCGAAACAGAAATCCATAGAAGAAGATGGACCAGGTATGGCGCAAAATCTTCATGCTGGATTTGCGACGGGGGGGCTTAACCGCCGCCGCAGGGGATGGCTCTACCGGAGGTACACGCCAATTTAAATGGGCTGGCACCTCATCCACTCGCTCGTTGAGCAACTTCGCCTTGTGGAGGATTTCAGGATTGATATCCATCCCCATAGAACGGGGATGAAGACTATCCACAAAGTTCCGATCGTAAGCCCGTACCATGCCCGTCAGCGTTGATATTTCGCCCCTATCCGCAAGAGACAAGAAACGATTAGCCCAAACACTCAGCAGGCGGCGAAATGTCGGAACATTAGAGACCTTTCCCCCAGGCATATAAGGCGAAGCCACCACAACTTGTGCGCCGGTTGCTTGCATGCGGCGAACGAGAGTCTCGATATGCTCTGGAGAATAACTAAGGTCTAGATCCAAGGTGACAACATAGTCTCCCTGGGAATGTTCAAATCCAGTACGGAGCGCTTGACCAAGGCCACTGTTGTGCAAGTGGTGAACCACTCGAACTTGGGGAACTCGCCTGGCAAAAGCATCAGCGAGCTGAGCCGTATTATCGCGACTACCGTCATTAACAATGACGATTTCCCAACAAAACTCCTCCTCCAACCGAGCCATGTGATGGCAGAGCAGAGTCAGATTTTCTTCCAGAATTGCAGCCTCGTTGTAAGCGGGGGTCACCAATGAAACGAGAGGCCGGGGGGCCGAGCCAAGCTCATTTGCAGGGGAAGAAGAGATTACAGGCTGAGACCAGCCCGATTTCATAACAGGCACTGAAGCCATGAATTAACCTCTGGATGCACGCTTGGGAAATCCTTGGTAATGACAGAAGAGACTTTAATGCTTCTATCCAAGTGACCAGAACAGACATAGACAAACAGTTAAAACTATTCAGCTAACACGTCATTCAGTAATCGAGTTTTAACTCAGTGATTTCCCACAGCTACCCCTACGAAGGACTCGTGGAATCTTCGGAGGCTGGATTAGCTCTTTATTCAATCTTTATTACGTCATCGAAACGAGTAAAAATCGAATAAAGCAATCTGTTCAAGAGCGTATTACTTCTCAATATTTATACGGAGCGAAAATCGTCACCAAATCTGAAGCAAAGATTAAAAACCTCCAAACGGAGGAACTTTCCCGATAGGCAGCCTCAAGCCTTGCAAGTAAGGAGGGCTTCATTAGGTTAAGTGCTTAGCGGGCTCGGCCAAGCTCGATGACAATTTGAAAGGATTGTAGTGTCTCCAGCAGAGTCAATTCTGGGAATTCTAAACGGTAGAGATATTGCATCTAGATAACGATGGCAATCGGGCATGAAGCAGCCTGATGCTCGTTTATAAGGGTTGGTGCCACTTAAACCCGTGATTTATCGTCAAGGGGAATTGCATAACCGTAATTCTTCCCACGTATGTATATACACAGATGCACTCCATCTGTGTTGCTAGGGCATAGGCTCTGTCAAACATATCTTCCTTAGAGGCGTAAGCACTCACACATACTTCGTGTCTTCAGCAAGATTGTTGATTCTACTGGGGTTTTGTATTCTATACAGTGAGAGGATTCTAAGAGATTGTCGAAAATCCCCCTACGACAGTCTTGAAGAGAAGGGTCAGGAGATGTGATCAGTCGTGATCCAAAACAAAGGGGAACTTCGCGAAGCTGTTAACCTAGCTGCCACTGCTGTCTCCCCTAAACCACTGTTGTCATTGCTGCACAGGCCTTTTAGTTATGACCGTCGCACTCAAAATTGGCGATCGCACTTTCCCCAGCGGAGAAGTACTTGCTCTCTTGCAACAATATGGTCTGCTCCCGCCTCTGGCGAAGGAGATTGTGATTGAGCAAGCTCTAGCCAGTTGGATTGAAGAGGAAAAGGACCTGGCTTGGTCTCCGGAAGACGAAGAGCAAGTCATTCAGCAGTTTAAGAATCAGCAAGCCATGGCAGCCATGGCTCCCCAGGGTCCTCCTTCCACTGAAGCATTAGAAACTCAGCAGAAGGTGCTACTCAAAAAGGCCAAGCTGGACAAATTCAAGGAATGGAAGTGGGGTAATCAGCTCGAAAGCTACTACCTCAAACGCAAGGATCGGTTGGACCGGGTGATTTATTCCCTGCTTCGAGTCAAAGATGCAGCCATTGCCCAAGAGCTGTACTTCCGCTTAGAAAGCGACGAAGACAAGTTCACAGACCTGGCGACCAAATATTCCAAAGGTCCCGAGGCCAACACGGGCGGTCTCATTGGCCCCGCCGACCTCGGCGGCTGCCATCCTCGCCTCTCAGAAATGCTTAGAGTCAGTCAACCCGCTCAGCTATGGCCTCCAACCCGTGTTGAAGACTGGTGGGTCATCGTGCGCCTCGAGAAGTTTCTACCCACTCAATTGGATGATGGTCTCCGGCGAAGACTGCTGGACGAACTATTTGCTAAGTGGCTTCAAGACGAAAGTCAACAGTTTGAGGTTGTCCAACAAGGTAAAGAAACTTCAACAGTGGTAGCCAAGAAGGCAACCACACCTTCCCAGTAAGGCACATAATTTAGGGCGTATATTTTTTTTCGGATCAAGGCCCAGACAGCACTTACCTCTATCGCGACCTCCGCTTTCCCTCAGCGTTCTCCATGACTTACACCGAACTTTCTATTCCTAACTTTCTTCGGCAAGTGGAGCCATTCTCCCAGCTGCCTCGGGCCAAGCTGGAACAGCTCTCTAAGCGGGCTCAAACGTTTCGCTATCGCATGGGTCAGTCAATTCTGCGTCGGGAAACCCTGCCCCATCAGGTGGTGATCGTCGCCGATGGAAAGGTTCGCCTGCTGGGCTATCGCCCAACAAATCAGTTGCCCTTTACGCTTCAGCAACTGGGAGAGGGGGATTGCTTTGGCTGGGTGAGCCTGTTGCGAGGGGTGCCTTGTGAAACGGCGATCGCCAGTGCCGATCCCGACACCCTCTGTATTACAATCCCCGCCTTCGAATTTCTGCGCTTGATGCAGGAAGAACCGGCGATCGCCAACCATTTCAACCAAAAAATCTCTCGATCCGAACTAGCGGAGCTAGTCGGGAAAGCCCTTCAAAGCCATGCACAGACAGCTTTTGACCTCAAAGACCTCATCGCCAGCGCCGAGGAACGAGCAACCCTACAAACGCTCGTCCCCGGTCAGTCTATGGGTCCCCAGGATCTTCCTCCTGGTAATGAATGGTGGGTAAGCGGTGGCGGTCGCATCAACGACACCCTGCCTGGTGAGGCCCTAGATCTCAATGTAGGCCAATTCGAAACCGACGCAACTCGGCCAGTGCGGCTCCTAGGCCTCCCCCTATCGCTACTGGACGACGTTGCTATGGCAGCTGCGACAGTCGCTCCACCACAAGATGCGGTAGGCAGTGATCCCTGGGGCGGCGCATCCAATGGCAATGGGCAAGCACCAGGTTGGCGCGAGTCAGTACCTTTTGCACCGGATTATCCCCAAGAAGCTGATGCCCAGGTTCAAGAAGCAGTCGGCCTGATTACCTCTCGGGGCCAAAAAAAATATCCCTTCGTCGGCGGCAAAGGCATCGCCAGTGGCACCCTAGCCTGCTTTGCTATGCTGGCCAAGCATTTAAACCTCCCCTTCCGCAAAGACGTCATCCGCCGAGTTATTCGCGAGCAGCTCAGCCGAGGTGAAACCCTACCCCTAATCTTCTGCGGGGCTGTCTCCGAGATGATTGGCCTTAAGACTCAGCACGCCATGGTGCCCAGCGCATCCATTGCCCGAGTCCAGGCTCCTGCGCTGATCGAATGGGGCAACAGCTTCGCGGTTCTCTACGAAACCAACAGCCGAGAAGTCACCCTTGCTGTCCCCGAGGTCGGCATTATTCGCCCCACCCCAGAAGAATTTGCGGCCCAGTGGGGGGAGAAGGGTGAGATCATCATGCTGGAGGTCGCCAAGGAAACCCCTCAGCAAACCTTTGGTCTCAGCTGGTTTGTCCCCTCAGTGGTCAAATATCGCTGGTCTCTCATCCTGGTCTTGGTTGCATCGCTGTTTGTCCAGCTCTTTGGCCTGGCCAACCCCTTGATGATTCAGGTCATCATTGACCGAGTCATCAGTAAAAACAGCGTCGATACGCTTCAGGTTTTAGGCCTGTTTCTGGTCGTCATTGCCGTCTTTGAGGCAATGCTCTCCAGTCTGCGAACCTATCTCTTCGTTGACACAACCAACCGCATTGACCTCAGCTTGGGTGCCGAGATCATCGATCACCTCTTCCGCCTACCCCTGCGATACTTCGAGCGTCGCCCCGTGGGTGAGCTATCCAGCCGCGTGGGAGAGCTGGAGAATATTCGGTCTTTCCTGACAGGCACCGCCCTGACCGTGGTGATGGATTCGATCTTCTCGGTGATCTACATCGCCGTCATGTTCTTCTATAGCTGGAAGCTGACGTTAGCAGCCCTGGGCAGTATTCCGATATTCGTGGCGGTGACACTAATTTTTGCCCCCATCGTGCGCAAGTTGCTGCGGGTCAAAGCTGAAAACCACGCCAAAACCCAGTCTTACCTGGTCGAGGCCCTTTCAGGCGTCCAAACCGTCAAGGCCCAGAACATCGAGCTCAAGGCCCGCTGGCAATGGCAGGAGCGCTACGCCCGCTATGTCTCCGCAGGCTTCAAGACTGTCCTCACTTCAACAGTTGCCTCCTCAGTCAGTGACTTCCTCAATAAGATGTCAGCTCTGTTGGTGCTCTGCTTTGGTGCCTACCTAGTCCTGCAAGGTGAGCTAACGCTGGGCCAAATGATCGCCTTTCGCATCATCTCCGGCTACGTGACAGGCCCCCTACTTCGCTTGGCCCAGCTTTGGCAAAACTTCCAGGAGACTGCCCTGTCTCTTGAACGTCTCAGCGACATTGTCGATACCCCCCAGGAACAAGCCCCTGATGAGCGTGACAACATTCTCATGCCCCAGGTTGTGGGCAAAATTAAGTATGAGGACGTATCCTTCCGCTTTGGCAATCAAGGCGCCATGCAGCTATCCAACGTCAACCTGGAGATTGCCCCTGGCACCTTCGTTGGCATCGTCGGCCAAAGTGGTTCCGGCAAAAGTACGCTCACCAAGCTTCTGCCCAGGCTGTACCACCCCAATGCAGGACGCATCCTTGTGGATGACTACGATGTAGGGAAGGTAGAGCTCTACTCTTTGCGTCGCCAAATCGGCATCGTCCCCCAGGACTCTTTGCTATTCGAAGGAACTGTTCAGGACAACGTCGCCCTGACCAGACCGGATGCTAGCTCCGAAGCCATTGTTCAAGCAGCCAAGGTGGCCTGTGCCCATGACTTCATCATGGACTTACCCCAGGCCTATGGGTCCTCAGTGGGAGAAAGGGGCTCCAGCCTCTCCGGTGGACAGCGCCAGCGTGTGGCGATCGCCCGCACCATCCTGCAAAACCCCAACCTACTCATCTTGGACGAAGCCACCAGCGCCCTGGACTACGACACTGAGCGCCAGGTCTGCCTCAACCTGATGAATTATTTTACGGACCGCACCGTACTGTTCATCACCCACCGACTCCCTACTATCCAGAACGCTGACCTCATCATCGTCATGGACAAAGGCTCCATTGTTGAAATGGGCAACCACAGGGAGCTAATGGCCCAAAGAGGCCGCTACTACTGCCTCTACCAACAGCAAGATCAGGGTTAATTAATAGCCCTTGTCTCCAAACGTTTTCCCTGACCTCGCCCAACGATCGCACCGCCTTAGCACCAAGGATTCAGCACGATGTCGCCCACTCCACTCTCAGGCTCTGCCCCTAGCACCGCCAACCAGAACGGTACAGCGACCAATGGCAATGGTCGCAAAACCATAACCCAAAGCCTTGGGGGCCAATCCCTCAACGTTAATAGCGGTGGCGATGGCGGCAACGACAATGGTGCTGCTGCAAAAGCAGCTCCCCAGCCTCCGGCTTTTGACAAGCCAGTTATTTTCCGCCAGTCCTCTCTGTGGGCAAAGCTGATCATCATGGGCATCATCGGTGTCACCACCTTCTCCGTCGGCTGGGCCTGGTGGGCTAAATTCGAAGAAGCGGTTCAAGCCCAGGGCAAGCTCGAACCCCAAGGAGCCGTCAAAGAAGTTCGTGCTCCCCTCGGAGGCGTTGTTAGCTCCATTGAAGTCGAAGAAGGAGAGCGTGTAAAAAAAGGGCAAGTCCTAATTCGCCTAGACCAAACTTCTGCCCAAGCTCAGCTTGAATCCCTGAGCGAAGTGCGAGCCGCTCTAGTCGCCGAGACAAACTATTACAAGTCAAATCTCTTGGGTCGCAGTTCCAGCCTCCCGGAAGGTTACCGCGTACCTCCAGAACTTGTTTCTCTCACCGATAATCGCGCTGCTTTAGTCTCAGAGAATGAGTTATTCCGCGCTCAACTCGCAGGCGCAAGCAACGTTTCAGGCCTCGATGCAACCCAGCAAGCTCGCTTGACAACGGGGAATGCTGAGCGCAGTTCCCGAGAAGCCGCAGCCCAACTTGCCATTTCCCAACAGCAACAGCAGCTCAATCAGGTGCGTATTCGCCTCGCCAATACTCAGCAACAAATCCTCAACGCGAATAGCCAGCTTGCCAATGCTCGGCTACAGCTCCAAAGCGCCAAAGACGGCCTAGCCATTGATAGCCAGATTCTGGCCGATATTGCGCCACTCGCTGAAGATGGCGGCATCGCCAATATTCAGCTCCTGCGCCAAAAACAAGAAGTTGGCAGTGGCAAGGCTCGCGTCACCCAACAACAAGCGGAAGTCGTTAACCGAGAAGCAGAACTCACCAACCAACAAGCTGAGCTAATGCAGCTTCAGCAAGAGGAGCAGCGTCTAGAGATTTCAGTTGCTCAAGCTCAAGAAGAGATGCTCAATACTGTGGCTCGTTCTCAGCAAGATCCCCTAAGCCGCATGGGGGAGAACGACAAGCGCATTGCTGAAATTGATAGTCAGCTCAACAAAGTCATCGTCGAGAACGAAAAACAGATCAACGAGCTAGATAGCCAACTCAGTCAAACCCTGGTCACTCTTGACTATCAAGAGCTAAAAGCTCCAGTAGACGGCACAGTTTTTGACCTTCAGCCCACAAGTCCGGGCTTTGTTAGCAATTCAAGCGAGCCCATTGTATCCATCGTGCCTGGAGAGGGTCTCGTCGCCCAGGTATTCATTACCAATAGCGACATTGGCTTCGTCAAGGAATGCGAAGACCCCAATGACATCGAGACCTGCATGGATGTTGATGTGCGTATTGACTCCTTCCCATCCAGCGAATTTGGCAATGTGAAGGGCAAACTAATCGAGATTGGTGATGATTCCCTGCCACCGGATCAACTTTTTAACTACTACCGATTCCCTGCCACCGTTCAGCTAGAGAAGCAAACCATTCCTGTAAACGGGAAAGATGTCGCGCTGCAATCAGGAATGTCACTTAGCGTTAATATCAAAACTCGTCCCCGTCAGGTAATCACCTACTTCACAGACCTGTTTGAGAAGAAAAAGAACAATTTCACCTCGCGTTAATAGTCCACACACAGCCTCTTGTAATGACTGTCAATACAAATAAGTAGCATCATTAGCAACCAAACGCCCTTCGTTTACCACTCGCGAAGGGCGTTTTGCATTGAGAGAAATCAGGCAACAATGCCACATCCAATTCGGTGAAATCCGATTCCCATCAGTGAGTCTGCAAGAGCAGAACGCTGTTCGCCTGCAGAGGGTTGAGGAATACAGCTATTAAGATTTGAAATGACAGCGATAGCTGCCAGAGAGAGCCATCTTCACATCTGAGGACAACGCACTGGCTTGGAGCCTCAAAATCTACAATCCACTCCGGCTTAGCTCCCCCCATTCTCTATGTCAGTGCTAGGCAATCTGGGAATAGACTTTAGAGCTTGGAGTGAAAGCCAAGAAGTCCTTACATCTATTGCTACTTTAAATCCATTTAAACGGACTTGACTTTTAGGGGGGCTCCAAAAGCGAAGCAAGCCTCACGGCAACGAAACTAAGCGAAACATCGACTTATCAAGCTTATGGCATGGTAAGTCACAGCGAGGCTGATGCAGCCTATAGCTAGAGCGCCTCAGAGCAATAATGCAAAAACACACTCATCATCCAACGGATTGCCATAAACACATGGGATGGAACTAACTGTTCCAATTCAAGCCTTCAACGCTTAGCGAACAGGGTATGTAAAAGAAGGGACGACTCCTAAAGCTACGGCTTAGCTTGCAGAGTCTTTCTACATTGCGCCAGTAGCAGACAGGGCATATCGCTGTACTAGCTTAAAGACACAACGGTCTGAAATGAAGACTCAACAAGGATTAGGTGAGTATTGCAGCAGTAGCACGGTCTCCCCCAAGCTTCCAAAAAGCCAACGTGAGCCTTGACATTTATTCAGAGGTCACACTCAACAATCCATAAAGAATCAGACTATCGGCAAGGCTCAAAGCGTTTGATGAAACATTTACTTGCGAGGGAGATAGACATCATCTCATTTGTTGTTCGAGGCTATATAAGCCTATGTTTACGCGAGCAAACTCTATCCGGAGTATTTGGGGGCTGGTTCTTGGCAATGAGGAGCAAACCAAGAGCATTCGCCAACCTGTGAAGCAGGTGTGCCGGCAATTTAGGTGCTCGATCCCATTTCAACCAGTCTAAAAGATTTACATCCTAATTTTATTGCCGCATTTCCCCCTTCTGCGGAAAGCACCAAGCCTTCGAGAGCTGAAAACACATTTAAAGTTCGAAGGTCAGCCAAATCTCACATTCAGAGGTGTGCTTAAAGGGAATGTTCAAAGAATATAAGCGCAAGTTCAAGGCATTTATTAGATGCTAGGCCAGCATCATTTCAAATAAACTATCCGTACTCGTGCCACCATCCACCGCCATAATTACGTTACCGCTCTGCGAAACATCTGTAGCCAGTGCAGAGGCATTACGATGCCTATTTACGAAATTTCAGGAACAAGACAAATCCAGAAGAGAAATATCCATAACAAGACTTTTAGCATCTCTTCGAGAGTCTGGCATCACAGGGATAGACTTAGCAAGCATTGGCTTATATCGATTGCTATCTCAACAGTATTCATTTCTTTTGCTTCACAGAGGAACTCTCGGAAGCCTTTTTTCTATTCCACTCCCCATATCGATAAAAGCCACGATCAAAAACTGAGATCCTCAAAATTCATCAACAGAAAGAAGAACTAATTCTCCACAAATAATTGACTTCTTCCAAATATATCAATATGGTTATTTGGGGCTGAAAAATCAATAACACTATCTATCGAACACGAGTTAAGCTGTGACAGAACCATTGAATGGCAAGGCATTGCTGCAAAAAGTTAAAGAGCTTAAGGAAACCAGTGGAAATCCCACTCGTCGGGAATTGGCTCGCCTTTGTGGTTACTCCACAACAACCAAGAAAGGCGAAACTCGAATTAATGTTGCCGAGTTTTATGAAGCATTGCTTGAGGCCAAAGGTCTTAACTTAGGCTCTGAACAATCCCAACGTCGGGGCAGAGAAGCAACTTTCCGAGTCAGTGTCCAGAAGAATGGACAAATTTTGATTGGTGCCGCTTACACCAAAACAATGGGTCTCAATTCTGGAGATGAGTTTGACGTCAAGCTGGGTTATAAGCACATCCACTTAATCCAGCGCGATGAAGAATCAGAAGGCTAAGTTACTGGGCTGATTCTCTAGACTTAGGGGTTCTTCTTGGGATAAAAGCTCAGATTTTTTACAAGAGACTCGTGCCACCTTTCTATTGGAAGGTGGCATTTTTATGTTCTATGGCTAGGAGCCCTCTCCACTGCTTCCCACACACAGCGATCGCCTTTCCATAATCAAAAGAAGAAAAACCGCCTCCAACCTTGACAAAGAGCGCTGCGACAAAATAACGGCGCTCTTGACAAGAGCAAGCCATGCCTACTAATCAAACGAAACTCTTATTCCAAACTAGACTGGGCGATTTTCTGAGTCTACGGCTACATTTCTCAAAAAAGCAGCTTCTTTATAGAAGCAACGGGCGAGTTAAATCTTCAATAAAGTCCTTTTATCATCTGGGCAAGGGTCAAGGGCAGATGCCAACCTGTAGCAAATGTTGCTTTCATGTTGTGTGTCTTTCCTTAAGGGTTGTGACTCTACAATGCGAAAAAATGTTTTGCTATAGTTAAGCTTTAACAGCCTCCTACTTCGAAGCATCCCCAAATGTAGCGAAGCATTGCGGCTGTGTTCTTATCTTGAACTTCTATTTATCGCTTTTCCCCAAGCGCTTCAGAAGTGCCGTTTACCAAAATCCTGCTCCGGCGAGCTGTTGTCTAAGGGTCTATGGATAATCAAGCGCAGGGCAACGTCATTCCTTTCAATAAAAGTGGAACTCGCCAGAGTCATCTGCTTGAGTTGTGCGGGACTCGAAACTTATTTCGCAAGCGTTACCAGATTGCCAAAGCTATTGGAAAGGGCGGCTTCGGCATTACATTTTTAGCTCGGGACGTTAGCCTTCCGGGCGGACCCGTCTGCGTGATCAAGCAGCTCTGTCCCAAAATTAATGATGAGGCTGCCTTAGCTCGTGCCCAGAAGAGGTTCGAGCGAGAGGCTCGTATTTTAGGGGCTCTTGGAGGTCATGCTCAGATTCCGACCCTGTTGGATTATTTCGAGCAAGATGGCGAGTTTTTCCTGGTTCAGGAATATGTTCATGGTCATACCCTTAGCAAATTGGTCAAGCATAAGGGAGCTTGGTCTGAGAAGGCTGTACGTCGTTTTTTAGCTGAAGTGCTGCCGATTCTTCAGTATATTCATCACAGCCAGGTGATTCATCGGGATATTAAACCGCCCAACATAATGCGTTGCCGTGAGACAGGCCGTTTGGTGCTGCTGGACTTTGGCGCAGTGAAAGAATGCATCACCATGGAAGCAAGGGATACCAGCCATGTATCCACGACTCACTTTGTTGGCACGATGGGCTTTGCGCCCCCTGAACAATTGGCGCTGCGGGCAACTTACGCAACGGATATCTATGCGGTTGGGGTGACTTGCTTATTCTTGCTGACTGGCAAGTCTCCGGCCAAGATGGGGGCTGATCCTCGTACTGGGGAGCTCCGCTGGCGAGAGTTTGTTTCGGTCAGTGCTCCTTTCGAGCGGCTGCTAGAACGGATGGTGAGCGTATCTTTGCGCGATCGCTATCAAACGGCAGAGCAAGTTCTCAAGATGATGGATGTGGAAGAGGTCCGCGACGAGTTGGAGCTTTGTATGCACAGCCAGGAGCCCGACCCTGAATCCATGCAGAGCGGCAATTACGTGACACCCAGCGCTCGAATGGCCGCTTCCATCCGTGGCTGGCGAGAGCGGCGCAAGCCGGTCAAGTTAAACAACGATTGGAATCTGGGCTCGATGACAAATGGCCCTGAGCTCATGTACTCGCGGTAATTGATTTGACAATCATTGCTCTCAAGAGGCGGGATATTTAAAAAATATCCCGCCTCTTTGCTTTAAATCATCATCAGTGACTGCCCTGGGCTGTGCCCTCTCCCCGAGGGTCCGCTGCTCCTGCCAGTTTGCCATCGGGTCCAACGACGATCGCGTTGGCATCCCCCCAGCCGCCACGAAACTGGAGCTGGTGACCTCGCGCTTCTAGAGCGTCCACCGTGAGCTGGTCAAAGCCATATTGCTCAATGCGTAGCGTCTCAGGCAACCACTGGTGATGGATGCGGGGGGCCGACACCGCTGCCCCTGCATCCATGTCGTAAACCAGCACGTTGAGGATAATTTGCAGGACGGTGGTGATGATCGTGCTGCCGCCAGGGGAGCCCACTGCCATGCGAAGCTGGTCGTCTTCCAAGACAATTGTCGGCGTCATGGAGGAGAGGGGTGTTTTGCCAGGGGCGACGGCGTTGGCTTCGCCTCCAACCAGGCCATAGAGGTTTGGGGTGCCGGGGGCGATGGAAAAGTCGTCCATTTCGTTGTTCAACACAATGCCGGTTCCCGCCGCGACAACGCCTGCGCCGAAGCTTCCGTTGATGGTGTAGGTCATGGAGAGGGCGTTGCGATCGCCATCCACCACGGTCAAATGGGTCGTGTCATTGGATTCTTTGAGGTTGCTGTAACGCTCTAGCGTTTCAGCATCCGCAGCCTTGACCTCCGCAGCGGAGCGAGCGCGCTGGGGCTCAATTTCTTCGCGGCGAGCGGCGGCATAGGCGGGAGAGGTCAGGGCCGCGACGGGCACCTCCACAAAGTCAGGGTCGCCCAGATGCTCGGCCCGGTCGGCATAGGCAATTTTCATCACCTCAGCGAGGAGATGGAGACCATCGGGATGATGCCAGCCTGGGGCTGCAAGGTCGGTGTCGCCGAGAAGGTTGAGCATTTGCAGCAGGTGGACGCCACCAGAGGACGGCGGCGGCATGGAGCAGACCTCGTATTGGCGGAAGGGACCGCAGATGGGGTCGCGCCAAATGGGTTTGTAAGCTTTGAGGTCCGCCTGGGTGATGAGGCCACCATTGGCTTGCATATCTGAGGCGATCGCCGCTGCCGTCTCTCCCTCGTAAAAATCATTGGGATCCACCGCAATCTGGCTCAGGGTTTTGGCCAAGTCGGGCTGGCGCAGAATGTCTCCTGCCTGAAGCGGATTGCCACCGGAGAGAAACACTGCCGCTGCGGCGGGGTTCTGGGCCAGGCGTTCTGCACTGCCAGCGATCGCCCTTTCTAAGCGATCACTGACCACAAAGCCCTGGGAGGCCATGACTCGACTGGGCTGCACCACTCGGTTCCAGGGCAGCTCGCCATAGCGCTGATGCAGGGCGTAGAGTCCTGCCACGGTGCCGGGAACACCCACCGCCAAATGTCCATTGCGGCTGAGCTGGGACTGGGGCTCCCCCGTTACATCCAAATACATGTCCCGTCCCGCAGCGGCGGGGGCTCGCTCGCGGAAGTCCAGGGCCGTGACTTCGCCGGTTTCGGCTTCATGCCAGAGGGCAAAGCCACCACCACCAATTCCAGCGGAGAAGGGTTCGACCACGGCGATCGCCAAAGCCGTCGCCACCGCCCCATCCACTGCATTGCCTCCCTGGCGCAGCATCGCTACACCGGCTGCCGTGGCAAGGGGGTGGGCCGAAACCACCATGTCGAGATCGCTGCGGGCAGGCTGTACAAAGGCGGCGATGGCAGGAGTGACGGAGCCGAGTAGAAGGAGACCAATGATAGAAGCGCTATGGCTCAGTTTGGCGAGGGGGGAACGGCGGGGCAAAAGCTTTAGGGACATGGTGATCGGGCAAGTGGAGTTAAACCCAGGCGAATGGGTCTGTTCTAAGTTTCCAGTGGCATTGGAGAAATCGGACGTTCTGGAATAATCCTTGATGGTCGCGATTTATCTGGGATGACCATAAACGTAGGGGTTGGGTCTCCCAACCCGACAATGGCAAGACGCAAGAGGGCGGGAAGCAAGAGGGCGAGAAGACCTCGCCCCTACCAGGGTTAGGATATTGATCAAAAAAGCGCAGCCATGGGTGCATGGCCGCGCAGGGATAATGATGGATTCACCTGGGGGTGAATGTTTCGATGGACTTCTAAACCTTTGCCAGGGCGCGCTCGGCCAGCTCAGCCGCAGCCTGAGTCGGGGTTAGGGCATACACCTCAGCAGAGTTGTTGGGGCTCTCGATCAGCTTCACTTTGTGCAGCTCGGCGCTGGTGGCGCGCATGGGCTCGGTCAACAAATCGCGGATGTGGACGGCGATGTTCTCAGCGGTGGGCACCACTTCGGCAAAGTAAGGGATGTCCTTGTTAAGGAAGGTGTGGTCAAAGGGCTCAACGACATGCTTATCGATGACGTTTTGCACCTCGACTAAATCGGCAATCATGCCGGTGCGTTCATCGATTTGGCCCTTGATGGTCACTTCCAGGTGGTAGTTGTGGCCATGGCCGTGGGGGCGGGCGCATTTGCCGTAGATTTCGCTGTTCTCTTCAAAGCTCAGCTTGGGGTTCGCCAAACGGTGAGCCGCGCTGAAGTGGGTCTTAATGGTGAGATAAGCTTCCATGTCGTTTCCTTGGTAGTCGGCCCAGAGTTCGGGATGTTCAAATAGCTGAATGTTGGTGATAGGCAGATGGCCTTCCAGGCGCTGCCAAATCATGCGGGCGACGTTTTCTGTCGTCGGCAAGGTCTGTTCAAACTCAGGCCAGGCTTCATTCAAAAAGGAGAAGTCCAGCTGGGAGGTGACTTCGTCTTTAATCACTCGCTTTACATCGGAGAGATTCAGGACCATGCCGTAGTCATCCAGTTCTCCCTCCATGGCAACGAAGAGAACGTAGTTGTGACCGTGACCTGGCGATCGCGCACAGGCTCCAAACCGCAAGTTGTTTTCGGCCTCACTCAGTTCCGGGAGCCAATAGCGATGGCTGGCGGAAAACTGAGCGCGACGGTTGATGACGCATTTCATGGGCGATCGCGCAGTATTAAGCTTTGTCAAGATTTCTCTCTCTACCATAGATGCTTGTTGCGTTGATCGGGTAGGGGAATTTCCCCCTAGGTGTCAGTAAGCACTCACTGGCACTGGCTCAGATCGCCTTTCTGGGGCTGCGGCTCCGATAAGATAGAAGCGATAGTTATGAAACGAGTTCGCTGCGCCGTGACAGATCTTCTCCAAGGCTTAAATATTTACTTTGTCGGCATGATGGGCGTGGGCAAAAGCACCATCGGTCGCCTTGTGGCTAAGGAGATGGGCTATCAGTTTTTTGATACGGACAGTCTGATTGAGCAAATTGCCAAGCGTTCTATCAAGCAAATTTTTGCGGATGAAGGCGAAGAATCCTTTCGCTCCCTAGAGAGTCAAGTTTTGGGTGAGCTTTGTGCCAACCAGCGACTGGCGATCGCCACGGGGGGTGGAATTGTGGTGCGCAAGCAGAACTGGAGTTACTTGCAGCAGGGGCTGGTGGTCTGGCTGGATGTACCTATCGATAATTTGTATCAGCGGCTGAGACGCGATCGCAGCCGCCCCTTGCTCCAGACGGATAACCCGAAGGAAACCTTGCGCCAGCTCATGGAAGAGCGGCGCCCGATGTACAGCAATGCCGATTTGCACATTGTGCCTAAGCCCAAGGCCAGCACCCATGAAACGGCGCAGCAGGTGGTCGCGGCCATTCCGTCGGTGCTGAAAGATCGCACGGTGGAACCGTCTTAAACGAACTGTCTTGACCAGACCTACGGGTTGAGAGGCTGGGTTAGGCCTGATGATGCCGGGCTATGACGAGCCAGACATGGCAATGCCATGTCTCTACAGGTTCCTGCTGGAATTTATTTTTCGAGGCGAATGGCATACCACTGGGCATTGCGGCCCGGCTCTAGCTCTAGCTCGCAGGAGCCCTCCCGCAGGGCATCCGCTTGGGCGTCAGCGCCCTGTAGCTGTGCCACATCCTGGGGTAAAGCATCGGCATATTGCACCACCCAGGTTTTGAGCTGTGCTGTCAGCTCCGACGCGGATAGGATTTGCTCCGCCTCACCGGGCAATAAAAGAACAAAGTGGTCTTCGCTGTACATCGAAGTGCTGGACATAAAACTCTCTCTGCGAAGAAACGGCCTGTCCTAAAACTGTGCCCCATGACAGAAACTTTCTGCAATGCACCGGCGTCAAAAGAATCATTCACCGGGAATGTGAAATCGCCGGTTTAATTCTGAGCTAATGCCTATGGCAGTGGCGGAATTAGACCGGCCTTTTTTATGTCAAGAAAGACCCAAGCCAGACCCGAAGCTCATCGCAATAGCAAAGAGAAGAATGCTGTTCTCACCGACGAATAGATCCGGGAGGCTTGGTAAAGACGGGTTCTAATCAGCGTTGGTTCCGCGCCTCACAAGAAAGAGTGAAGAGACGGCTTGGACGGCCTTTTTCTAATCTTGTTCCCTATCAGATTGAGAATCTGTGCCAGTTATTTAAGAGGACAAAATCTGAGGCAGTCTGATTTTTTGAAAGCTAGAACTGAGTCATGAAAGGCAAAGAGAGTCAGCTCAATTAATCTCTTTTCTAACAACCAAGAGATTGACGAAACTGCAATCAGTCGCAGACTTCCCCTCGCCTCAATTCCTGTCAAGTCCGCACACTATTTCAACTCAGAGAGGAGCCACCATGAAATTCTCCACCAAAGCGGCGATCGCCCTTTCCTTTGCCGCGATCGCTCCCGCAGTCATCCTGGCCGCCCCGGCTTCCGCCCAAGTCAACGCCCAAAATCAGCGCCCCACCGGCCTCCAAGGCCACTACCTCGGCGGCGGTGCCAGCCTGGGCCTCGATACTGAAGATGGCTTCGATGAACTGGAATTTGGTGGCGTGGTGCAGGGCCGCTACGACATCCAGAACGTTCCGCTCTCGGTCCGTGGCTCTGTGCTGTTCAACGACCAAGCCGCAGCGCTTCAGCCCGTCATCACCTACGACCTGGCCACTAGCGACAAGTCCAATATCTACCTGGGCGGCGGTGCCTCTGTGCTGCTGGGCGAAGGCGAATCTCCCCTAGGCGACAAGACTGCATTCTTGCTAACCGCTGGCGTAGAAGGCGAAGTGACTCCCAACTGGGCATTGTTTGGCGATGTGCGCTGGGGCGTTAGCGCCTTTGAAAATAGCGATGGCCAAGCGGTGAGCTTCCAGACTGGTGCAGCTTATCGTTTCTAATCTTAAGCAGCTAATTAATTGCGAGTTTAGCTTTCAGCTCTGTGTTTCTTCCTAGTCACTGAGTGCAGAAAAGAGACTTCTTTTCTGCACTTTTCTTTTACAGTTTAATCTCCCACTAATCTCACATTCACAAGTTGATTCATTAAACGGTAGGGGCGAAGCATTGGGCAATAAACAAAAAGCAAACAATAATTGTTTTACCCAATGCTTCGCCCCTGCCTCAGCCATAGCAATCCAACACTAGATCCGACCCAATTATCGAACGAGATCTTCTACACTGGGCAAAGCATTGGGGCATTTTTCTACTGGTGAAGATAGATATCACTGGCCCAATGCTTTTCCCCTACGCGATCGCGACATCAACCCAAAACATTCACCAAGTCTTCGCTAACGACAACAGCTCAGCTTCTGCTTGGTCTAAGGACATGTCCCTCACCTCATCCCCAGCCGCTAATTGGTCAGCCAGTACGAAGGTGACATCTTCAATACCCATGATTTTGAAGATGGCTTTGAGGTAGGGCTCCAGGAAATTTCTCGCCGCCGCATCAGTCCCCTCGCGGTAGTTGAACTTCCGCGTTGTGATGACGAGGGCTTTCTTACCTTTTAGCCGCCCCTGGGGTTTGCCATTGATAAATTCAAGGGTGCGATCGCGCCGCACTACCTGATCGATATAGGCCTTCAGCGTCGCCGGAATCGTCAGGTTGTACATGGGCACCCCAAAGACATAGCAATCCGCAGCAAAGAGCTCGTCTAGTAGTTCATCGGAAAGGGCGATCGCAGCCTCCATCTCCCCAGTCCTGGCTTCCGGCTCCGTCTCATAGGACGCTGCCCAGGTCTCATCAATAGCAGGCACGGGCGTTTGGCCAATATCGCGATAGATGATTGGAGCAGCATCTTCGCCAGACTGCCAGCCATTCGCAGATTGCCACGCCTGCACAAAAGTTTGAGTGAGCTGGCGAGAATAAGAGCCCTGAACTCGGGCGCTACTGTCGATGTGAAGCAAAGTTCGGCGAGTTGTCATCGTCCTTTATTCCCCTGAAATCGCTTACAAAACCAACGCTGGGCTGACCCACAAAAGTTAACACCTGTCAGGCTTTCCCCTCAGCCCATGGGAAGATATGAGCCACAGTTTGAGTAGCCGATTGACAGACTACATAGCAACCTCAGGAGTTCAGGAAATCTATGGGCGCGATTGATTGGGGCATCGTCGCCCTGTATGCGGCGATATTAGTGGGCATTGGTGTTTACGCCAGCCGCAAGCAGGGCAATACCGATGAATATTTTCGCGGAGGCAGGACGATTCCCTGGTGGGCGATCGGCATTTCCATTATGGCGACGTCTTTTTCAGCAGCGTCGCTACTAGGCGGTCCCGGCCAGGGCTATTCTCACGGCCTGCTATGGCTGCAAATGCAGCTGGGCGATTTGCTGGGCTACGGCTTGGTGATTGCGATTTTTCTGCCCTTTTTTATTCGCCTCAACATCACCACGGCCTATGAATATTTGGAGCGGCGGTTTGATGCCAAGACGCGATCGCTAGGCTCCCTCTGTTTCCTGATGTTCGTCGTGGCTCGCCTGGGTGCCCTGCTCTACGCCGCCTCCCTGGTTGTGGCTGAGGTCACTGGCCTAACCGTCAGCCAAGCAATCATTTTGGTGGGCGTGGTTTCAGTGGTCTACACCGTCTTTGGCGGCATCACCGCCGTGGTTTGGACCGATGTGCTCCAGTTTTTCATGATTTTCATTGGCATTCTGGCAGGCATTTGGGCCGCATCCACAGGCGTTGATGGCGGCTTTGGAGCCCTATGGGAAACAGCCAGCGCAGCCGGTAAGTTCCAAGCCGTTGATATGTCTTGGGACCCCGCCAACATTCGCACCCTGCCCACCGCCTTAATTGCCTACGGCATTCTGGCCTTTGCGGTCGCGGGTACAAATCAACAGTCCGTGCAGCGCTATGTCTCTTGCCCCGATGTGGCTTCGGGTCGCAAGGCAGCATTACTGGGCTGGTTCACGGGCTTCGTTGGCGTTTCTGTCACGCTGCTGCTGGGCATTTTGCTCTTTGCCTTCTACAGCATCAACGCGGGCAGCTTGCCTGAGGGCGTGACCGGGGACAAGATTCTGCCCTATTTCATCGTCAATGAGAATGTGCCAGTGGGGGCGGCAGGTCTACTGGTCGCTGCCGTCTTTGCTGCCGCCATGTCCTCCATCGACTCGGCCCTCCATGCCCTATCCACCTGCATCACGGTGGATTTCTACCGTCGCTATTCCAAGCCAGAGAAAAGCGAAGCCCATTACCTGCGCTTTAGCCAAATCCTGATTGTGGTTTGGGGCGCACTGGGAATTTTGTCTGCCTTTTACGTCGCTTCTACAGGGCAAGACTTGCTGCCGTTCCTGGTGAAATATTCCACTCTGTCCCTTGGCCCCCTGCTGGGCATTTTCCTTATGGGGGTCTTACTCCCTCGGGCCAATGGCAATGGTGCGTTCTACGGCGGCATTGCAGCAGGGCTAGTTTTAGCGATTGGCGGACAATTTGATCTGCTGCCCTTCCCTGGAATTTGGAGATCGGCGTTTTCGGCTCCCCTGACGGTGATTTTTGGCATGGTGATTTCGCTGCTCACCAATCCCCCCGCGAAGCATTCAGTCATGGGGCTAACGCTGTGGGGCGATAAATCAGAAGCAGGGTAACGCCTCCGTCGGCCCGCTCCAATTTTCCCTCACAAAGTTTAAGAAAGCCTGGCATCTTCAGATACCAGGCTTTTCTTTTGACTACGGAGATGAGCCAACCAATTTTCTCTACCCAAAGAAGGCTTCTAAGCGATCGCACGGAGCCAAATGTAAACCAGTCTTAAAGCATCAGCGGATTTGCACCGCCCAGATCCGGAATTCTTGTAAAGACTGCCCGTAAATTCCCGATCAAGCTTTTCAATCAGAGCAAAATTCAGGCATAATCTGAGACATCAACCTTCGGTAACTACTGAGTTATTAGTGAGTTTCTGAGGGCCACGGGAAAAAGCTACTCCACATCACTGCCAGCCATATCTGGGTTTGACCATTTATGGGCCTGCTAGGTGACGTGACTCAAAGAGATAGCAGGGACTCGTGGACGACTAGAGGATATTGAGTGGCTGGTTTGCACCAGCCTTTTTCTCCTCCAGCATTCGCTTTTCGGCTTGGCCCCGAGCCAAAGCTTTGGAAAGCAAACAACGCATCTGCTGCGGTTTTAGGGTGCCTGTCCCCGGCTCCACCGGACGCAGGCCACGCTGTGCATCTACCTAAAGTGCTTTCTGTCCCGTCAAGACAGAGGGCGATCGCAACGCTACCAAGCAACACAAGCAACTCAGGACTACCAAGACTTATGCGACCAATCACCTGGCTTCTCGCTGGCTGCGCATTCCTGGCGCCCCTAGCTTCCACAATTTCTCTCGCTGAAACGGCTTCCAGCCAATCGCTTCAGGCCCAAGCCCCCTTTAGCAATTCCCCCTCAACCTCCGGCGACTCCCCGTTTCCCCGCACCAACCCAACGGGTGAGTCCTTTTTCTTGGATGCCAAAGCGCTGATCCAAGACCAAATTAATATGGCTAGCCGCCTCGATAGCGCCATGAGCGGGCCTGACCCCAATGCCGTAAGAGCCGTGGATGGACAAATCGTTATCCACAGCGGCAAGGTGGATCGCTTTATGGCGCTGCATTATCCGGTGGTGAAGCCTCGCTGTGGTGATGCCGTTGCCAACCGCACCAGCCAAGACGCCGTAACCTGCGATCTTCTCGCCAATAACGACGCCTTCCGAGGGCTCCAGGCTAAACTCTTCGCTCGCCTCAATATGCTCTCTGGCATTGCCCCCGTGGAGCCCCTGCCCCTGGTCAGCGGCGAAAGCACCGTTGAGCAAGGCGGCATCCCCGTCTTCAAAAAGGGCGCGCTTAACCGTCCGGCTCCCTCCCGTGTCAGCACCGTGCCGGACCTGCCCCAGCCAAACGATCCGCTACTGGGCCGCCCGATGAAGTCCGCCATTGGCGACTATGAGCCCCCCATTCCTCCGGCTATCACTGCGCCGCCGGAAGTGGTCACTGCTCTGGAAGCTATTCAAGCCCGTATCAGCAGCGCCCGGCAGAACCTATCTCGCCAGGCAGCATCGCCCCAAACCATTGCCATGGCTGATGCAGAGGCTGGAAACCGTTCCAATCGCACCCCCCGCACCCGCGCCGTGGGCTTTACCAATCCCGCGATTCAAGCCGTCCGTGCCGAATCCAATGCCTACGATGTTTATCCTGGCGAGCGCATCCAGTACCAAGAATTTCTCCAGGAGCCCCACACCGGCATCACTCGCGTGCTGACGCGCCAGCAGCGCGATCGCGACATGAACCAGTTGCAAAACCGATTGCAGCCCAGCGTCGGTGAGCGCTACCCCTACGCCATTTTGGTGGAGCCCAGCGACCCGCCTTTGCCTGATTTGACAGCGGCTTTACGCGATCGCCTCGCCCCTGTAGATACCCAACGTTTCCCCTTCGTCTCCCTCAGCCAAACCAGCTTTGCCCCTCAGCTAGCCATGCAGCTAGAAGGCGACAAGATTCAGCTCAAGCATGAGGGTCTCGACTACGGCTTCATGGTGGACATGGGCAAGCTCAACGGCGTGGAGCTGAATGAAATCAGCGCTGGCCTAGAAGCGGATGAAGTGAATTTGCGCCCCGATATGCGCGAGTTCTTCCTCAACTACCGCGTCCCGAACAAGATAGAGCAGCTAATGCTGGATCGCCGTCGCTTCCTCAGCGCCAAGGCCGGTCCTAGCAATCTCCCCACCCTGCTGTCGCCCCAGGCTCCAATGCAGGTTGGCCATACCTATCTGCTGCGCACAATGCAGTTCGATGCTCCCGAAGCACTGACCCATGGCAAGCCGGTCACCCCAGCCCAGCGCCGTAACCTGGATGAGACCTTGGCCATGCCTGGAAAGGATTTGCTGGTGGTCTTTCAGCCCGTGGCCGAGCGCCACAACGGCAGCTACACAGTGCTTTGGCGCGTCCTCGGCGAATTCCCCACCCCGGAAATGACCGACGCAGCCGATTACGCCACATTTGAAAAAAGCAGCATTGTGAGCGGTAGCCGGTAGGGTGTCGTTTGTGCGCAGCAAAACGCACCAAATCCCAAACCCCACCCCATAAAAATGGCCCCATGACGTTGATTAATGTCATGGGGCCATTTTTTTTGATTATCAAAATCCAATGGTGCGTTGCCCTGCGGGACAACAGCACCCTACGGTCCAACGCCACATAAACGATTTAATGACCGATTTGTAACGCCTGCAAAATGCGCTCCTGGCTAGGCACATTGCCATTGCGAGCAAACAATTCCGCCGCACGACGATAATCCCGATCTGCCGCCCGCCGATCGCCATTCTCCGCATGGAGCTGAGCGCGATTGCGATAGGCATAGGCATCATCGCGATTGTGACTCAGCGCCAAATTCCAATCACCCATGGCACCCGCAAGGTCACCATTCAAATGCTTTGCCAAACCACGATTGGTATAAGCCTTGCCGTAATCAGGATTGAGACGCAAAGCTTCGTCAAAATCAGCGATCGCTCTCCCCCGCTCTCCCATGGCCACAAACACACTGCCGCGATTAAACCGCGCCGTGGCATCCCAAGGACTCAGGGCGATCGCCATCCCATAGGCATCCACCGCCTCATCAAAGCGATTCATCGCCATCAGGGCATTGCCGCGATTGTTGTGAGCCAGGGCGTTATTGCGATCTAGCTTGATGGCCTTATCAAAATCCTTCAGCGCTTCAGCCAGCTGGGAATCATCCAGATAGACCGCACCACGATTGGTGTAGGCCTGGCTGTAGCGAGGATTGAGGGCGATGGTCTTGGAATAGTCGGCGATCGCGCCCACCTTATCCCCATTCAAATCCTTCGCCAGGCCCCGGTTGAAGAATGCCTCAGAGAACAAAGGCATGATTTCGCTGACGGCGGAGAAGTCTGCGATCGCCCCTTCGTAATCCCCCCCATTGGCTCGCTCAAAGCCCCGGTTGAAATGCTGCTCCATTGTCATGCGAGCTACGGTCTGCCGAGAGCGACTCGTGACGGGCCGAGCTTCTGCGGGAGCGGCGAAACCTGCGGCGGCGATCGCCAATGCCAAGGAAAGAGCAGCAACAGGAGCGGCAAGGATGCGAGGGGAGAGACTCATATAAATACCGGGTAGATGGCTTCTGGATTCTCTTTTCCAGCGCGAAGGCCCCTACTCAGGACATCCGAAGGATATCGTGGCAGTTATTGGACCGGCCGCGCATCATGTCTATTTTTAGACAATGAAACGAAATCCAGAATCCCGGTAATTACGCAAAACCACCAAACTGTAATGGCCCGTTACATATAGGGTTACACCGCAGCAAAGAGCTCTGCCATGGGCTTTTCCACGGCATCGGGCCGGGCCACTATCTCTACAACCTTGTTACGCGAAGCTACATCTTTCAGCGCTGACACGCAGACCTGAGCCACCTTTGTCCGAGGCAAACTGCCTTCAAATAGACTGTCCGCTCCCTCCATCACCACCTTGTCATCGGAATCTTCTTCCTTCAATCCACCGGGGCGAACAATGGTGTAGGTCAAACCACTCTTCTGCACATATTCCTCCGCCTGCTTCTTCCAGACCAGAATCAGCCAAAACAAGTTGAGTGGATGCAGCAACTTCGAGACGCACAGGGAAGAGACCATAACAAACTGCTCAATCCCCTTCGACTTCGCCGCTTCCACCAAATTCTTGGTTCCCACAAAGTCAACTGAATAGGGGCCGGTGGGGTCAAAGCTAGGCGCAGCTCCCGTCGCGCTCAGCAAAACGGTGCAGCCTTCTAAGGCAGCAGTCAACGTCTCAGGCTTGAGCACATCACCCATGACGATCTCAGCTTCGGCTGGCAGCAGTTCCTTTGCCTTCGCGGCATCTCGCACCAGCGCCTTGACGGGAATGCCCTGAGCCACGAGTTCTTTAACGATGCGGTAGCCGGTCTTGCCGGTAGCCCCTGCGACGAGTGCTTTCATGGGAATCTTTAACGAAATGTGGTGTCTAGCTTAATTATGACCTGGCAAGAGAATTGCATTGCTTAGAAAGCCGCCCAGAATCACGCCAATCTGCGAGCAATTAGAATAGAGACAGCGGATTATAGGGCGATCGCCGCAATGACCTACACCCCAATCAAAACACTGACCGCTGAGGACTTCATAGCCCAATACGGGGATGACCTGCGCTACGAGCTAATCGACGGAGAGCTACGAGACTTGGAGCCGACAGGCCCCATGAAACTGTTGCTGGCAAAGCGGCAGGCTACCTATTTTCAGAAACGCTGAGGCTGAATGCAGATTGGATTGTTCCAAAGAATTGCCTCATTAGTCCTCTAGCAGAAGGAACAACAGTTCTACGACCTGATGTGATTCTGCTAGACAATACCGCCCTTGAGAAGGAGCCATTATGGGAAAGAGAACCTGTAATTACCAGCGGTCAAGCCATTAAGTTGGCTGTAGAAGTCGTCAGCACAAATTGGCAAGACGACTACGCTCGAAAAACTGAAGACTATGCACTGCTGGGCATTCCTGAATATTGGATTGTTGATTTCCGAGGCTTGGGCGGTGTGGATTACATTGGTCGCCCCAAGCAACCAACATTCACGGTCTGCACAATACAAGACAATGACTACATCCAAAAGCGATACCGCCTGGGCGAAGCCATTCAGTCAAACATCTTTCCAGAATTACAGCTCTGCTTGAATGCTTTGATGCCCTAAGGAAGCAGCCATGCCAGACTTCAGCAGCAATGCCCCTACGCCCTCTCCACCACAACAGAGGAAAGCTGAAGATCGTTGGCACCATCTTCCTTTCTCAAAGATGCAGTGCCTTTACACAATAGAAAACCTATTACCGAAAGAGTATGTTCAAGACCTCGGCTCTAATCCAGGATATGTTGCAATATCAAACGATAAGAGTCTTCTATTTTGCTATTGGAATGACGGAGACAGCCAGGCCTACGCCGCAACTTACGCTTTAAGTACTGGCGAAGAGATCTCTAGCCAAAGTCTAGACAACTCACATACATTGTCCCTAGGCAGCAATGGAAAAATCGGTATTTCCAATGACTACTACCCTCACCAGCTCAATGTAGAAACCCAGGAATTTCGCCTCTTCGACTCAGAAACGAACCCTCAAACGAATCTACCCAACAGCTCCGTAGTAGTTTGTCCCAGTGAGCTTCCCCTAGCTGCATTCTGGGAGCATATTGGCCCTCGCACAGAAATAGAATTGTGGGATTACGAGCGCGGCGAGCAATGCTTTCGCTACGTCAACACAGAGACCTATCAAAGCGCCAATAGCTTCGATCCAGACTCAAACAGCAAAGAACTTTGCTTCTCTCCTGATGGCAGCCTGCTCATCGCAAAGTTTTACTTTAAAGACGAACATGCTCATCAGAAAGCAGCCTGCTGTTTAAAGGTATGGGACACCTTTTCTGCAGAATTAATATACGAAACAACATCCAATCTCCAGCCAATGTCAGGCTGTTCCCAACATCCTCAAGATGGCTTTCTACTCTACGGAGTCACAGGCGAACAAGTCATAATCCAAGCACTATTGAACGACAAAGTTCTGTTTAGTCAGACTGGAAATGCACCTTGCCACATGACGTTAGATGGCCAAATAATCGCATTTTGCACAGGCAACTCTGACGTAGAGGTATGGAACTGGAAGCAGAACCAAAAGCTCACGACTTTAAGCAATCAGTCTGAGCCATTGCTCCACCTCGAAGTCAGCCAAGATCAAGAATTCATCATTACCCACAGCCAAGATGGCAGAATTAAAATCTGGGGCGTTCCAGAGAAACACCACGAGAAGGACCCAGTCTAGAACTCTTAGCCTTAGGTCACTCTCGCCTATTCAAGGCTAAGAGTCATCCCGGCTTGGACTGAAGGGGGTTTAGCTGCCCAGACATTTTTCGAGGTTTCTTGAAGGTAGAACCTTCACGCTCCCCAAGGAATAGAAGCTTCAAGAATAGCTTTCATACCAGCCACGCCAATCAGATTGGTGAATATAGTCAAATTCATCATTCATTTGCATCCATTTCTCATACGAATGGAGCATTTCTGAGATGTTCTGTCCACCAGCAGGAGTCAGCATCTCTAGCGGGGTCAGTGATTGGAAAACCTGAATCACGGGCCACAAATCCTCAATGTAAGTCTTACTAATGTTGAGACAGGTCACAGGATCGTCTTGTAATCCGTATGAGACCAAACGACCTATCCCCTTGCGATTGGGATAGGTATAGCGAACGTCAGCCCAGGCGGCCTGATCTCCACTTTCATAACCTTGCTCTCGACACCATTCACCCGCTTCCTGACGTTGCTTCTCCCTCAAAAAATCACGTTCAAAGCCAGGTGCCCTGCATAACAGCTCCAAAACCTCAGCCTGACTCCCAAAAGGCAAAACAGTCTCTTCCAAGAACAACTCCATTAACGTTAAACCAACAGGTACTCGATACAGAGAATAGTTAACCCCCACAAGTTTTCAAGCCTCCACAATCGCCTCTAAAGTTGCTACAACAGATCGCCCTAAAGCCTCAAAGTCGTACCCACCCTCTAGCCCAAACAAGATTTTTCGCGTGAGGC
>CALLAT010000124.1 GCA_938002085.1 uncultured Pseudanabaenaceae cyanobacterium
TCGGCTCCGACAGATTGGCTCGATAAAATAGGCGACAGGATTCGGTGGCTCATTCCAGATGGCTCTAATCTAGACTGGACTTAGCTTTCCCTATCCATGACTCTTGATTTTTCTTTTCTCAATTCTGGTGACGAAGCCCTACTCTGCCTCTGGCTACTGATTCCCTCAGATTCCCTCAGAACTTCCTGGCCCAAATTCAGAAACTCTGATTAAACTTGCAGATATCGTCTCCGGCCCTGTCACCAGGACTGCTGCCATGACCCTGCGCCCCCTCTACTACCCCCTCGAACCCTTCAACCGGGGCATGCTCCAGGTTTCAGAGCTGCATAATATTTACTTTGAGGAATGCGGTAACCCCAACGGCAAGCCCGTGGTCTTCCTCCATGGCGGCCCCGGTGGTGGTTTACAAACGATCTACCGCCAATACTTTGACCCCAACCGCTGGCGCATTATCCTCTTTGACCAGCGTGGCTGTGGCCGCAGTGAACCCTATGCCGAGCTGCGAGAGAACACCACCTGGCACCTGGTGAGCGATATTGAAACCCTGCGCCAGGCTCTGAAAATTGAAGCTTGGACAGTCTTTGGTGGCAGCTGGGGTAGCACCCTGTCCCTGGCCTATGCCCAAACCCACCCGGAACGATGCCAAGGGCTGATTCTGCGAGGCATTTTCATGCTGCGCAAGAAGGAGATTGCTTGGTTCTATCAAGAAGGTGCCAGCTATATTTTCCCCGATGCCTGGGAATCGTACCTCCAACCCATTCCCCAGGGAGAACGGGGGGATCTCGTGGCGGCCTATTACAAACGACTCACCAGCCATGACCCGAAAATCCGCACCGAAGCCGCCCGCGCCTGGTCGATTTGGGAGGGCAGCACCAGCAAGCTAATTCCCAATGCAGAGCTGATCTCAGAGACTGGCGAGGACGACTTTGCCGTTGCGTTTGCTCGCATTGAATGCCACTACTTCGTCAATGGCGGTTTCTTCGAACATGACGATCAACTGCTGCGTAACGTCGATCGCATTCGCCATATTCCCACCGTGATTGTCCAGGGTCGCTACGACGTAGTTTGTCCAGCAACTTCCGCTTGGGAGCTACACCGCGCCTGGCCGGAGTCAGAACTCATCATCGTGCCCGATGCCGGTCATTCCATGACCGAGCCTGGCATTCGCAGCGCTTTGATCGAAGCAACAGATCGGTTCTCGAACCTGCCTTAGGCTCAACGATTTCAATCACTGGAATATTGAGCTAATGAACCGACTCCTCGTGGGAGGGCTTCGGCAAGGTACTGGCTGGGAGATGGATGCTCTCGGCCAGTTCTCGACTTTCGGTTAATAGGAAATCGAGGAAGGTATTGGCCACCACCGAAAGCTGCTTGCCATTGGGATAAATCACATGCCACTGGCGGTGGATGGGGAAGCCCTGGACATCCAGAACCGTCAGGCGAGGGGTTTCACCGAGGGAGGTGAGGGTGTGGTAAGACAGCACGGAGAGGCCCAAGCCCCCGACGATCGCCTCTTTAATCGCCTCGTTACTGCCCAGGTCCAGCTTCACATCCATGGTCACGCCCTGCTCAGCAAATAGCTGCTCAGCGGCTTCACGGGTGCCTGAGCCGGTCTCCCGCATGATGAAGGGCTCATCGGCCAGACGCTGAATGGGAATGTTCTTTTGGCCCGCCAGGGGATGATCTGCCGGGGCCATCACCACCAAGGGATTATCCAAGAATGGCTGCTTCTTGATGTCGTTGCCGCTGGGGGGACGACTGAGGATGTAGAGATCGTCTTGGTTGCTGTTGAGGCGTTCGATCAGGCGCTCGTGGTTCGTAACCTTGAGGGAGATCTTGATGCCGGGATATTGCTTGCAGAAGCTACCCAACAGGCGCGGTACAAAGTATTTCGCTGTGGTGATCACCGCTAGGCGCAGGGAGCCCTGCTTCATGCCCTGGAGGTCGGCCACGGTCATCTCTAACTGGGAGAGCCGCTCAAAGACGTCTTTGCTGGCAGCGTAGAGTTCCTGCCCCGCATCGGTGAGGAAAAGCTTCTTGCCCACCTGCTCAAACAGGGGCATTCCCACTGCTTTGGTGAGCTGCTTGACCTGGATGGATACCGTGGGCTGGGTGAGGTAGAGTTCCTCTGCGGCGCGGGTGAAGCTATTATGCCGAGCGGCGGCTTCAAACACCCGTAGCTGGTGAAGGGTTACCGGTTTCACTAAGTACTCTCTCCTGAGGCGATTCCTGCGGAAGTTTGCGAAACAACCGCAACGATTGCCCCTGCCCTATCGCCTCAGACACTGAAGGTCTGTCACAGCGAGGTATGCAGGTGGCGATAGAAATAGCAGACGCCCTAGCCAATGAGGGCCCGTTGCCATAACTCAGGACATTGCGGTCAAGCGCGCTTTGAAGACCTTACCGCCAAACATAGACCTCTGTCTATGCCTAAGCGCCTGAGCATGGAAAATTGTAAGTGAGTCTAAGTACCTATTGGGCTGCCACTAGGGAGTTGCCGTTGTGTCATCGGCATGGGAAAGGACGGCTGGAGAGGGTTGCAGCTGTTCCACGAAGAATTCCTCCAGGGTGGGACGAGCCCGGCTGAGGCTAATTAGCTCGCCGCCCATGAGCTGAAGGCTGGAGAGAAAGTCCTTGGGGTCTTTCTCTAGGCTGCCGTACCACTGCTCGCCTTGGGCTTCGAAGGGCGTGAGCCAATGGTTGAGGAGGGTTAGGTCACCGCCTCGGCCCCGCACTTGGTAATGATCGGCATCGCCCAGTAGCTCATCAAGGGAGCCGAGGCAGCGGATTTGGCCCTCGGCAAGGATGGCCACGCGATCGCAAATCTGCTCCACATCCCCCAGCACATGGCTATTGAAAAAGATGGTCTTGCCCTGAGCCTTGAGGCGCTCAATGATTTGACGAATTTGCACCCGGCCCAGAGGGTCCAGTCCAGACATAGGCTCATCCAGAAACACCAAGTCTGGGTCATTGATCAAGGCCTGGGCCATGCCCACGCGCTGAAGCATGCCCTTGGAATACTGCTTCATCTGCTTCTTGCGAGCCACCGATTGATCCAGCCCGACGAGATCCAGCAACTCTGGAATGCGCTGGCGCTGGACCTTGGCGGGAATTTGGAACAACCCCGCCGTGAACTTCAAGAACTCCCAACCTGTGAGGGAATCGTGGAGATAAGCATTTTCTGGCAGATAGCCAATGCGTTGACGGCTGGGTTGGTGACCCAGAGATTCGCCTAGAAGACGACCGCTGCCGCCACTGGGCCGCAAGATACCCAAGAGAAGCTTCAATAGCGTGGTTTTGCCTGCACCATTAGGCCCCAGTAGGCCAAAGGTTTCGCCCTGATGCACCGTCAGAGAAACACCTTTGAGGGATTCAATGCGGCGATTCATCCAAAAGCCGGTGCGATAGACCTTGCGTAGGCCTTCGATTTGCACGACTGGAGTGAGTTCAGGCATGGGAGTAGCAGTGGCAGCGGCATCCATGGCGGGAGGGGAGAAGGGTGCAAGATTTCTTACAGAGAATAAGGTACTGCACTCTGTGGGTTTTGCCCGGCGCATGTGACTGCTGGTACTGAGCGGAGTCGAGGTGAAAGGGCTCTTTTTGGCTTGCTCTGATGGCGGAACGTAGCCTAAGCCACGAGCCTATGTCACAGTTAATAGGTGCTGTGGTGGAGATCAAGAATTCGATGGATCGCTCAAAAGTTGTTGCTGTGATTACCGGGGCTATTTCGTTGGGATTGGCGATCGCCTACCTCCTCCTCGTCCAGTTTCTCGATTCCCGTGGCCCCATGGTGCCTGCCCAAATGGACTTGGGATTGCTACTTCGCTGGCTTGGCTGAATAGCTCCCTTAGCCAACTGGACTTGAATTTAACAATGCCCGAGGAAGTTTCCTTTCAAGAAGCTTCCTCGGGCATTGTTTAGAGCTGAGCAGACCACTGGTCAGCCTGGAGCCTGGTCAAATCTGCCTGGTTTTAGTCTTAGACCACCAGTTGCCAACTGCTGTCCACTGAGGTCAGTGCCACCTCACGAACAAACTGAGTGCCGTTGAGCTCCCAGAAGGAATTCTCGCCAGTCGAACGGTTGCGCCAGACGATGTCAGCATTGCCATCTCCATTGAAGTCGCGGGAGCCTTCGATGTGCAAATTGCTATCCACGACATCGGAAAGTTGAATATCACCCAAGATCTCAAACCCATCCTGTAGGCGAATGAGATTGATGCCAGTGGCCTGATTACGTAATAGCAAATCAGCATTGCCATCATCGTTGAAGTCAACGGAGGCAGCAATGGTCCAATTGGGATCTTCAATGGCAGTGAGCTCAGTTGCACTTTCGACGACGCCAGAGCCATCAAGATTCCAGACGAGGTTGACGCCAGCAGCGCGGTGGCGCAGCAAAATATCTGCATCACCGTCTTGGTCAAAGTCTGCGGTGTCAATGAAATCCCAGTTGAGGTCTGGAATATCAGGGAGTTGGGTATCACCTAGGATGGTGACGCCATCGGCATCCAAGCGACGAATCAAGTTGATGCCAGCAGCCTGATTGCGGAGGAGCAGGTCTGCATTGCCGTCGCCATCAAAGTCATCAGTGGTGGCAATGACCCAATTTGTATCTTCGATGGTGCTGTGGAAGGCACTGCTGGTTAACTCAAAATCATTGATGGTCCACAACGCATTAGTGCCGTCATTGTTGTTGCGCCAGAGGATGTCGGGTTGGCCATCGCCGCTGAGGTCAGGACGGACAGCAGTGGTGGATGCAACTGTGTAGGTTAAGTCATCCAAAGCTGCCGCAGAGACAGATGCGGTTGTGCCGGTTTGCGCCGAGGTATTACGCAATTCAATAGCGGTAATGTTGCCCGTGAATTCAACGCGGTTCTCTCGAATGGTGCCTGAGCCCACATCTACGGTAGATGCCTGATCAACTTCACCAAAGGCTTCAACAATCGCACCATCTAGACCGATCGCATTGAACGCAGCAGAGGAGACGGGAGCATCAAAGTCAATGCGCAGCGTATTGCCCGCATCAGCCACCCAAGCTCTGCCACCGCTGGAATAAAGCGCACCGACCCCTTCGAAGAAGCTGTCGCCGCCGGTAAAGCGGGCCTGACCAAATTGGAAATCTCCAGCGGTAAAGTCGCTGGAACTGGCCGCATTGGCAAGGTCGGTAAAGTCTGTGGTGAAGGTGGATTGGAGCTGGTCAGAGGAGACGGTTACCCGGGCCACTTCATAGCCCTGGGCGGTAAAATCCGCAGCAGCAAATTGCTCAGCAGAGAGGATACGCCCATTGGGAATAAAGCCTGTGGCGCTGTTGACCACGCCTTCGGTGACGCCAGTGTTGGGAGCGGCCTGGCCAAAGAATGCGGTGTTGGCAGGGATTTCGTCGCTGACTTCAGTGCCTGCATCCAGGACTTCGGAGCCTGCGATGGTGAAATTGGCTCCGATGAAGTTGCCCGATTCATCAATGATGCGATGGGCCAGGGGATTGCCATTGGAAACGAAGAAATCGTTGCTTGGCAGAATCATGCTGGCATAGCTAAAGTAGGCCGATTCTGGATCCGAGAAATCAATGCCGGTAAAGGTGCGAGTGACAATAGCTCCGGGGGCGATAGGAGCCGTGCCCACTGGACCTTCATCAATACCATTGCCATCAGCAATAAATTCGAGACTGAGCGGTCGGGTGGCGCCATCTTCGACGAGGCTTTCGAGCCCTGCACTGACGGGTGCACCGCGATCGTAGGTATCAAACTCTCCGTTGTGGAAGCCGACCCAAAGCGGGGTTAGGGTTGTGCCGTTTGTGGGCGCTAGATTGGTTAAGGTTACGGTAACTTCATTGGCTGCGTTGGAAGTGACTTCCACCTGGGCGACGTTGTAGTTGTCAGCGGTAAAGTCTGCATTGGCAAACCTTGGATCTGCCAGAATTTGGCCTCCCTGGGCTACCGGAATAAAGCCTGTGGCACTACGCACCACGCCTTCAGTCTCACCAGTGTTAGGAGCAGATTGGCCGAAGAATGCGGTGCTGGACTCTAGCTCGTCGTTGACTTCAGTGCCTGCATCTAGGACTTGAGAACCGAGAATAAAGAAGTCAGAGCCGATGAAATTGCCCAAGTCATCAAAGATGCGGTGGGCGGTGGGGTTGCCGTTGGAAACGAAGAAATCGTTGCTGGGCAGGATCATGCTGGCGTAGCTGAAGTAGTCAGCATTGTTCGCCAAGGGATCGAGGGTGAAGCTGTTGGTGACTGTGGCTCCAGGCGCGATGGGGGCTCCTCCAACGAGACCCTCTGCTTGGCCATTTCCATTGGTGGTAAACTCCGCTCCTAGCACCGCTGCATTGCCATCTTCAGCTAGGCGCTCTAGACCTGGGGTGACTGCTTCTCCTCGGTTGTAGGTGTCAAACTGACCGTTATGAAAACCAACCCAGAGCGGTGTGAGGCTCGTGCCGTTAGTAGGAGCTAGGTTTTCGATCGAAACAGTAACTTGGGTATCAGCCATAGTGAAGTTCTAATATTTGGGGTAATACAAAGGTTGTGCGGCGGTCCTAGGAGAGGGCTTCGAGAAGGTTCCTTTCTCTATTCGCTTCCTCAGTACGATGAATGTCTTGTTGTGTATAACAAAACACTTTCTTCTGGGAGGTCGATGAACGTTATCTGAGGGCAGGCTGAGAATTTGAGTTGCAGGACCTGAAAACTCCGGAGTGCCCTAGAGTTTGGACAGGAGATATTCGGTCTATGGCAAGGGGAGTAAGGCTTGCCAGTCGGGGAGGATGGGAAAATGCACGGCCTGAGGAGCCAGCTGTTGCAGGTTCAACTATGGAGCAGGCTTCCTATGGGTCACTATAAAAATTGCAGGTTGCGATCGCCTGAGGCTGTAGACCCGAATGGGCGCTAGGACTTTGTGCCTGGGTGAAGCGGTTGCCCAGGGCTTAGCCTGCTGTCTCCAGCAAATGATTCAGACCTTCTACACCTCTCTGCTGCCGAGGCGATGGTGGCAAGGGTGGTTTAAGCCTGAACTGGTGATTTTTGTTTCGCTGCGGAATCTGAGCTGTTGAGCTGAGCTGAATCTAGCCGTTAGCGATCGCACAACTGAGACACTGTTAAAGCGTCTGGGTTACAGCGGAAAACTGAGGGAGCTATTGCCCTGCTTTATCGCTGTGGGCATGGGAGTTGGATGGGATTTCCCTCAGGCGAATGATTGCCTCGCTGCTGCTTGTTCCCTGTCTAGTTAGCTTCCCTGCCTTCTGTCGTGCTGATATCGGTAGATATAAGGCTACTGTTCGGGCACTAAATTGGATCTGCCTGTGGGTTGTGGTCCCTGACAGTCATACCAATGCTCAACCGCAAGGGGACCAATTTTCTCCATGCGAGTCATGAAAAGCCTCAGGGTGGCCAACATGAGACGGCGTTCGAGTCTGGCAATTCGTTTAAGCATTGTTTGTTGGCCTCAACACCATATCTATACGGAATATGATGCTGGGGAATCCCCCTAGCCGATGTGCTTATTGTGACGGGAGTTTTGACTGACCCTGGGACTCATGTCTCGCTCCAGCCTATCGCTTTGGATGCGATGCAGCGAAAAAGACCTTGGCAAAGCGCTGAAAGACTGATGGTTGGCTGACTTTACTCCTTGGGCTGAATTCGTTCTAGCTCGGCGCGCTCCTGTTCGTTGCCTTCGTCCTTTAGGGTCTCTTTCAGAGGTGTCACAACCTTTGCGAGAGCCTGTTGCACAAAACCCTTCACAAATTCATCCTTGCGAGTGAGCTGAAACTGTCGCTGTACCACCTCGGTCATGCCACCATCGCCCCAGTCTTGGTCCTGACGGAAATATTCCACAAAGCTACGGCCAGCGATGCGGGTTAAATAGGCAGCACTGACGCCTTGAATCACGCGGCTGAAGGCAATGGTGGCAACGTTAAACTCTAGCGCCGTCGTCAATATTTGAACTGCCCCTTTTATAATCCCCAAGCTCGTCAGAGTCTTGGCCAGGGACAGCGCCAGCTCCCGGCCCCGGTCCATATTCAACTCACAGCCGTAGACCTTGCCAATTTCCACCACCATCTGAGCATTGACCGCTGCGGCTCCCAGCATGTCCACCATGGGCAAGGGCGTCATTGCCACCACCCCAGCACTAACCCATTGGAAGCGATCCACGACGGCATCTGCATCCCGGCGGCGCTGGGCATCTAGCAGGCCTCTCGCCTCTTCACCCAGACGCTGGGATTGCAGCAATATATTGTCCGCGACCAGATCTTCCCCCTCCTGGCGCAACACCCCAGCCATGCGCTTGAGCAGGGTGACGACTTCAGGGTCCGGCTCAACGACAGTGCCATTGGGAAGCGCTACGGCTTGGGGGTTGGCGCTCGCGGCGACAACGTCTTCGGTGCTAACCAAGCCTCGAAGGCGCTCCCGTAGCTGGGCTAGGATCAGCTCCCGGTCGGCATCGGTGAGCAGGTCGGTTTTGTTGAGGACTAGGAGCGAGCGCTTACCAATCCGAGCCAAGGCTTCCAATGCATCAAATTCTGAGCGGCGCAGGTCATTGTCAGCCACAAACAGTAGTAGATCTGCTTCTACAGCGAGTTGGCGGGCTAGAGTGTCGCGATCGCTCCCCGGTCCACCTGCTTCCAAAATTCCCGGCGTATCCGTAATTAAAATGTCTCGCTCCAAGCCCCGCAGCTGAAGCCGATAGGTCGCCCCTTCATCAGTTGTGCCCATGGGGGCACCGACTCTGCCGACAATGCGACCAATCAGCGCATTTACCAGGGAAGTTTTGCCTGCCGAGCCCGTACCAAAGACAACCACGCGCAGGTCGCCTCGGCTGAGACTGGCTTCGATTTCTCGCGATCGCGTCAGCAGCGCCTGCTTCGCGACCTCATCCTGAATTTGCGCCACCTGCTGTTGGAGCGCCTTAAGGTTCTTTTCCGCCGCTTCAGCCTTAATTTGGGGCACTTCGGGAGGCACGCGCTGGAGGCGCTTCGGCATCCGCACCAGGTTGGCGTAATACAAAAAGGCAAAAATCAACAGGCCAAACAGCACAATCAGCAGCAGCAGTAGCAGCCCGGCTAAAAACGAGTTGATGTAAGAGATTTGCCAGTAGAGCCGCATTAGCGAGTCCACGAGCCAAAGTGACATCCCCAGGATGAGGACGATACCTAGAATGATGACGAGGAGGCGCGATAGGCGCATATTCTGTTCCTGAGAATCCCGATGGATGGGAAACGCCTGGGGCAATTCACCTTACTCAGGATATCTTGGTCCAATCCTTTGGTTTATGGGGCGATCGCATTTCTCACCGTTGATCTGAATGACAGCTGGCCGCTCTTCAATGGATTGACCTCGTGAGAGCGACTACCTGTTGATGCTCCACTGGAATGTGCTAAGCCAAGCAGATCCCAGTACAGTTTGATTTTATAGAGCCTGCTCCTAGGGAGTTTTATTGCTGCGAAGTGTCAATCAAAGGCGGTGTTCTAAGGCTTTATATCCTCATGAATTTCCCCAGTTAAACATCCGCTAAAATTCCCCTTAATCGTTGATGAAACTGGAAATTTTGGCACTCTGAATTGGAAACCTTCCCTATCGTCAACTCTTCGCTTGATCCTAGATGCAGGCTTGGGGATGATAGCGTTGATTTCTAAAATATTGGTCTTGAATTAAAGCAGTTGACTATAAATCTTTTGCTAGGGGAGTTAAAGGCTATCCTGGCATATTTCTAGAACGAAAAAAAGGCTATTCCAATGGGAATAACCTTTTTTACAAGCCTAGTTATTAAATTGAATTTCCAAAATGGAAGGGCGGCGGGTTTCCTTCCATGTAATCGCCCAGGTCATGAACCATAAGATTCAAACCGTTCAAGATATCTCGAGCAGAAGACCTAAACGGAAATATTCAAAGGAATTACTCCATTGCAGCTTAGTAACCTGCACGGGAGAAACTATCACCCGTTGAGAAAGACCGACCAGCACTCGCGGTGCTACGGGTGGTCTCCCGGGGACGAGCCTTGCTCACGCGCAGCTGGCGACCGAGCCACTCTGCCCCGTCTAGCTCACTGATTGCTTTGTCTTCGCTAGCTTCATCCGCTAGTTCGACAAAAGCAAAACCGCGCATGCGGCCAGTTTCCCGGTCAACAGGCAGGCTGACGCGCTGAATGTCGCCATACTCGCCGAATACTTCACGAACGTCTTCATCAGATGCCTGAAAAGACAGATTTCCTACGTAAATTGTCACGTTTCTCACCAAACCGAACTACTTATTCCAAATCTGATAAAAAACTAAAATTAATGTCTCAGAAACAATAATTCTCTTCGCGTTTTTTATCTATTCTTTAGAACGCTGTCATCATAACGGAAATCTATAGACTGAACGGTAGGCCATATAGCCGTCTGGCTTGATTTTAAGGTTTTCTTAAGAAAGATCCGATCTTTACTCCTTTTTGCAGTTTTGCCGCGATCCTTGCTAGCTATGGTGTCGCTGCCCAGATTGGCTTTGTGGAGAAACTGAGCCCTTGCACCTGACTATGCTGTAGTTTTGTTGACTCTCTGATACAAAAATTCAAATATGTCCCTTCGTTTCTCTGAAACAGTGCGAAGGAAGGCTTTTCAAATCTTGTGGCACCCAATCCTAAGGGGTGTCCCCCTAAATCCTTTGTTCGGTGAACAGCGGCTTGCTCTTCTCACCCAGCTCAGCGGATGAAAATTTGGAGCCTTGAATCGGATGGTGGCTGACTGGACAGCGTAGTAAAGGGCCACCCAATAGCTTGCGAGCCTTTTGCTGCGATATGGATGGGGGCTACTGCAACGTTCACTCAGAGCCGCTTTATCCCTGGGTTTCCAGAGCGGCGCCCATATATTCGCCCCAAAGGTAAGCAGCATTACCACTACTGCCTTGGGTAGGGCTGTTGTCGTCATTGCCTAACCAAACGCCGGTTACTAGTTGCTGATTGGGCAAGTAACCTACAAACCAAAGGTCTACGCCGTTATTGGTCGTTCCAGTTTTGCCAGCGACGCCTTGGCCCGGTAGAGATGCGCCTCGGCCAGTTCCGCTGGCCACACCCTGTTGGAGCATTTGGGTCATGGTATTGGCAACGTCGGGGCGGATGACTTGGCGGCGCTGACCTGGGGTTTGGCTAAAGTCGTAGACCAAGCGGCAGGTTTTGTAGTTGTTGGGGTCGTCGCATTGGTTGCTGTCGAAGATGCGAGTGATGGCGTGGGGCTTGCTGTAGCTGCCGCCGTTGGCCATCACGGAGTAGGCACCCACCATTTCTAAGGGACGCACTTCGCTTTGGCCCAGTACGAGTCCGGGCACTGGCGTTAAGTCTGCCGTGATGCCCATTTTTTGAGCGGTAGAGGCAACGGTTTCTAGGCCTGCTTCCTGAGCGATGCGCAAGGCAACGGCATTTTCCGATTGGGCCAGGGCACGAAACATATCAATGTTGCCGCCGCTACGCTCGCAGCCGCTATAGCCCTGGCCCCCCCAGTTGAGGGGGGCACAGGAAAAGGTCCGTCTTGCAGAAATACCTTTTTCGAGCGCGGCGGCGTAGGCAAAGGCTTTGAAGGTGGAGCCGGGTTGACGAAGGGCTTGGATGGCGCGATTGAATTGGCTTTTGGAGTAATCAACCCCGCCAACTAGGGCGACGATCGCCCCATTACTCGCATCCATCGTCACCACTGCCCCTTGGGAAAAGCCGTAGCGCGACCCTTCTGTCTGGACCGTTTTACGCAGACTTGACTCGGCCAAATTTTGCAGAGCGAGGTTCAGCTCCGTTTCAATCACAAAATTGCCTTCTCTGGCTGTCTGGTTTCCCAGCAATGTCTCTAGCTCGTCAAGAATTTGCCCGTAGAAATAAGGCGACAGGGTATTGTTGGTCGCTTGGCAGACGCCTGTATCAATAACGATGGGCGATCGCCGTCCCGCGCTGGCTTCTTCTGGACTAATCATGTCCAGCTCCACCATGCGATTAATCACCCGATTGCGCAGATTTCGGGCGGTCTCCATATCGCTGCAAGGGCTGAATCCATTCGGAGAAGGGAGAATGCCCACCAGGGTCGCCGATTCCGAGAGGGTGAGGTCGGCAGCGGACTTGTTGAAATACTTTTGGGCTGCATCTTCAAAGCCATAGCCCACGCCCAAGTACACCCGGTTCATGTAGGTCTTGAGCAAAAAATCCTTGCTGTAGAAGGTTTCCAGCTTCATCGCTACGAGAATCTCTTTGATTTTCCGGCTGGCGGAATCATCTTGGCCCACATAGTCGGGGTAGAGGCTGCGGGCAATCTGTTGGGTGACGGTGCTGGCCCCTTCTCGAATGCTGCCACTCTTGAGATTGATCAACATGGCAGAGGCGACGCGCACCGGGTCAAAGCCCACATGCCAGTAGTAGCGGGAATCCTCTGAAGCAACGATCGCCTTAGGCAAGTAGGACGAAAAGTCCGAAATTTTATCCAATTCCCGGTGAGAGTCACTGCGCAGGGTTTGCAGCGGCGTGCCATCTCCGGCATAGGCGGCGATGGGGCCTTGCACCGTGCCGAGCTGTTTGACGGAAAAGTTGCGCCATTCCAGGGCAATCAGCCCTGCACCCAGCGCCACAAAACCCACTGCACCGTAGATGCAGCCCTTGAACAGTCGCTGATACCAGGCGGGCGGGTTGATATAGCGCAGTTGCACACCGTTGGCCAGCTCTGGTGGGCCGAGGCTAATGATGTCTTTGTGCTGGAGTTCGAGGCGGTTGTAGCGTTTCTTTTTCCAATAAAAGCCGTTGGTGGAGCCCTCGTCCTTAATCATGAAGCCGGTGCCCTTGCGGCGGCTGCGATTGAGGGAGACGTGGACCTGGCTGACGATGGGGTTGCTGACGGTGATGTCGCAGGCGCTGGAGCTGCGGCCAATTAAGTAGCGATCGCCCACCAGTGGAAAGCTACGTTGACTTTCTTTGTCCTCTCCATCCTCAATGCGCACCTCCGGCACCCTGGCATTGCGCCGCAGCTCCACCTTGGAGAACGCCATTTGGGTCTGCGCCTGCTTCACCAGTTGGGTGATGGAACCCAGGAGTGTTTTCGGTTTTTTGGGGGGAGGCGTTTGGCTCATCAGGGCTGGGGGAGATGCGGGCTCTGGCCGATTTATTTTAGTCCCTGGCGCTTAAAACCGTGGCCGGTGTCGCCAAGTATTAAGTGGATTCACGGGGATGTCGAGGCATTTCGGGAAAACATCGCTGGCATTCAATCTGGCTATAGACAGAAGATGCGCTGTCCAT
>CALLAT010000125.1 GCA_938002085.1 uncultured Pseudanabaenaceae cyanobacterium
CACCATGGCAAAAGTTGTCGGAATCGATTTAGGAACCACTAACTCCTGCGTTGCAGTGATGGAAGGTGGTAAGCCCACCGTAATCGCTAACGCTGAAGGACTCCGCACAACGCCTTCAGTTGTGGCTTTTGACCCCAAGACCAAAGAGCGCCGCGTGGGCCAAATCGCCAAGCGTCAGGCGGTGATGAACCCCACCAATACCTTCTACTCGGTGAAGCGTTTCATCGGTAGGCGTCACGAAGAAGTGGCTAACGAGACCACCGAAGTGGCTTACAAGGTTGTCAATGATGGCAATAACGTCCGCTTGGATTGCCCCGCTGAAGACAAGAAGTTTGCCCCGGAAGAAATTTCTGCCCAGGTGCTGCGTAAGCTGGCTGATGATGCCAGCAAGTACCTCGGTGAAACCGTGACCCAAGCGGTGGTAACTGTTCCCGCTTACTTCAACGACTCCCAGCGCCAGGCTACTAAAGATGCTGGCAAGATTGCAGGCCTCGAAATCCTGCGCATCCTCAACGAGCCCACCGCTGCTTCTTTGGCTTACGGCTTAGATAAGAAGAGCAACGAAACCATTCTGGTTTTTGACCTTGGTGGTGGTACCTTCGACGTTTCCGTTTTGGAAGTGGGCGATGGCGTGTTTGAAGTGCTTTCTACTTCAGGTGACACCCACTTAGGTGGTGATGACTTTGATAAGGCGATCGTTGACTTCCTCGCCGAAGACTTCAAGCGCAACGAAGGCATCGACCTGCGTAAGGACAGCCAAGCCTTGCAGCGCCTGACTGAAGCAGCTGAAAAAGCCAAGATTGAGCTTTCCAGCTTGACCCAGTCTGAAATCAACCTGCCCTTCATCACGGCAACCCAGGATGGCCCCAAGCACCTGGACATGACCATGACCCGCGCTCAGTTTGAAGAGCTTTGCGCTGACCTCATTGATCGCTGCCGCATTCCTGTCGAGCAGGCCATCAAGGATGCCAAGCTCGATAAGAACGACATCGACGAAGTGGTTCTGGTGGGTGGTTCCACCCGCATGCCTTCTGTTAAAGAAGTCGTCAAAAAGGTTCTGGGCAAAGAGCCTAACGAGACCGTAAACCCTGACGAAGTCGTTGCCATTGGTGCTGCCATTCAGGCCGGTGTTTTGGCGGGTGAAGTCAAGGACATCCTGCTCTTGGATGTAACGCCTCTCTCCTTGGGTGTTGAAACCTTGGGTGGCGTCATGACCAAGCTCATCCCCCGCAACACCACCATCCCCACTAAGAAGTCTGAAACCTTCTCCACCGCTGTGGATGGTCAGACCAACGTGGAGATTCACGCCCTCCAGGGTGAGCGTGAAATGTCTAACGACAACAAGAGCTTGGGAACATTCCGCCTCGACGGTATCCCCCCTGCTCAGCGTGGCGTTCCCCAAATCGAAGTCACCTTCGACATCGATGCCAACGGCATCCTCACCGTGAGTGCTAAGGATAAGGGCACTGGCAAAGAGCAGTCCATCAGCATCACCGGTGCTTCCACTCTGTCTGACAGCGAAGTGGATAAGATGGTGCGCGATGCTGAAGCTAACGCTGACCAAGACAAGGAGCGTCGCGAGAAGATTGACCTGATGAACCAGGCCGATCAAATCATCTACCAATCTGAAAAGCAGCTTGAAGAGCTGGGCGACAAGGTTCCTGCTGACTCCAAGGAGAAGGTAGAAGGCTTTGTCACTGAGCTGAAGGAAGCTAAAGAGAAAGACGATGCTGAAAAGGTGAAGTCTGTAATCGAAGAGCTGCAGCAGGCGCTTTATAGCGTGGGCAGCAGCATCTACGGTCAGGATGGCGCTGAAGGTGCTGAGCCAACTGATGCTGCTGGCGAAGCGAGTGATGGCGGCTCCGATGATGGCGACGACGTCATTGACGCTGAGTTCTCTGAGAGCGACAAGTAAAGTTCTGAGTCTGCTCTTAGGTTCATGTCTGGCCTAGGCTAATTGAAAAGCCGCTGCTTCTATTATAGGCAGCGGCTTTTTGCTGTTTTCTGGGGACACAACTCGTCGTGGCTTCTATCGGCGAGATGAATTCATTAAAAAGTCTTTTGAGAGTAGCCGAATCTTCCACTTGGGAAAGGGAACGATGAGGTCAGGTCTAAGGTTGGAGTTTGTCTGTGATTCAGTAATCAGGCTAGAGCTCAATCTGTGTGTCAAGTCTACCGCTTGCTGCCTCCCAACCCGTTCCCATGAAGTCTTTCGCTAAATCTCGCTTCTTGGCCCAGCGTTTGCAATTGGTTGTTGCCCTAGGATTTGGCCTAGGGCTTGCTGCTAGTTTGCCGAGCGAAGCTCAAGTCATTGGAGCTTCGGGAACTGATGTCTCTGCATTTGCTGGGCCAGGGTGCTCGGTGCAGTGCATTGCGGTGACTGATGGTGTACCCCAGGGGGAAAACCTATTTCATAGCTTCCAACAATTTGATATTCAAACGGGTGAGCAAGTTCTCTTTGAGCATGACAATAGTATTCGGCAAATCTTTGGTCGTATTGCGAGTCCTGGTGCTAGTGATATTGATGGTCTGCTGACGACCCAAGGCGCGAGTTTATATCTACTCAATCCCAACGGTTTCATTTTTAGGGGAAATGCCCAGGTCAATATTGCGGATACTTTTGCTGTGAGTACGGGCGATCGCTTTGTCGCCACTGGGCCTGGCTTCTCTGGCGGATTCTTTCCCGCTGACTTGAGCGAACCTGTAGATCTATTCTCGGTCTCTCCCGACACTGTTCGTATTCAATTCCCAAGTTTGAATAACGGTGCCCAGATTCGACTGTTGGGTCATGGGAATGGCCCAACCTCAATTCTGAATCCATCTCCAGGTCAGGCTTTAGCCTTGCTAGCGGGTGACATTGAAATCTCAGATTACACCCTGCATGTCCCTGGGAATCAGCTGGTTTTAGGAGGCTTTAAGCAAGGTGGAGCAGTTTCTCTAAGGCCTGATCTGATTACCTTGAGTCTAACGGCGGTCGGTGATGTCGCAACTGTTGCTGATATTGATATCGAGGATTCCTTGCTAATTCCTAATGGCAGTCTTGTCGGTGGCGTTATTCCTGCAGGTACTGTGATTAATGGTGAGGTTCGAATTCGAGCTTTTGATCTAGAGCTTCGAAACAGCAAGATCCATACCCTGGCTGTGCCCGTTGAGCCTAAGGATGGCAGGATTCGTTTGTCTCTGCGAGGTGGGAGTCTGTCCATGACGGATAGTGAATTCATAACCCGTTCTGATGCGGGGGGCAGTGCTGGCAATATTGATATTTCGCGAGCAGATCGCATTACTTTGAATAATAGTCAGTGGATGACTTTTCCCAATCTGGAAGGTGGACGTATCACTGCTCCTGTATCACAGCTGGATGGACCTTTTTTGACAGGAGATATACAGCTGCTGAATGGGAGTGAGATCTCTACCACAGTAGGTGAGCGGGCTCAAGGAAATGCGGGTCGCATTGACCTGGCCATGCAGGATTTATTGCTGAGCAATAGTCGGATTCAAACCTTCTCTGGGGCGAATACCCTGGGTCGCGATCGCGCTGATATCAACCTCTCAGCAGCCAATAACATTTCATTGATCAGTCGAAGTGAAATTGCAGTCAGAACGACGGCTCTCGGTTTAGAGGAGCGGTCTGCTGGAAATTTGACAATAGAAGCTCCCCAATTATCTCTCGACGGTAGTTTACTTCGCTCCATCACTCAGGCTGGCAACGGAAACATTGAGTTTCGGGGAAATACTGTCGATATCTCGGGTGGTTCGTCTGGGATTCTCAGCCTTAGTGAGGCGGCTGGAGGGGATATTGAGTTTGAGGCAGGTCAGATCAGGCTAGCGGATGGAGCCACTGTTAATCTGGCTAGTGCAGGTGTGGGTAGCAATCTTGTCTTTGATGCCAATCGTATTGATTTGGATGCTTCAAATATTCAAGCTTTTAGCCAAGGAGATGGAAGTAATATCACCCTACGCGGAAGCCAAATTGGCTTGGTTCAGTCCAGCATCATCATTGACTCTCAAGCGGCGGGAGGTAATTTTGAGCTGAATGCTGCGAATCAATCTTTGCGAGATGAATCGAAGATTCGAGCATTTAGCCAGGCGAATGGTGGAAATCTCAGCTTTTTAGGAACTGATTTATCTTTAGAGACGAGTAGTGAAATTGGAACATTCTCTGCATCCACTGGAGGTGATATTGATATCACTCTAAGCGGTGATCTATCACATTTGAGCAACAGTTCTATCCAGGCGAATGCCAATCAACCGGGTGGGGGAATCATTGCGATCGCAGCCAATGCATTGACGTCATTACCTAATAGCAACGCTGATATTTTGTTTACGGGACTGTTGGAGCCAAGCCGGTTAAATCTCAATGCTGATTTTGACGAGGCTGTATTTGCACCACTTGATTTGGCGGCTAATGGTGAAGCTCGTGCCAATATCTTGAATCAGTTTTATTTTGGGGTTCCTGCTCCTCCGATGGTAGCCCCTCCTGTTACACCGCTAGCCCCCTTGGCTCCCCAGCCTGTCCCACCTACGGTTCCTGCTAATAATCCGGAAGACTCGGGTGATGTCTTTGCCATGCCTGGTGTGCCGCCATGGCTGGCGTTGATGTCGGGTTCCGTACCGGCAGCGGAGTATGAGTTGAGCCTAGTTGCTTTGAGTCAGCAAGGTCTTCGTCCATTGACTGCAAGAGGCTGTGGTCGCCGCGATTTATCTCGGACTGCATTGCGGGTGAGCGATCGCGGTGGCATTGCAGCATCCCCAGAAAGATCTCCTATCCAGCAGACTCTTGAGGATTTAGGCCAGGCAGAGCTGCTTGAGTCTAGGGCCACGTCCTCCAGAACGACTTCCTCCAGCGCTTTACTGAGAGCGAATCGGGTCGCTTTAGGGGCGAGCTTTGCTGAAGCAACCGCTTGGATACGCGATGCTCAGGGCAGGATTGCGTTAGTTCAACCCCATGCATTCAAACATGTCACATCTATGGCCTGTGAATGATGAAATCATGGATGATTGCTGAGATTGAATGGGTTGCTTCGATTTTTGATGGATTACTGATTTATTGAGCCATTGATGGAGCGGGAGCTGAGTGCGCCTTTGTGGAGAAGGGTAAGGTCATCTCATGGGTCTAAGAAAGAGGTCGTTTGAGAAAAGTCTCTAGCTGTAGCAGGATGACCGATAGTGCTGCTCAAATGAATAAGGTCTCAACATTTTTTGCTAGTCGAAGTCGCAACTTTGACGCTTGGCCGAATTTTCCAACAACCTCTCAGTTGATTGTGTGGGCTAATCGGACATCATAATTTAGATGATTCCACTGAGTTGCTCTGGGGTATATCCACAGGGGGGTCGTGGTTCTTGCTGGGGCACCATAGAGTCAATGTTATTGCGATCGCATGAGCTTTGGTTTTCCTCCATGCTGTGTCGAACTTTGGCTCATTTTAGTTTCGCTGGCTGTTGCCTGGTGTTTTGGGGAACTGCGATTGCAGCTGCCCAAACCGTTGTGCCTGATGGCACACTGCAGACTCAGGTACAGCTAGACCCAAGCACCGAAGGGTTTGTGGTGCAAGGTGGCTCTATCAGTGGCGTTAATCTTTTCCACAGTTTTGAGACCTTTTCGCCAGGGGCGCGCTCGGTCCTCTTTGACTTACAGGTCGGCGGCTTTGAGGCGATCGAGCGTATTTTTAGCCGGGTGACGGGAGCAGAGGCTTCTTACATTGACGGGCTTTTGCAGACTGCTGGTGGCGACAGCCCTGACCTTTTCTTGCTGAACCCTTATGGCCTGATCTTGGGTCCCAATGCATCCCTAGATGTAGGAGGCTCATTCTTTGGAACTACAGCAGAGGCAATCCATTTTGAGGATGGCTTGAGCTTTGCGACGACGGCATCGCCATCGGATGCCCTGCTGTCCTTATCCGTGCCAGTGGGTCTACAGCTGGGGCAGAATGCAGAAGCGATTTCTTTAACGGGGCCAGGCCATGAGATTGAGGTTGACCCACCTTCTGGTTTGCCATTGCCCTTTCGAGCTGCTTCGGCTGACTATGAGAAGGGCTTAAGTCTTTCTCCAGGCAATACTTTGGCGTTAGTGGGTAACGGTCTATTTCTAGACGGAGGCACGATTCAACCCCAGCTAGGGCAATCTCTGTTCCCCCAAGGTGGCGTGCAGTTTAGCTTGGGTAGTGGCAAGAATGGGGAGGTGGCGCTGCAACCTCATCCTCAATGGGGTTGGGCTTTGGATTATGGAAACTTCGCCAGCTCTAGCAATATCATTCTCAAAAATCAAACTCGTATTGATGGAACGGGCTTACAGCCCAGCACAATTCAGGTTAGCGGACATGATGTTGAGCTAGTCGATAGCTCTGTTGTCTATAGCCAGAATTTAGGGACTGAAGCGAATGGACATATTTCCTTTGAGGCCGATGGTCGCTTATTCCTGGAAGGTACACTGAGCGCGTTTGTAATGCCCAGTGCGATACGCAACTCTGTCACGGCTCAGGGGGATGGAGGAAATATTGGCATTAGAGCTGGGAATTTGATTCTCGAAGGGGGAGGGAATATAGCGACGACAGCCTTTCGCGGTTCCGGTGATGCTGGTGAAATCCAGATTCAAGTGGAAGAGGACTTGAGCTTGAGAGGCTCAGTGAATGCCCAAGGTTTTAGTCCTTTCGGCACTTTTATTACTTCTACAACGGCTACGAAAGGGAACGGTGGGGGCATTGATATTGAGACGGGGAGATTGACCGTTGAAACTGGCTCGCTGATTTCTTCTTCTGCCTTATTTAGTACGGGAGATGCTGGCAATATCCAGATTTTGGCTAGGGACTCTGTTTTGCTACAGGGAGTTAATCCGCTCAATGAATTTGTTGCTGGGATTGCATCTTCGTCTTTTTCTGCGGGAGATGCGGGCAGTATTCGCATTGAGACCCCCCGGCTTAGTCTTTTTGAACGAGGACTGGTAGAGGCCAATGTTTATGCCTCGGGCGATGCTGGAAATATCACGGTCAATGCTTCGGAGTTTGTTGAGATCGGAGGAGTCTCAGCTATCACCGGTTTTGGCTCTTCCTATATTGCTTCGAGGGCCAGGAGGCTGCCAGAAACTGATTTCCTGAGACAACTTTTTCCATTGCCACCTGCTCCTAGTGGTGGTTCTGGAAGCATCATTATCAATACTCCCTCATTGAGATTGTTTGAGAAGGGGCGTATTAGTACGACCAATGAAGGTATGGGTGATGCGGGTAGCTTAGAAATTGTTGTTGACCGTTTGAGCTTGGATGACTCAAGCTTAGAAGCCAGTACTGTGCAGGGTGATGGGGGGAATATTTCGATTCGGGGAGAGGAAACCTTGAGCTTGCGCAATGGCAGTGAGATTTCAGCTTCAGCTGGGGGGCAGGGGATTGGTGGCAATATTGATATTGCCGTTGAGAATATCATTGCAAAGCCTTCTGAAAATAGTGATATCACTGCGAATGCCGTGGCGAATACGGGAGGGCAAATTACATTGAACACCTCTGCATTAGTGGGATTGGAGGTGCGCCAACAACTGTCTGGTCAGAGTGATATCACAGCTTCTTCTGAGTTGGGGGCGCAGTTTGGCGGCACGGTAGAGTTTGCGCAGCCTAATATTAAGCCAGACTCGGCCTTGGCTGCATTGCCAGATGCGACGCTGGAGCCCGTAGATCGTCTTGCTCAGGGTTGCAATGTGGGCGAGGCTCAGTTTCACATTACGGGCCGAGGAGGGTTGGCGCGATCGCCCTTAGATCTCCCAGAGCTGGGCCTGTCCGAAACGGCCTTTATTGCTCAAAAGAGTTTTCAGGCTAAGGATATCGAAGCTTTAGAACAGTTGTCTACGCGACTGGGTGAGGCGATCGCCCTGCGTGACCAAGGCTTTTATCCCAAGGCTCTGGCTCAGTTGGAAACAATTGCTCAAGCCCAAGCGCTAGTTGTCTCACCCGATCTGCAC
>CALLAT010000126.1 GCA_938002085.1 uncultured Pseudanabaenaceae cyanobacterium
TACGCCGCTAAAGGCAGCGGACAAATCGCATTCCTGGAAGTTGCCAGTGCCCAAAACCTGGGAGCTAACCTGACCCGTCAATGCCAGCACCGGAGCTCGATCCACCTTGGCATCCCACATGCCCGTCAGCAGGTTCGTTGCTCCAGGTCCAGCAATGGTCAAGCAGGCAGCAGGCTTGCCGGTTAGTTTGGCATAGGCCGAAGCTGCAAAGGCTCCTGCCCCCTCATGGCGAATGCCGATAAAGGTGAGATTGCCTTGCAGCTCCTGTCGCCGCAGGGCATCGGCGAGGCCCAAGTTGGAATGGCCCACCATGCCAAACACATGGGTCACGCCCCAATTAACCATGGTTTCCGCCATGACATCGGTGATGGTGCGAACGTGGGGAGCTTCAGTTGCTAGGCCAACGTAAATGCCATCGTCCCGCACTTCCACCGGAAAGGTTTCGAGGGAATCATCCACGGCCAAGTCACCCGGCGGTTGCCCCGTCAGGGGGCAATAGTCCCAGCCATGCCAGGGACAGCGCAGTAGCCCATTCTCGATAGAGCCTTCGCCTAGGGGACCGCCCTGGTGGGGGCAGCGATTGTCCAAGGCACCGTATTGGTCATTGTGGTGGGTCAGGGCAATGCTTTTATGTCCTGCAACGACGGTTTTGACTCGACCTTCGGGCAGCTCGTCGAGGTCGGCGACGCGAAACCATTCGGTCTGGACAGGGGTTGAGCTGTTGGACATGGCTAGATTCCTGGGCTGGTTTAAATCAGTTGTGAACAGATCCGATCGCCGAGCTACAGAGGCGTGACTCCGCCGTAATTCACCCCCGACAAATGGGCCATATCCCGCTTCCAAGTCGTCAAGTCATCAGCACAGAGCTGGTTGAGATGGGTGTGGCCACAGGCACGGGCTAGAACCTGCATCAGCTCAGTCGAAGCACGAAAGAATCGGTCGAGGCGTTGGGCTGCATCGTCAATGATGAGACGCGATCGCAAATCCTCCCTCTGGGTTGCAATACCAACCGGGCAGTTATTCGTATGACAAGCCCGCATCCCCAAACAGCCGATCGCCTGAATCGCGGAATTAGACACCGCCACACCATCCGCACCCAAGGCCAGGGCCTTGGCAAAATCAGCCGGGGTCCGCAAACCACCCGTAATAATCAGCGTCACATGCTGGGCACCGCGCTTATCTAAATGGCGGCGAGCACGGGCCAGAGCCGGAATCGTCGGCACCGAGATATTGTTGCGAAACAGATCGGGTGCAGCTCCAGTGCCACCGCCCCGGCCATCCAAAATAATGTAATCCACACCGATTTCTAGAGCAGCATCGATATCCAACTCAACATGCTGAGCCGAGAGCTTGACGCCAATGGGTATACCCCCAGTTGTATCTCGAACCGTTGCGGCAAATTTCTTGAAGTCATCCACCGATTCCCAATCGGGGAAGCGCGGTGGCGAAATAGCCGACTGTCCTTCCTCCAGCCCTCGCACTTCGGCTATCTTGCCCTTTACCTTATGGCCTGGCAGGTGACCCCCCGTGCCTGTTTTGGCTCCCTGACCGCACTTGAAGTGGAAGGCCTGGACCTGCATCAGCTTCTCTAAGGAGAAACCAAACCGGGCCGAAGCCAATTCATAAAAATAGCGACTATTAGCCGCCTGCTCCTCGGGTAACATGCCTCCCTCACCAGAACAAATGCCCGTCCCGGCCAGCTCTGCCCCCTTGGATAAGGCAATCTTGGCCTCCTCCGACAGCGCCCCAAAGCTCATATCCGAGACAAAAATCGGCAAGTCCAGCTTCAGCGGCTGCTTGGCATTGGGACCAATCACTAGCTCAGTGCCCACCGCCACATCATCGAGCTGGGGCAACCGTGCCAGTTGTGCCGTCACAAACTGAATATCATCCCATAGCGGCAAATTGGGGGCAGGCACACCCATGGCAGACACCGGGCCATGGTGCCCCACTTTTGACAATCCATCATTGGCCAGCTGATGAATATAGTGAGTGCTGGGTTCCTCGACGGTGCCGTGAATATCCGCATAGGCCCCTTGATAGGCCTCGCGGTTATAGGGCTGGGGATGCTCCTGTTTCCAGGCAATGATTTCGTCGGCATCGACATAGACCGCGCCGTCTTCTATCCAGGCCTTAAATTTGTCGAGGTATTCACTATTGTTGTAGGCGCTAACGCCTGTATCAGCACGATAGTCCCAGCCATGAACGCCGCAGATGATATCGTCACCTTGCACATGGCCATCCACCATTAAGGCACCCCGGTGTTTGCAGCGTCCGTAGAGCACTGAAACAGCATCATCCAAGCGCAGGATTAGGAGATCAACCCCTTCAACTAGGGCTGCGGTGGGTTGGCGATCGCCCAGTTCACTCCAGTCTGCAATTTTGACTGCGTTCATGACATAGTTCCTATCGTAAATTCAGCAATACAGAAAACAGCACAACGCCACCCAGGAAAGAAGGAGCAAAGGAGCAGTATTGGTCTTATTCGAAGGGCAATTTCTGCTTCAAGGCATTTTAAGGATGATGTTGTCGAACAAAAAAAGCCTAACTAACTAGGATTGCTTCTTGTCATTTTGCTTGCCTGGATTAGAGCTGATGCCGATCATAAATGAGCCCGCCAGCAGGATAAACGGTCAAGATCGACAATGTTTGGGGTTGAAAGTGGACAAACAAGTCCTGGGCAATGTGAAATATCCCAGTCTTCAATTTTGACTGCTTTCATGACTTAAGTCCTATCGTAGATTCAGCAATACAGAGAACAACAGGGTTCCCCCCAAAAAAGAAGCCACACAGGTGTCCTTTTCCGATGGCAATTCCCGCTTCAAAACATTGAGGATGATGCTACCGGCCAAGAAAGACCAGACAATTGAAACGGTGGCTTCTTGTAAATGCATTCCCTGGCCCAAAACCATCCCCACAATCACCGCAGCTACTAAGATCCAACGGCCGATGCGGTCATAGGGAAGCTGGTGATGTTCACGCAAACTCTCATCCACAATGAACAAATGCAGGGCAAGTGCTAAGAATAAAAGAATGCAAGAGAGCAAACTATGCCGGGATAAATCTTGGAGTAAATAGCCCAGGATGCCGTTGAGCAATGCAAATGAAAAGATATGAATCCAAAAGAATAGTGAGCCATTCTCATCTTGATTTGCCCTAGCGCCTAGGGCAATTTTGTCCAAGAGATAGAACATTACCAATCCCAGTAAAGCCAAAATGTAAATATGATTTTCTAGATAGCTTAAAAAAGGTGCCTCTGAGTGAAGCAACTCTTCTTGGGCATGGCTCAGTTCTGGAAAAATCTCCAAGAAAACATAACCTAGGGACACCCCACCAGCAAAAGATAGCCAGCGCTTTTTGGGAATGAAAGCCTCAATGGGAATTTGAGAGGCAAACCCATGGATGAGAGCCAAGCCAATCGCTAATACAATCCCAGGCATGACCATGGAGAGTCTCCTTCCAAAACAAATCGGGTTTTGATCTCATTTCAATGCCCATCACAAACCCTAGTGAGAACCTAAAGACTGTGCAAGAAGCTTTTAGGGATAGATGCCATAGGAATCACCCATATGGGAAGCACCTATCCCAAGCCATCGAGCTTTACGACAAGTCATAAAGCTCTAGAAATGACTTAACTGAGCTTGTAGGTTGAAGGATCAGCCTTGAGCAAAAAGAAATCGCCATACTGAGTTACTTGCCCAGTGATTTCTATTGGATCAGCGACCATATCCAAGACCTGTTTGTTTACGGCTTTGCCTGCGCTATCTGCCAAGAGGAAGTAGAGCGGATCGCCTTGATCGTTGTGGGAGAGGAAGACTGCTGGAACACCGCCACTGATGCAGCGAATGGCGCAAGCTCGATGGGTTTTACCCTGACCAGGCTTCATCACACCGGGATAGCATTTGCCATCCAGGATTTCCCCCTTTAAAGAGAACTCACCCAGTTCCACACCTGGCTCTGGTGCTGCTGGAGCATTGGCAGGTGCTTCAATTGGCTCAGCCTTGCCAGTCGTCATTAAAGTGAGATTATTGCGGTGGACCATCAATCCTTTGATCTTGACCCACTTGCCCACATGGTCGGTCACCTTGGCTGAAACGCCTGCTTTATTGTTGGCTGACAGCAAGTAACGAGAGAATTTAGAACCAGATTCGACCTTTCCTTTACGAGGAACGAGTAAATGAGGGACAGGTTCACCCACTAGAAATCCCTGCAATTCACCTCCGCCAAATTTGCCCGCATTGAACTGATCATGCAAGCGAGGCACAAAAAAGCCAAAGAGCGCTACACCGACAAACAGCAGCGGAATGAACCGAAACAGAAATCGCTTAATACCTTTAGGAAGGCGACTGTATCCACTAAAGAATTCATCTTCGGTGGAATTCGAGGCTTGAGAATTACGCTTATTCATGGGATCAGGATTCATGCTCTACCCTCCATGCCAGGATTGATGGGAGCAGCAGGGGTTTGGGTTCCGGGAGGGTTGGGGATGGTGCTGATGAAAATGCGATCGCCGTCCAGCCGTACGTTAAATGTAGGTACTGACTCTATAAAAGGCGGCGGCGAAGCACCAGTCTCTGGCAAATACTGATAGCCATGCCAGGGACAAGTGATGCAACCATCAATCACTTTGCCTTCGCCCAGGGGACCATTTTGATGTTGGCAAACATTGGAAATTGCCGAGACCTTACCGTCGTACTTGAAGACCGCAACGCGTTCGCCAGCAACCGTGACGATCTTGGCCCGGTTCTCAGGAATGTCGCTAACGTTGCCAATCTCAACGTAGTTATCTGCGGCGGGTGCTGCATTTGCGATGGGAAGATCGCCCTTACGTTCCTTCAGCGCCGCAATCAAATGAATGGCCGTAATCCAGACCAGACCTAAACCCACCATAATTGTCAAAATCGGATGGCGATTGGTTTGAATCGCCCCCAGCACCACATGGCCTACCAAGGCGGCATAGGCCACATACACTGACATGTGCAGCCCTTTCCAAATGGGTGCTGTCAGGTTGGCTAACCAAAAGTCATGGCTGGTAATGGCCATGAGACACAGAATCACGAGTCCCACAACGCCTAGAGACTCAAAGGGAAAACGAGTCAAAGATCCATATTGAGTGTTACCCGCAAACAAACTCACGATGGGGTCTAAGTTGCCAAAGTCGTGATACCAAGTCAGAGCGCCCGTCGTTTTAAGGGGAAACTTACTGATTGAGGGAATCTTTTCTATCAGCGGAATTTTGGCAAGGTTAAAGCCAATCACATGGACTAACCCCAACAAAAACATGGTTACCCCCATGTGCCGCCGATTGTAGAGCAGGGGCAAAAAGCGCCTATCCAGCCTACAGAGAGGCCCAATAGATAAAATCACATGGAGCAAGAGAAAGGCTGCTGAGCCATAGGCTCGAATTTGCAGCCCGCGCATGTCGAGGTCGGGACCCATCAGGTGGGCTGACCAGGTAAAGAGGGCGATGTACAGGGCTATGGATAGCCATAGCAGTACATCGTAGGTAATTTTAAAGCGATTCCATTGAATCGACTTGTAAGCAACACTCACGGCTATGGTCGCTCCGACTATTGAAGGGTCATTTGGGGTACGGCGATCTAATTGGGAGTTGTCATCTCCGCAGGCAAAGGTAATGCGGCTAGTACCTTATCTTTGCCCTGACTGTAAATCAGCAGATTTCCTGCTTTACCCCGGATGGCACTTGTTAACTCAAATTCCCGCCGGGATTCTCCAACGAGGGAGCCTAGGAATAGCGCATCGTCCGCTAAAGCTTCTGTTGAAGCTTGGTCTCCGGCTTGCCAATAGACCAGCACATCGGGTTGCTGGATCGCCCGTTGGGGCGTGATTGCCAGCAAGGCAGGCTTTTCTCCAGTGGGCTTTAATGCCTCGCCTCGCAGCGGGATGCTGCCCACCTTCCAATCCATGGATTGTGAGATGTTCTCTTCTCGGGAGCTGGGCGATGCTCCAAAGCCAAATTGGTCAAAGATTTCCACAGCAGTGGATTCAACTGGGCCATAGCTGGGCCGCAGCAGAAGTGAGGCTAAAAAGCCTAGGGGCAAAATGCAGGCCAGGGCTACTGAGGCGTAGAAGTGAGCCTGCCGACGCTCATGAATCATTCAAGTTCTCCTATTGGCCTAGGCCGCATTCTGTTGAGCACGCAATCGATGGATATTACGTTCTGTGGGCGTCTGCTGACGACGAACTAAACGCCAAACAAAGAGGGGCCAAAAGACACAAACCCCCGGAATGATGAGTAAGCGAAAACCAATCGCTAAGCCTTTCGCAGAAGGATCCACAAAGCGGACTAAGAAGGTGACAAAGGGAATTGAGAAAATGGCACCTATGGTCAGATAGGTGCTAATCACACGTATTACATGGGGAATACATGCGATCGCAAAACTATTCATTGATAGAACGCATTGAAGTAGTACAAGCAAATTAATCTAAAATGCAGGCCTCAGTCGAAGCTAGTGAGCGTACCAATTAGGTAAAGCAACCCCTTAACAAGTCTGTGGGCCTGAGATTAGATGAAAACGATGCTAAATCCAGACAGGGAAAGACATTAGGTAGCGTATCCCTAAAGTCTCTGGTCATGAATCTATTGTGTAACTCTTAATGTCTGCGCAATAATTGTTTGCTTTAGTTTGATTACAACCTTGATTGAAATTAAGTTCTTAGAAACCTTACTCTTGTCCATGCTGGAACGAGATTTTAGGTATTGCGCACATCGTCAAGTTGTCTGTTGATCCCGTTCGGAATAGAGGGATTTCAACTCCTGCTTTTCATTATTATGTCGAGACTAAATTTTAGTTATTTCCTAACTCAAGGCGTCGTTTCCACTCATCATCATCTTTGGCTTGCTGGGAGATCTCTTGACTCAGCAGGTCTTGCTCTGTGGTATAAGCCGCATCTTCAGACTTTAGTTGCTTTTGCAACGCAAATTGCTGGGCATAGGAGAGCTTGCTAAGCAGGGCTTGGCTCGGTTGTTGGAGCTGGCGGGCGAGGTCCTGGCGTTGCTGGTTGCGTTGCTGGAGGCCGCGATCGCGCCATTTAACAACTTGCCAACGAATTAAGGGAATCACGAGAAAGCCCAAGCCATAGAGCAGCAATAGCGGATAAATCTGGCTGACAAAGCTGAGGAAACCAATGCCTGTAGCGGTTAAACTCGGTAGTTGTATACCTAACAATGCAGCTAGGCTTGCATTGACGACTCCCAACATTCCTGCGGCCCAAAGCTGGTTTGTTGTGGCTTTGCTAAATTTCCAGGAATTTTCCCGTAGATAGGCCATGCCAGAATTCCCGCCTTGTCCTGCTGCCGCTGTGACTTGGAGCTCAGGGAATTGGTAGACGATTTCGCCTTGGGGGCTGACGATGGGCTGGCCTTGGAACTGCACCAGGACAGGGAGGATGGCGTCGTCGGGCTCTGCTTTTGGACTATCGAGGAAGGGGATGACCTGTTCAGCGGCGATCGCCCCTTGATGATCTCGAATTACTCCAGCGATGGAACGCCAGCGACGGTCTTCTAAGTCATCGTTGGGGTGACCGTCACCGAAGAGGAAGGAGAAGATGGATTCGAGGAAGTTGAGTTCGGATTTTGGTTTGTTGGAAGAGAATCTTTGGCGCGATCGGCTTTGGGAGCGGTTGCCATAACCGTAGCTCCTGCGACCATAGCCGCCGTAGCCCAGCCAGTCGGCATAGAAGAAGAGGCGGAGGGCGCTGCTGAAGAGGTCGGAGAGGATGTAGAAGAGGCCACCGACATTGAAGGAGCTGTTGTTATTGTTGTCGTCGCTGTTGGAAAGGGCCGTGGCGGCGGCGATGGCGAGGATGATTAGGGCGATCGCCATAATGCCAATGGAGGACACTAGGGCAATACCGAAGGAGATGCGAATGAGGTAGAAGAGGATTTTCCAGGCTTTGCCCAACCAGGCGGTGAGGCGGAGCTTCCAGTATTTGCTGAGGAGGATGCTACGGAAGTTCTTGGGGAAGCTATAGGCGATATCGCCGCTGTCAGCCACTTGTAAATTGCCACCCACTTCGCTGGCCAGGGCGAGGAGGCCCTGCTCAGCAAGGGGAATTTGTAAACCTGCCTGGGCCGCGATGTCGCCGACGGTGGCGCGGTAGTTGAGGGCCTCAACGGCTTTCATGACTTTGGGTTCGAGGGCCATGGCGTGCCTAGTCGCTGGGTGGGTCGAGGAAGATTGGGCTGGAACGCTCTCCTCCTCTTTCTAGGGTAACCAGGGTTTCTGCTGGCTGGGGATGGGCTTGAGGCGTGGAAACCACACCGTCTGGCCATGAAAGATGCTGCGCATACCTTTAGAGCAGAACAGTTTGGGGCTGGAGCTCACAGACCCGAAGAGCTCCCTAAATCGGTAAAAATGCAGCGCTTCAGCAAGGCAACTGAAACTAGATTCAAGCTCTCGTGAATAAATTCAATCGTTCCAACGAATACAAGGAAAGACCTCCTCGTTAGGACTGTTTGTTACCCATGGCTAACCTAGATTTCACTGCTGTTCTACCTGCATTGCTTCCCTCCGGTTCGGCGATGGATGAATTAGAAATGGATGCATTGCAAAGCGAAGCCCTGGCAATCAATGCTGTAGAACCAACCTTTGCTGCGCTTCCAGCCCTGACCCTTGGAGCCGTAGAAACAAATTCTGAACAGGAACTGTTGAGTCCGTCAGGCAATCCCTATATTGATAGCTTGCTATGGGGAGGAGAGACTGTTGGAACTGGTCCTGGAACAGTGATTTCTTACAGTTTCTTAAACGAAAATCCCGAAGGCATTGGGATTTTCTCAGATTTTTATTACGCCTGGATGAGCTACGAGATCGAAGCTGCCCAACTGGCTCTCCAGACTTGGGAGAATGTGGCTAATTTGAGTTTTGTTCAAGTTCCCGATGATTCCCCGGAGGCAGATTTCAACCTGGCGATCACCGATAACTTGAGTCTCTTCGATGGTCTCGGTCTGTTTATTCCACCGGGTGAACTTGGTAGTGGCCTAGGCTTATTCAATTTTGAAGCTCCCAGTTGGGACGCTGTGGGTCTTATGCCGGGGGGCAATGGCTTTGTAACACTTGTCCATGAATTGGGCCATGGCTTGGGATTAGCCCATCCCCATGACAATGGCGGTGGCTCAACAATTTTTCCAGGGGTCGTTTTCCCTGAAGATCTTGGCACTGATGAGCTCAACCAAGGTGTGTGGACCACCATGTCCTACAACGATGGACTGTTGTCCGATGACCTTCCATTCAATTCTCCATTTGGTTATCAGGCAACGCCCATGGCTTTGGATATTGCAGCGGTACAGGCCTTGTACGGGGCTAACTGGTCTTACAACCTAGGGGATGATCTATACAGTTTGCCTACCAACAATGCTCCAGGAACCTTTTATGAGGCGATTTGGGATGCGGGGGGAAATGACACGATTAATGTTGCTGCTTACACCACAGCCGATGCAGTGATTAACCTCAATGCAGCGCCTTTAACGGGTCCTAATGCAGGGGGCTACCTCTCCAAAGTGGAGGGCATTGCTGGTGTCACGATCGCCCATGGCGTGACGATCGAGAATGCAATTGGCTCTGGCGGTAACGACATTTTGATTGGCAACCTAGCTGACAACTTTTTGGATGGCGATGCGGGTGATGATGTCTTGGATGGTCTTGGGGGAGACGATATCCTCTATGGCTGGACAGGTAATGATACGCTACTGGGCTTCGATGGAGATGATCTGCTCTACGGTGAAGCGGGCGATGACCAGCTTGAGGGGGAATCGGGCCATGATTGGCTGGATGGTGGGGCAGGTAATGATGTTTTAGACGGTGGTGAAGGCAATGACATTCTCGAGGGGGGCACGGGTGATGACCAGCTCGATGGCGGTGCGGGCAATGATCGTTTGCTCGGTGCTACTGGGGATGACGTTCTCTCCGGCGGGGAAGGCGATGATTTTCTCTTCGGTGAATCAGGCCATGACCAGCTGATGGGGGAGATGGGCGATGACCAGGTTTTCGGTGCCGATGGCAATGACGAACTCTTGGGTGGCGAAGGCCATGACCAGCTCTTTGGTGAACTGGGCCTGGATGTCCTAAACGGTGGTTCTGGAAACGATGACCTCTATGGCGGCGCTGGCAACGATGCTCTGGATGGAGGTGTGGGAGATGATCTGTTAGAGGGTGATGCTGGCAATGACCAGTTGCTGGGCTTTGACGGGAACGATCTGCTCAAGGGCGGCGAAGGCAACGACCAGCTCTACGGTGAATTGGGTGATGATTCCCTAGAGGGCGGACTGGGCGATGACCAGCTCTACGGAGGGGCCGGACATGACAGCCTCTTTGGTTTTGATGGCGATGATACTCTCCAAGGCGGGGTCGGAGAGGATTATCTAGAGGGTGGTCTGGGTGATGACTCCCTGAATGGGGGCGCAGACAGTGACAGCCTCTACGGCGGAACGGGCAGTGATTATTTGGATGGTATGGCAGGAAATGATTATTTAGCCGGAGGAGCAGGTCAAGATATCCTGCTCGGATTTGACGGAGATGATGGGTTGGATGGCGGTTCGGGCAATGACCTGCTGAACGGTGAGCTGGGTGATGATCAACTGTACGGAGGTTCCGGAAATGATGACCTTGATGGCGGGGCTGGCAACGATCTACTAAATGGTGGAGCAGGCAACGATATCCTCTGGGGTAATTTCGGCAGTGATGTTCTAGTGGGTGGCGGTGGCCAAGATCATTTCCTCTATGTCGCGGGGGATGGTCTGGATGTGATTACAGATTTTGGGGGTGTAGGCACTGGCCCGATCGCCAGTGCTGAAGCCATCGCTGAATTAGACCAGCTTCAGTTTGTGGGAGCAGGATTGACTGCCGATAAACTGATTCTCACTGAGACGGAGCAGGGCCTTCTGCTTGGATTTGAAAGCTTAGATCCTTTCCTGGCTCAAGTTGATTCGGTTGTATTGCTAGAGAACTTCGCTTTGGAATCTCTGGATAATCTCCCCGCAAATGCCTCAACTCCCTTTGTCCATGGCAATATTCTTTTTGATGGCCAAAGTGCGTTAGAAGATAGCTTTGATGTCTTTAATGCTGATGCTAATCTCAATCAAGTGCTCAACCTCAATACGGTTACCTTCCTCAATGATTTAGATAATCAAACTACGGGCTTCTCTCAATCTGATGATGTCATTAATGGGCAGGGGGGAGATGACAGCCTCTGGGGCTTAAGTGGCGATGATATTCTGCGCGGGGGTAGCGGTGATGACACCCTTGTGGGCGGTGCAGGTTTAGATCAGCTCTGGGGGGGAGAGGGTTGCGATCGCTTCCTCCTCGAAATCAACCAGGGCTTAGACTTTATCTTTGATTTCCAGGTGAATCATGATGTCTTGGGACTGACGGTTGGCCTCAGCTTGGGCAGCCTTGCCATTGATCAACTGGAGATTGATGGAGTCACAGGTACCCTGCTGAGCCATCAAGTGACTGGAGAAGGTCTCGCTTTTCTTTCTGGTACTGAACTCCAGAGTTTGACTTCTGAAAATTTTGTGTTTGCGTAAATCGATTCTATTTGAGGGAATTCCTGAATCGTCTTAATGATGGGTTCGGTATTCTCTCAATGTTGATGTCTGCCGTCTGGATTTCCCTCAACTTTGCTTTGGAGTTTGTCATGTATTTGAATCTCAAAAAAACTGATTTTTCGATGTCTAGTCGATGGGTTGTATTGCCTGTATTGCTTGCGGTTTTCAGTTTGAATTCACCCTCTTCCCTTGCAGAAATGACAAGTGAGAAACTCTACCAACTCTGCTCTAGCTTTCCTTATAATTCTAAATGTGAGGGGTATAGCGCACCGATCTCCCTTGAGGATCGGCCGGGCAAGGCTGCTCGATGTGTTTGGGGGACTGGGGATGCTGAGCAGGGAGGTGACTGTAAGTTTGTGCTTACAGAAGACAGCATTGTGGCTTATATCGAGGAAGGAGAGCCATTGCAGGTCTTGGGCGATCGCCGTTCCACCCGAGAAGTCAGCCTGGGCTACGAGCTGATGGAGCAGCTGCAATATCGTGAATTTAAACAGGGTAACAACGGTGCTCGGGCCGTTAATACGTTGCTGTTTGGTGCGATCGGTTTCTTTGCGACTCGGAATAAACCCGTAGCGGAGGTGACCGTTCAATATCAACCCCAGGCCTCATCTGTGGAGCCACTCGAAGCCGTTGAATTACCACCCTTAGAGCGTTTCAGTTTCATTGTGGAGCGGGATCTCGGGACGTCAGTGCGCACCCATCTGGAATCCCAGACAAATCTCAAAGTGGGCGTGCCCGAGGATGAACTACCTTTTGTGGAAGATTCCGGAGCCTCTGAAACCTCTGAAGCTGATGCATCTTGAACCGGTAAAGGCTTGCACAAAATCTAGCGATAGGGCATTGCTAAGGGAGGTCCCAGAAATAAAACATCCCAACCTTTGTCTGATAGCGATTGGAATTCCTCCCCGAAACGCCTAGGGCTTTTCAGTCCGTTTTAACGGACTTGAGCTTTGAGCTGTGAACTTTAGCTCACAGCAGCCAGGCGAAGCCAAACTGGCAAGGGTTGAATGCAGCTCTGCTGGAACGATTTAACTGCGGATGCTTTATTCCTTGGAAGTCCCTAACCGACTGGAAGTAGGGATTTCCCAGCAAGCAAGTACCCGAGGCTAAAGCCGTTCTCTGTGGCTCCATGCAGAGAACGGCTTTTAATTTAGAGCGAATAGCTTTATCTCATTTTCAATGCTTCATCAACGTTTTTTGAGGCTAGAAGTCATGCTTTTTTGCACGATTGCTCGATTGTCAGGAGCTAAAATGACCTGAGTTCGACAGCTCGAACAAGCACTGGCGAAGCAGTCTGGGAATGAATCCCAGCCTAAGAGCGAAAGCCCACTTCAGTGGGCTGCAACCCTCGCTGGTGGGCTGTTTAATCTGTTTTAACGGACTTGAGCTTTGAGCCGTGAACTTTAGCTCACGGTGGCAGAGCCAAGCCAGATTTAAATTTGTCGAACTCAGGTGGAATAGGGGCTTTGCTTAGAGAATATTGCACAGACCAGCCTGATGGATCAAGCCAGGAAGTAGCTTTATAAATCAGTTCTGAATCTGGCATCTAGTCTCAACTGGAAGATCTGTGGAAGACCTTCATGTAGAGGCTTCTATGGAACTTAGTTCAGCATTACTGACCACATGAAAGTCCAGTTTGTTCAGCGGTATCAAACTTTAGAGGAACAAAAGCAAGACCGTATTGGCGAGTTTCACAAGAGACAACGTGAAGCATTTCCTGGAGAGGATCTTGACGATTGCCATTGCCAGCCTCAAATTGAATTTTCCCAGTGACACCGTCCACCTCAAAGCTTGGATTTGATAACTGTTTTTGCACCCTTTGGCGACTGGGATGCGACTGTAGCGCGATCGCCTGGGCGAGAACTAGCGTGGCATCATAGGCTGGAGCTGTACGGGTGCTAATCGTGCCCCCCCAGAGTTGTTCAGCGAGCTGGGGGAACTCAGGATCAGGGCTATTAAGATAATGCCAGGGGCTGGAAACAATCAATTTTTCAAAGGCCTGTAAGTCCCCGATCTTTAGCGTTTCTGGGCTATAAACTCCCCAGGAAGCGGCAATCATATTTTTCCCTTGGTTTTCGCGAATGACTTCTACAGCATTGGCGAGGGAGTCAGTGACCTGACCATCGGGAATCAATACGATCGCCCGGTTTGGATCTTTCTGAATCTCCGCAACGACTTGTTGGGCATCAAATTTGGGGTCCGCGAGGTTTAGCCCTTTAATGGCAAGATAGTCTTCCTTGTCGGGATGTCTTTGTTTAAACTGTTGCTTGAATTCACGCCATAGTGAAGCTGAGAAAGGGCTGGCTGGATTAAAGAGAACCGTGACGTTCTGCTTGCTTGGAGCGTTTAAGTGATTTAGTAAAAACCTTGCTTCTTCTCCGGTTGTGGGAACCGTTCTAAAAAAGAAAGGGCGAGCCATTTCGGTCAGTTCTTCGCTGGTCGAGCCCGGAGAGATTAGGGGGAATTGATAGCGATTATAAATATCTACGGTGGCAATGGTCATTTCACTGGCGTAATGGCCCACAACTCCCAATAGGTCTTTTTGCTTGACCAAGGTTTGGGCGATGCTTTTGGCTTTTGCGACTTGGTTGGAATCATCGACAATGACGACCTTTAAGCCCTTACCAGGTTTGAGGGGAATGAAGGGTAGAGCGCCTCGCTTCATTAGGATGGGCTCAAGGGCAGCGTTGACTTCTGTTAAGCCCTGATTGACCTGGGTTTGGAGTTGAGCAACACCTCGCAGCAGCTCACGGGCGAGGTCGGAAGATTCAACGTTGCCGTCCCGGTCGCGAATTAGGGGGATGGCCACGGCAATGGTGTAGTAGTCCAACTGGTGAGCTTCGAGCAGGGTGTTGTTGAGGTAGATCAAGGTTTCTGGATCTTTTTTGTCATCCTCGCTCCAGGCTTTGGCGAACAGGGCGGCGGAAGTTTGATATTGCTGGGGCGTACGGATGCAATTTTGCCAGCGCTGCCGAATGCTGCTGTCCCAGAGGCTGAGCGATTCCCAGCGGGACATTTGGCAATCGGCGATCAGGGCAGCAGCTCGCAATTTGGGCCGAGAGGCTGCTTGAGTATCTAAGATTTCTTCACCGCGACTCTGGTTATCGCCTAGGGCTTGGGGGGCTGGGATGGTGTGGCGAAGACCGCCTAAGGCGAGAAGACCGGTGAGGGCTAATAGAGAGGGAAAAGCAATGCGTTTCAAGCTTGCTCCAATATTACTATTGGACTTTTCTTTCCTTGGCCAGACCAAGGGCGGGGCCAGGGGATGCTGGAAAATAATAGGGAGCCAGGTGGCATAGGGAAGCTTGTTCTGGATGGCTTCTAGGCTTTCTCGCGCATTCTTGACTGAGCGAGATAGGGGGATATCTTGGGAAAAGTTCTGAAGGAAAAACTCTAGAAATTTATGGGCCACTTCGTCGGGAACGGGTTCCCGCATGATGATGGTTTGTGGAATTTGAAGTTTGATAAGAGACTTGGCGAGACCGAGTCCATCACAGCTATTAAAAATCGCTAGCTTTAGCCCGCGCTCAATGGAGCCCGTGAGCGTTTTTTGCAGTTCGTCAATGGTGAGACTTTCCGTATCATTGATGTAAATTCGACCCCGCTGGCTCTGCTGCTCACTACAGCTATGGCCTGCAAAAAAGAGAATATCCCAACCTTCTGGGTCAGCGAGCTGCTGGGCCAAGACTTGACGGCTGGGCTGTTCTAGAAAGCGGGAGCGGCTGTCAATGCCGGGGAGCTGTTGGAGCAGTTGGCGATCTACGGAAACGTTGATCTCTTGGCTATTGCCGAGAATGGCTAAGACTCGCAACCGCGATCGCGGTTGTGCCACAGGAGCCTTGCGGTATTCCAGCGGACTCAAGATAATTTCCACCGTCTCATGGCGTTGCCAAAAGTCCCAGAGATGCCAAGGCAACTGTTGCAGCTGGAGGTCATTGGTTTGCAGCAACACTTGGCAGTTGGGGTGACGGCTCAACTCGCTGTTGAGCTGATCGTAGATCGCCCGAAATTCAGGCGAATCCGTTTTGAGCCAGTTGTTGAGTTGGGCGGTGAGTTGGGTGGCATGGCTCTTGCAGTCCGCCCGCGAAACGTTATAGATCGGTTCCAGTTCCAAGCGAGGCTTGCGATAGATTTCCTCTAGATTGCGATAGGCTTGCTGCCAATTTTGATAAAGCTGAGGCAGCTCAACTTGGGGGGCCAGGCGACCAACCAGGCGACCTTCGACGGCGGCCTGGGCCTCACCCCATTCCATGACGACCTGGAGTCCTTGGCTGATTTCTCCCGTGAAGCGTAGAATTGCGACTCGATTCATTTCGAATGCTCCAGACATCAACAACTGCTGTGCAAACCGTCTTTAAGTTTGCTCTAAACTTGTTCTAAATTTGGAAATGCTCCTGGATATAATGGTCTCTCAAATTGACTGCTAAGGAAAACCGCTCCCCCGGTTTACCTAGAAAAGCTTGGAGGGAGAGAGCAGTCTCTTGGCCTGTGGCAGTCATGGTGAGGAAGGTTTTCTGCTGTTCATCAATGACAGACAGGCTTAGTCCTGAAGGCAAGTTACCCTGGGGGGACAGTAATCGAGGCTCAATTCGTAGGCGATTATCTGATTTTCGCGTCAGTCTCAGGAGCAGGTCTAGGGTCGTCAGATCGTCATCGGAGCCTAAACATAGCGTTTTCTTGACGTTCTCTGTCACTGCACCTCGAAAGGCAAATCTTGGTGTAGCGGGACCTGCGGTGTTGAGGAGAGCGTTGTCCAGGTGGTTCTCTAGGGCCTGCCAGCCGGATGTAAAGTGATGCTTAAACCAAGTCTCTAATTGAATCCATGGAGAGGGATTTGTGCTGCCTGGGAAGCCTAAACTGCTGAGGTAATGGGGAAACTCTGTCATGGGTTGCAGGGCTGAAACTAGTATTTCTCCTTGCTCTGCAGCCACTTCGCGTACAAAGCCCAATAGCTTCGCTTCGTTGAGAGAGGACTCTAGTTGTACAACCATATAGGCGATGCGATCGCCCCAGGCATCGGGGGATACTTCGATTCGTTGCTGATCTGGCAGCAAGGCACAGCATTCTAATCGCCCCAGGCTAGGGATAACGAGATCGGCCACTGGCGAGAGTTGCAAGAAGAGGGGATCGTGGCTATCACTGGCGGTCCAGTCAGGCTCCAAACCCAGACAATCCATGTAAAAGTCCACGGCATAAATCGCGAGGCTGTCGAGGTAGCGTTGCTTGCTCCGTTGGGGATTGGCCTGGGTTGCGCTATAGCTTTCTGCCCGTCGATGGGCTGCGGCAGGAAGGGGAATCGCAGGCTGAGAATCTAGCTGGGGATCTGGAATCATTGCATTCATGGTGACCGCTCCAAAGTTGTCGTTAGGATTAATCCTGCAAGTGCTTATGGAAGTAAGGTTTTAATTTACGCAAACTTCGATTGAAAAAGCTGGAGAGGGTCGGAATGGCGATACCCGTTTGTTTCGCGAGGGTGGCCCAGGTTTGATCCTCAATATAGCGGGCGATCGCGAGTCGCTGAAATGTTACGTCGGGGTGACCTCGAACAAACAAGCGCTGTAATTGCTGCTCTGGATCTTCTTTGATTAGTTGCTTAAGCAGCTTTTGCCGAATCTCGTCTTGGTTTTCTTGGGGGGCAATTGCCCAGCCTCGCTCATCACCATGGTTAGGGACAAACTCTTTGCGGCGAAGATACTCCTTAACAGCTTCTTTGAACTTAAAGCCTAGGAGATTATTGAACCAAGCCATGACCGGATGTTCAGGGCGATAGTTCTCGATATGTTGACAGATATAGAGACAGGTTTTTTGCAGGGCCTCCTGATGCAGTTCCTCATATTGCTGAGCCGACCAGCGGCCCCGTTGGGGACGACCAATGTGGCGTGAAGCTAAAATTTGAGTCACTAACTGGCTCACGGCCAGTTGACGCTCCGGGCTCATTGGGGGGTGCTGTTGCGCAGTCAGGGCCAATTGCTTGAGGCAATCGTCAAGGCGTGAGTCGGCTTTTGTGATTCCAAACCCTTTTAAGACCATGTCCTTCTCGGTTAGGGAACAGAGGGAGCAGTTGTGATACGACATCTCCACATAGGTCTCTTGTGGGAAAGCCGAAGTTTTATACGCAAATGGGTGAGACTTGATGTAAAACTTCACAAAGCTGCCAGGACTTGAGCTTGTTTTCTGCTGAGATTTGGAATTTGCATAAAAAATCTCAGCTTGGCCATAGGGGCTTTTGAAGGAGATGGCGGCGATTGCTCTCCCCTTCTAATTTCCCTTCGTTTCCAGGCAGCGCTGAGATATGCCCATTCAGTCGGACTCAACTTTGGAGCAGTTGCTAGCGCAATGGCAGGCTCGCATTGCGACGCTGAGTCAAGCCCTGCTGAAACTAGAAAACCTGCCGACCTACCGCGCAATTTCTGAGAAGAGCTTCCATGATTTGACCGAGCAAGACTTGCTTCAGAGCAGTTATCAACTGTTTGAGCAGTTTGAACAACTCGTCCAAGTCGTGGAACAGGCCCAAGCCTTACATCAAGACAGTTTGGGCTTCTTGGGAAATCACCAACAGGCCACAGCTGCCCTAGAACTGCTTCAGGGGGAGTCTATCCAGCTTTCACCAATGGGGTTTGCTCCAGGCACCGTAGGCGATTCGGGACAATCTCTGGGAGACAGGTTTTCTTTGTCCACCACTCGCTTAAGCCAAAAACTCAATCCGGCTGCGCCCCAGCGGATGACGCCGGAACAGTTGCTAACGCAATTTTCAACCCAATATCAACAACTGCTGGACGAGCTACAGCAGTGGAAGCAACGCCAGGTCCAGGTCGCTCGGGAGCGGACAACCGCGATCGCCCAAATCCAGTCTTTCTGTGAACAGTTGAACCAGCGTTATTCCGCTGCACAGGCGATCCAAACGGACTATCAGCAAAAGATTGCCCAAGGGGGGGCGAGGGGCAGCGGTCCTGAACTTCCAAGTGCAGTGCAGCTCCAAGCCATCACTCAGGCTGGAGAGCAGTTGCGTCAGCAGCTTTTATCTCCCACTTCTGAAAATAATCTTGCCACCTATCAAACCTGGCAAGCTGAGGCGCAGCAACTGCTGCAATGCCTCGCAGGGCTTGAGTCCCATTGCCAACAACAGCTCAGCCTGCGGCAGGAACTGCGGGGCAGGCTCGATGCCACGAAGGCTAAAGCTCTGGCCCTGGGACAGATCGAAACCTTGGACCTCAGCGAGCTGGCCCAGAGCGCTGAGCGATTGCTATACAGCCGTCCGACTCCCCTTGAAGAGAGTCAACAACTATTGCAGCAATACGAACGCACCCTCACTCAGTTACTTCAGCCCTAGCGATCGCTAGGTCATTCCCACTTCGCCTCCCAGTCACTCCCACCTCAACCCCATCCTTGCCCCATCAGATTTAACCCAGGATTTTGACATGGCCCCAGCAACCTCCCCTAAACAATCCCTGTGCCAACAGCCTGACTGTGGCGGAACCCTCAGTGAGGGCTATTGCGATTGCTGTGGCATGGCCCAACGCAAAGGAGATCCATCAAATAGTGATGGCTTAAGCTCGCCAGGATTTTCTCAAACCGAGTTCTCCCCAGTGGGCCTTTCCCAGCGGCTCGGTCAATCTGGTGAGCCATCTTTAGGCTCAACGCCTAGCTCGTCCTTAGATTCCAGTCAGAGCAGTTTGTCCCAGGGCAGCCGATCGATGGGAGCTTCTCGCCGCAGCGATCGCACCGCTCTAGGCTTTGGCTTGATTTCCCTACCCGAGCCACCTTCGAAGCAGCCCGAAGCCCAGGTGCTTGCTGATCCGCAGGTGCCTGAAAACAAACGCTTTTGTGGTCATTGTGATGCCCGTGTCCGCCGCGAGCAGGGCTTTTGCAGTCGCTGTGGCTCGCGCTATTCCTTTATTCCCAGCCTGGAGCCAGGGGATTTGATCGGGGGGCAATATGAAGTCAAAGGTGCGATCGCCTATGGGGGATTGGGCTGGATTTACTTGGCCTTCGATCAGCTGCTCTCGCGCTATGTGGTGCTGAAGGGATTACTCAACAGCGAAGATTCTGCCAGTGCCGCTGTGGCCCTAGCAGAGCGGCAGTTTTTGGCAGCGGTCAAGCATCCCAATATCGTCAATATCTACAACTTTGTCACCCATGACAGTGAAGGCTTTATCGTCATGGAATATGTGGCAGGGCAAACGATTCGAGACCTGCGCCGGGACCGGGGACCGCTTCCTGTGGCCGAGGCGATCGCCTACATTCACCGCATTCTCAAGGCCTTTACCTACCTTCATGAACAGGGGCTCGTCTACTGCGATTTCAAGCCCGACAACCTCATGTTGGAGGGAGGCGATGTCAAGCTGATCGACTTGGGCGCTGTGCGGCGGCTGGATGATTCCACAGGAGATATCTATGGAGCCCTAGGCTACAGTGCGCCAGAAGCGGGAGAAGGCCCCACCGTTCAGTCCGATCTATTCACCATCGGACGAACTTTGGCCGTTCTCGTCGCCCAAATTCCGGACTTTAATACCACTCATCGGTTTATCCTGCCGGGACCCACGCAGCTCCCCCTGTTTCACAAATACCAATCGCTCTATCGTTTCCTCTGTCGCGCCACAGCCAAGCGACCTAGCCATCGTTTCCAATCTGCAAAGGAGATGGCAGAGCAACTCTTAGGAGTGATGCGTCAAGTGCTGGCCTTAGAAATGGGACAAAACCTGCCCTTTACCAGCCAGCATTTTGGAGCAGATCCGCTCTCCCTCACCCTATCCCCGGTCCAGTCTTTGCCCAGTTCTTCCGAGACCAAGCTCGCTGAGAGGCTGTTGGCGACCCGGCTGTTGGCGACCCAGCTGTTGGCGACCCGGCTGTCCGCTGCAAAATTGCCCCTTCCCCTTGTCGACTCTACCGATCCCGCCTATGAACTGGTTCTAAACGCTTTAGCCTTGCCAGATCCGGCCCAGCGCGAGGCTCAGGTTCAGTCACTCATCCAGCAGAATCCTGATTCTATGGCGGCTCAGCTCAGTTGGATTCAGCTCAGTCTGACGGCAGCGGGCGACCATGTTGCCTCGGTTAGTGAGTCTGCTGCCCCGGTTAGTGAATCATCTGTCCAGGCCCCAGGCCATGGCTCTCCAACCTCACAGCAGGATCCGTTGCAGATCATCAGCGACGCATTGCATGCAGTGAGTCGTTCTCAAACAAGAACTGCCACGCCACTCTCTACGGTTTGGAGATTAGCTTGGCTCTGGGGGCAATTACGACTGATGCAGTTGCGGCCCGGCTCAGCCCAGCCCTACTTTGAGAAGGTGTATCAGCACTTGCCAGGTGAGTTGCCTCCCCAGTTGGCTCTAGCATTCACCCATGAGCAGCTCCAAGATTTTGCGATCGCTCAGGAATTTTACTACCGCGTCTGGCAAACCGACTCCAGCTACCTGTCCGCCGCCTTCGGCCTAGCGCGCTGCTGCGATGCCCAGGACAAAAAGGCCCAGGCTGTCCAGGTCCTCGCCCAAATTCCCCCCACAGCCCCCCTCTATCACCAGGCCCGCCTGTTGATGATCCAACTGCTCCTGCGAGAGCCATCTTCTTCTGCAGAAGCAGTTTCTATGCCGATGGATTTGAAGCATGCGGCTCAACTGATTCCAGTCTTACCCAGTCTTCAACGCCATCACTGCGCCCAGCAACTGTTCTGCCAGGCCCTAAATCAACTGGCCACAGGCGGTCTGACGGCGAATCCCCAGGAACGCTTTTTAGACTATCCCTTAAGCACAAAATCTCTGCGCAAGGGACTCGAACAATCCCTGCGCGACCAAGCCCAATCTGCATCGAAACCCGCCAAGGTCAAGCTTGTGGATCAGGCCAACCGATTTAGAAGTCGAACCTGGTTCTAAAGATTCCAAAGTCGTTTTGGCCTAAGCCCACCTAATCATTCTGTCAGTTGTGGTGATTAGCCGCCGTGCCCAGAGCTTTATCCCCAGAGTTTTATCCCCAGAGTTTTATCCCCAGAATTTTCCATGTCTCGAACCTTCTCTGTTCCCACCGTGAACAGTCCTTCCCCGACTCCTCCCGACTCATGCTGTCACAACTGTCGCCGCCTGCTTTTGCCCCAAGATCGGTTTTGCGAGGGCTGTGGCACGGCTGTACCTCCGTTGCCCTGTCCCACCTGTGGCACCGTCACCCCCAGCGACGAAGACGGATTTTGCAATCACTGCGGCTTCCGTGTCCCAACCTCGTCAGCGGACTACCAGGAGCAAATTCTTTCGCCTCGCTTCGTTGCTGTGAGCGATCGCGGTCTTTGCCGTACCCAGAATCAGGATGCCGTGGCGATCGCCCTTTCCCCATCCTTTGCCACTGAGCACAGCACTTCGACAACAAAACACAGCCTTCTCACGCTCTGTGATGGGGTCGGTAGTTCCCCCCGCGCCGAACTGGCAGCCCAAACTGCTTCTGTCATCGTCACCAATGCCATCTTAGAAGCGATCGCCCAAGCCCATACAGCCAAGCAACCCAGCACCTCAAACCTGAACCCAAAGCAGATCCTCAACGAGGCACTAAACCAGGCTCAACAGGAGGTTATGGCCCTATCTAGTCCCACCGCCCCAGCCCCCTCCACCACGATTATTAGCGCCTGGATTGAACATCCTGTCACCAGGCTGGAAGCGAGTTCATCAGTTGCTGAAGCAATAAATATACACCTACCTGAAACCCACCATCTTCCCAGTCGAGCTTCTCCTGTCTGTCCCACCCAAACGAATCAGGTTACATCTGATTCGTCTCCGTCTCACCTCCCCCAAATAACCCTGGCTTGGCTGGGCGACAGTCGCGCTTACTGGCTTTCCCCCTGCAGTTCCTACCAACTCACCCAAGACCATAGCAATGCTCAGCAACAACTGACTCACTGGCTGGGAAGTGATGCTGACCTTGCTCTGGCCCCACCCCAATTTCACTCCTGTTCGATTCCTGGACCGGGCGCGTTACTGCTTTGTAGCGATGGCCTCTGGAATTACGCTCCCGCAGCAGAGCAGCTCCAGGCGATCGCCTTTTCCCAAGCTGATTCAGGGTTAAAAGTTGGTTCTGCAACCGATGGCATCGAAGAACCGGCGATCGCCCCCGCCCGCCGACTGGTGGAATTTGCCCGAGCCCAAGGGGGCAAGGACAACATCACGGTCGCCCTGCTGCTGTTTTCCTAAGCCAGTCCAGCAGCCAACACAGCAGCGAGCATTCCGCTGCAACCTTCCCCTGACCCATCCCATTTTCTTAGCAACCCCACCCCTCTCAAACATGACCTCTAACGCCACAACCACATTCTCTGCAGAAGTCTTCCAAAATCCCTACCTGCCCCAAGATGCAGCTGAAGTTCACGCCATTATGAGCATCTCTGCCCAGGGGGATGGGATCGCTGACAACGCCTCCGCGCTAACCTCCCCCCTGTTGTTTGGCATGATTTGCGACACCTCGGGCTCCATGGGCAACGAGAAGATCATCGCGGCTCGCCGAGGGCTGATCCACGCCATCGAACTCCTGCCGGAACAAGCTTCCTTCTTTGTCATTTCGGGCAAGGTCAGGGCCACGTTAGTGGTGCCCACAACCCAGGCCACTGCCCAAGCTAAGCGGCAGGCAATTGAAAAGGTTCGTGGCATGGGAGCCTCTGGGGGCACAGTGATGTCCAGTTGGCTGGCTCTAGCGTTAGCAGAATTCGAAAAATTCCCGGACTCTATTGCCCAAGCCCTACTGCTCACCGATGGTCACAATGATGGCAGCGATGCCAAAAATCTCCAGACCATTCTCCAGCGCAGTGAAGGCAAGTTTCAATGCCACTGCCGTGGCGTGGGCACAGACTGGAAGGTCACAGAAATGCAAACCATCGCCCAAAACCTGCTGGGAACCACAGATATCATTCCTGAAGCCAGTGCCATGGATGCTGATTTCCAAGCCATTTTGAAGCAAGCCCTGGGTAAATCAACCCGTTCAGCCAGCCTCCGCCTCTGGACCCCCAAGGGAGCAACGGTGCTTTACTGCAAACAGGTGAGTCCCGAATTACAAGACCTCACCGAGAAAGCAACCCAGGTTAACGCCCAGACCCAGGACTATCCCACCGGAGCCTGGGGCGGCAACGAATCACGGGATTACCACTTTTGCATTCAAGTACAGCCGGGCGGAGTGGGCGATGAAATGTTGGCGGGACGGGCCAGTTTAGTGACGACCACCAATGGTGTGGAGAGCAAAATTGCAGAAGCCAAGGTCCTGGCGATCTGGACTGACGACGAAAGCCGCTCCGCCAAAATCAATTCCCAGGTGGCCCACTACACTGGCCAGGCGGAACTGTCAGCAGCGATTCAAACGGGATTACAGGCCCGCGATCGCGGCGACTTAGAAACAGCCACTGCCAAATTGGGGCGCGCCGTGCAGATTGCGGCAACCTCAGGCAACGAATCTACTGCGAAGCTGCTGCGCAACTTAGTCGACGTTGAAGATGCCGCCACGGGCACGGTCAAACTTCGCGCCAAGGTCAATAAAGCCGATGCCATGGCTTTAGAAACCCGCTCGGTTAAAACCACTCGCATTCAGAAATCTGCTTCTTAATCGCAATGCAGCTGTGGCCCCATGAGAATCAATGCCCTCTCAAAAAGTCAGGGGCAACCTCAAGACTGAACTTCGGAGACCTAGGAGATGAACGATGGAAACCCAAAAATGTCCTAACCAACATTCATCCACTGCGGAGGACTTTTGTTCAGAATGCGGGTTGAAAATGGCGATCGCTTCCCCAGCTTCTCAGCCTTCCTCACAAGCCAATTGCGATGCTCCTTCCACTGCAACCAACCCCTCCAACAACCAGACACCTTGTCCTGACTGTGGCACTGAGCCCCCTGGGGAGCTCGGTACATTCTGCGAAAATTGTGGCTACAACTTTACGCTAGGGCTATCCAGTGCCTTCTGCCGCGAGTCAACATCTGCTCCCCAGCCTACCCAGCAGCCCGCTGATGTAGCCCCAGCCTCGGATCCCCCAACCCCTGACTCTGAGACACTCTCCTCCGTCAAGCCTTCCCTAACTTGGCAGCTAGGAATCAGCGTCGATGCCAGTCTCTGGGAGCCAGAATTATCACCCCCACCTCCTGAACATTCATCGCCTCAAACGATAACCCTTGCCACATCCCAAGCCTTGATTGGCCGCGATAATCCCAGTCGCGCCATTCACCCCGCCATTGCCATCAATTTAGACAGTGCCATCTCCCATCGCCATGCCCTGTTGAAACAACAACCCGACGGCAGCTTGCTACTTCGAGATCTCGACTCATCCAACGGCACCTATCGTGACGATCAGGCACTGACTCCCCTGCTTGATATTCCCCTCCAGTCAGGGGACAGCTTCACCCTTGGGCATTGGACTCGCATTACCGTCAACTGCTGCTAAAACGGCGTGCCTCTCCAGACGAATCAATCACGAATCGCGATTTTGAGACCCTCTTCTCCTATCCCTGATGAGGTTCAGGCGTTGTTGAGTAGGCAGGCTCGACTCCCACCCTAAAACTCGGCTGTGTGCAATTCGCGACCCTTTTACCCTGTCTTTCCTTGCTATGACACATCAATCCTCCCCTCCTCTTCTGCAAACTGCTAGTCTGCCCGCTCCTGCGACTGTCTCGCCCGCTCCCATCAGCCCCGCCCCTGAGGCGGCGGCATTGGCAGTTCCTTTAATGTCTCCCCTAGCAATCGACTTGGAGCACAACTATCGCATTAGCACTCCCCAAGGACTGTACTGGGGCATTATGAGCCTTTCTTCCGCCACGCTCCTGTTCACGGGCCTGCTATTCACCGGGATTCGTTACCACCAACAAACCGTTCAAGACCTTAGTCAAAGCTTCGTTCCCAGCCTCGCAGCGACCCAACGCATTGAAGAAAGTCTCGCCGCCCTTGATACGAACTTAGTCCAAATATTGCTAGCTCCCGAGGCGCTGCAAACCGATGCAAAGCAAGCCTTTGAAGAACATCGTCAAAAGATTGCTAATGATCTACTCCAGCTTAACCAAAGTTCTAGTCAAGCCAATCGCCCCATGAGTCAAGAGGAGCGGCGGCAAACCACTCTACTCCAAGTTGAATTTGGTCGCTATCTGATGGCCGCAGAGCGGGCTAAAACCTTACGAGATGGCCAGCCATCAGGCGCTTTCTTACCCGCTTATGAAACGGCATTGACCCAGTTAGAAGGCCGATTGTTGCCCGCTGCGATCGCCCTTCGCCAGGCTCAAAATGAGTCTTTCACCGCGACCTATGGTCCCAGCCTCATCTCTTTACAGCGAATTCAGCGCCGACTATTGCTCTTGATTGTCCTGGTCTTTTCGAATGTATTGCTGCTCCAACTCTTTTTGAGCTATCGCACCCAACGTACCCTCAATCCAGCCTTACTCCTCGCCACCCTACTGATGCTGCAATTTAGTGGTCAAGCGCTGGGTCGCCTGCGCCAGGCTGAACAGCAACTTCAGCAAGCTACCGCGATCTCCACCCAAACCCTACAGTTTTTTGCCGATGCTCGAAGCCAGGCCTACCTTGCCCATAGCTACATTGGCCGTTCGCTGCTGCGCTCCACAGATTCTGGCCAATCTCGTCTGCAATTTCATCGTCTGATCTATAGCAGTCTAAACCTCGATCCCACCACTCAAATGGAGCAAGCCGAGGGCAGTCTTGCTCGAGTAACCGTTTCATCTCAAGCCATGGCCCAGGCATTTTCTCAATATCAAGAGATTGCCCATGAGGTTCTACGCTTACAACCTACACAACCGCAAAAAGCAACTGACTTGGCAACGGGCTATCGAACGGGGCAATTAAATGCGGCTTTTGAAGTCTTTAAAGAGGAGCAAAGACAGGTCGTTAGTGCTTATCAAGCTGCTCTCGATCAAACCATAAGCCAGAGTCTGGAGTCGAGTACAAGCCTTGTTTGGCGTATCCCATTCTTCATCGGGTTTTTCCTACTTCTAGTTGCTCTAGGAACCTACCCTAGACTGCGAGAATACTCACGCTGAAGTCTTCCATAAATAGTGTTTAAACTACTCTCACAAGCAAACTTATGTCGAAATCAAAGTCGCGTTCATTCCTGATATGCTCGCTGGCAGGATGCTGTACTTTTTGGGGCCTCTGTTGGTTTATTGACTTGAGCCCCAGATCAACAAAACCATCTTCTGCTAAGACTGTAAAAAGTCAAATCTCAGATCATGCTGATATTAGTCTTGGCGAAGAACTGTTGATTAAGACTGAAAATGGTCAAAAGAAGCAAGCTGCGATTCAAGCTTTCTCAGAACAAAACTATCTTAAGTCGATTCAATACCTTCAAACGACATTGTTGGAGCAACCCAATGATCCAGAAGCCCATATTTATCTCAACAATTCTCGTTTGCGTTTGAGCCAGCAACCGACCTTACAAATTGCCGTTAGCATTCCCGCAGGCAAAAACCCTGCGATCGCTCAAGAAATGCTGAGGGGCATTGCCCAAGCCCAAACCGAGATCAATGAGCTAGGGATTCATGGGGCGGGTCTAGCGATCACCATCGTCAATGACAACAATGATGAGACCGATGCCAAGCTTATGGCGGAAAAAGTCATTGCTGATCCAAATATCCTGGCAGTGATTGGCTCTAACGCCAGTGGCCCGTCCCTTGCTGCAGCGAAGGTTTACCGTAGCCAAGAGCGAGAAAGTCAGCCTGGTCCAGAGCCTCTGGTTATGATTTCGCCCACCAGTTTTACGGGCGAGCTCTCTGGATTTGGCTCCCATGTTTTCCGTACGATTCCCAGTATGAAATCCTTGGCTGAGGAACTGGCTAAACATGCTGTTCAGGTCAAGAAAAAAATGAAAATGGGCATTTGCTATGACTCAGAAGCCATTGATAATGTCTCCTTTAAAGATGACTTTGTTCAGGCTTATACCGCCTTAGAGGGAGAGCTTATCAATGTACCCTGTGATTTATCGAAATTGAATCGCAGTGATATGGAACTAGCATTGAGCCAGATTCAAGCCAAAACCGATGCTCTGATGATTGCTCCCCACATTGATCGTCAGGGAGAAGCGATCGCGCTGATTGAAGCAACCCAAGGGAAAATGCAGCTTTTCAGTACACCGACGCTCTATACCAGTACGATCTTGAGCCAAACGAAATCCGGATTGAGCAATATGGTATTGGCGGCTCCCTGGTATGCCGAAAACTATTCAGCAACTTCCTTTCTCGCCCATGCCGAACAGCGCTGGGGAGAAGAGGCGATTACTTGGCGTACGGCGACTTCCTTTGATGCGGTGCAGGCGATCGCCACTGCCATCCGTACCATTCCACCCGACTTACCCATCACCCGCAGTAGCTTGAAGAAGCAGCTGCGCAGTCAGGAATTCTTGGCTCTGGGGGCAGGTGAGTCCATCAAGTTCTTGGACTCGGGCGATCGGGCTGGACAGGCCATTCTCGTTAAGGTCGAGGGAAAAGTAGGTCAATACCAGTTTGTTGCTGTGGCAAAGTAACGTCCTAGTGCAGTACTAAGCGGCTGAATCGGCGGGGGGTGATATGTTCAACGATACCTGTCGTTTCCGGTAGAGTCCGCCTCCCAAGTTCCCCGCTCCCCAGGCCAATAGCCAGGGGCATAGGGGAAGATAAAGCCCCTGGGTCACTAGGAGAAGCCAGCCGCTTCCGACGAGAATGCCGATGCCCAAGAAAAGGCGAATTAGGCCTGATCGCCATTGCTGCATGGATGCGGCTCCCCCGGCTCCCAGCAGCAGCAGGCCGAGTCCTTCCAGGGGCCAGGCGAGACAATGCAACAGCAACCGTCCATCTAAAACGGCACTGAGCAATTGGCTGGTCATTTGGGCCTGGAGGTAGACTCCGGCAATGGTGAGGGGGTCGCCCTGATGATCGCGATAGGGCGTTGTCCAATGATCCTCAGACTGAGTTGCATTGACACCAATCAAAACAATTTTGTCGTTGAAATGGCTGGGAGGAACCTCTCCCGATAGGACTTTGCCCAAGCTGACGCGCAGAAAGGCTAAATTGGGCTGGTTGGGTTGACTGGGGTCCAGCCGATGGGCGCGATAGTTAAGCAGGAGCTTATGGCCCTGGGTATTGAGTTGGGCGTAGGGACCATAGGCGGAGTAGCTGCGGTTGTGCTTGAGCCAGGATCGACCGATGCGTTGAAATTGAGTTTGGCCCCATTGCCAGTTGTGAGCGTCGGGAAAGCTGAGGTTGAGGCCTTGGTTGTAGAGGTATTGTTCGGCGATCGCCGCACTCAAAGAAAAGTCGGTGGGGCAGGGGGAATTGGTCTGGGGCAGGGCCGAAAGCAAATGTAGACGCACGACGCCATCGCGATCGTCTTGGACATCGCTAAAGCCCAGGCGTTCTGGAGGCGATTGGGGCGGCGGGGCGATGCCGGGAATATCCCGAATCGGGTCCTGACCTTTGCAGACGGTGATGAGCTTTGGGTTCTGAGCAAACTGTTGTTGGAGCGGGGCTAGGGCTGTGGATTCCTCACGATAAATATCCAGGGCGATCACAGCTGGATTGGCCGTGGAGAGGGTATTGAGCAACTGGTTGAGCGTTTGATCTGAGAGCGATCGCCCCTGCCGTTCTGTTTCAGATTGGGATTCAATGTCAGCATCGGTCACCTCCAACACCACAATGCGATTGTCCTCCGGTTCCGAGGGGCGACTCCGTAGAAGTTGGTCAAACAACGCGAGTTCCATTGGCTCTAGCCAGCCCAGGCTTCGACCCCCCAGTAGTAGCAAGCCGAGGGTCGCTCCAATCCCCAAGGCCTGGGTGGTGGATTTGGGGAGCGCGGTGAGCCAGCCTAGGGGAAACGAAAATCGTGACTGCTGACGGGGAGGATGGGGGGATGGCTTAGCGGAGGATGCCGTCACTCCCCGGAGACTGTTCCACGTGGGGGCGATCGCAGCGGGATTTTGGAATAGAACCGGGAGCCAAGTCGCCCAGGGAAAATGACTTTCCAGGCTTTGTAATCGTTCGCGCGCTTCCCGCAAGGCCAGGGGCAACGATTCCCCTCGGGCAAAGCCTTGTAGGAAATAGTTGAGAAACTCCTGGGCTACTCGATCGGCAACGGGCTCTCGCATCACAATGAGTTGGGGCAGATGCAGGGCTTCTAGGGCATAGGCTAAGCCCAGACCATCGCAGGAGTTGAAGATCGCGAGTTGCAGGCCGCTACGAATGGCGCGGCGCAGACCGTAGCGCAGCTCGTCTAGGGTCAGGTTCTCGTCTCGGTTGATGGCAATTTGGCCCTGGCCTATCTCCGAAGTGCTGTGGCCTGCAAAGAAAAAAATGTCCCAGGGTTGTTCCCACAACGCTTGTTCAACAGTTTTGCGAGAAGGCTCGACGAGAAAGGTTACCTTAGCTTGGGGGAGGTCTTCGAGGAGCTGACGGTCAATGCTGACATCGATGTTTTGGCGATCGCCCAGAATCGCTAAAACTCTGACAGCGGTGGAGGTGTTACCTGGAGACACCTCCACCCGCTGGGGCTGACTCCCAAAAATCACCTCCGTTAGGGGATATCGCTCCACCACATCCCAGTGATGCCAGGGCAGATGGTGGAGCTGAGTCGCTTCGCTGCGCAATAGGATTTGGGTTTCGACTTGGGGGGTCAAAGCCTCCCGCAGTTGCTGGTCGATGGGCCGAAAGGCTGCCGACCCTAGCCAGAGCGTGAACTGCTGTTGCAGGCGATCGCCCAGCAAGCGACAGGTCTTGCAAGCTTGCTCATGCTGGGCCAGACTTCCTGGCTCAACTTCCACCGTAATGGGGCCAAGACGGCTGCCGGTTAGGGTTTGGCGATAGCTGGCTTGCCATTGGGATAAGGTTTCGCCGAGGGCGACGTTGGCGGGCAAGGCAGCCTGGGCCTCAGAGACTTCCTGGCCTTGGCGATCGCGTAGGGTCAGGGTGGCCCGAAATCCATGGCTCAGGCTTCCGCTTAACTGGAGAACGGCTCGCTGTGCCCGGCCCCTCGGCTCGCCCATGGGATCATTAAATTGTTGGGGCTGAACCATGGCTGTTGCTGACACCACACAAGATGGGCTTAAATCTCAAATTGCTCCAAGATCCGTTCGTTGCCAGATAGCACTTCTAGATTGAATCGTTCACCCCGCTCAGCTGAGAACTGTAGACGAATCATTTCCGTGGGAGCAGTCACTTGTTCGCTGAGCACCGCATTCGCCTCATCGAGCAAACGAATGGTCACGGCTTCTGTTCGCTGGCCTGTGGCAGGGTCCAGCTTAAGCAACACCCGAAAGGCTCCGGACTCCAGGGCCGTCACACTCACAGATAGCACCAGAGGCGTGGCTTCTAAGAGGGATTTCCCTAGGGTTTGGGTGGGTTCGGTTTCAGCAGGTGCGGGCGATCGCATCTGCCGCGATGCCGCCCACTGGGGGGAAGACAACAGGGTCTCCAAGCTTTGCCAGGACTGCTCTACCTGCCCCACCAGCCAATTGGACAGTTTTGTGACGGTGACAGTGGCTTGACCCCGACGGGCGCTGTAAAGCTGTTGTCGCCAGGTGTCATTTTCTAGCATTGCCCCCCAGAGGGAGAAGGGCAGTGCCAAACGGGGAATGACCATTCCAGGCTTAGTGAGCCGCTTAATTAACGGTTCGACCTGGACGGGCTCCGGTGGGGTCAAGGGGGGCAATGCGACCTGGGTGTCACTGGGTTGATATTGGCGATAGCTGGGTTGGAAGCCGTCCCAGGCGATGAGTGTCTCGGTTTCAATGCTGTAGTCACGCTCAAAGGCATCGTATTCCCCTCGGGCCTTGAGCTGCTGATGGGTCACATAGCCCAGGATTTGAAGCTGCTCTGCGGGGGGATCGATTTGGGCTCCCACGTAATAGTCTCCAGCCCAACTGGGAATATCAACCCATTCCTGGGGGATTGTGAGGGTGGAATCGTCCAGGTTTTCTGTGGGAATGAGGATGATGCGTTGAGACCCTAGGGTGAGAGCCGTTCCGGTCGTGAATTCCCAACAGCTCGGCAAAGTTGCCAAGCTGGGCCAGGGGGAGACCTTAGCGCCAGTGGGCTCCAATTCAGCCCAAAGTTGAGTAAAGCTCGCCAAGCAAAGTCGGTTTAAGAAAGCTGTCCAGCGCCCGCCCGGATGGCCTTGCCCCTCGCTGTCACGCCAGGCGCGATCGCGTAGCTCGGATGGAATGTGCAAGATCCATTCGTCGGGATCTAAACCAGTTGCCCACATCATTGTTTGGTCCATGTCAAAAACCGTCTCTACCGTTCGATTCCTTTCAGCCCCAGTCCCCAGCTCCGTCGTCATCCCCACTCAATTCTGTTGCCTGGTGCAAGTAGACTCGTAACCACTCTTCTAGGGCAACGGTAATAGCTTTTAATTGGTCGGGGTTGGGGAAATTATTCAGGTTCATTTCTGGGGGGTCAGCGACGTTCAAATTCACGCCAGCATTGATAGATTCCTGAGTCTCCTGTTCCGCATTAGCTTGGACCCATTGCAAGAGCTGTTCCAGGAGTTGCTTCTTAGCCTTTTTGACCCGCCGGGAAATCGTTGGTTGGCTGACTTGGACTTGGACCATGACGGTTTGCTGGGATAACCCCTCCCGGTAAAGCAGATTGAGAATCAGCTGACTTTGCTCATCGAGTTGCTCAAAGGCCTGGGCCAATTGCTGATGGAGCTTAGCTTGAGTTTGTCGCCGTTCGGCTTGTTCCTCTTGGCTAATGAGGGCCTGCAGTGACGCACCTGAATCTTCGCTGGCGATCGCATCTTGCCAGTCTTCTGCCGGGCCGGAGTCCTCTCCTGGAAAGCGTGGACGGTTCAGGGAGTCCACCTTGGGGTAATGGTAATTGCGAATCCACTGGGAGAGCGATCGCAATTGTTCCGCTACCCCTGCGGCTTCCAGACGAGGTGCTGAGGCCTCTAATAGCGTCAAGCGCTGGTCGTTGTAAAAGTCAGCAATATCCTGCCACAGCACCTGATCGGGCTTGGGCAATTGACTACTCGTGGGTTGATTGGGAACGTAAAGGGCTTGAAATCCCATCCACAGCAGTCGGTACTGAGCCACTTGGACCTCTCCCATGCCTTGTTGCTGGAGGACCGCAAAAAGCTGCTTGCGACTGGTCTTGCGCAGCAGCCCCCAAATACTACAGAAATCTGCTTGCCTGCGCTGCCGCAAACTAGATTTGATCCGATTTGACAGGAATACCTGGGCAAAGGATTTTAAATAGCTTGATTTTTGGGGCTTAAACTTGCCAAGGGCTAGGGGCACATCGGCCATCGCCATCTGAAAAAAATCGACTGGGCTATCACCCGTTGCGCTTTGGGATCTGACGCCTGTGACCTTGCGGAAAATCTCCTGAGCGACCCAGTAGCAAGCTTCTTGAAGGTAGGCCAGTAGATGCTGCTCTGCCCAGATATGGGACTGGTCTCGCCAATGTTGGTGCCAGTAGAGCGCCCAGAATTGAGCTTCTGAGTCGGCTTCAGCTGAGGACTGTTGGAGCTGATGGGCCATGCTTTTGTGTAGACGAGGCTCTGGACACCAACCCTCAAAGCGATCGTCACCTAGCCGGATAAAATTGGAGAACTGGTCAATAAGAAGCTTGCGGGATTGCATCTCTGTTTATGGGCAAGGTTATGGCTATTCTCTCTCAGAATCTATCGAAATAAAATAGGCCAGACTCCTTAATTTTAACTGCTGCTTCTTTACTAGTTGGCGATGGGTCAGCGACAGATTGAGAATCTGCCATTTTTATTCTCAAATTGTGCAAATAAGCTATGAGCGTTGAAGTGTAGAGCTTTGATAGCCGATCAATTCTTTTCAAGGATTTCAAAGATCGATCTCGTTGAAAACTGGCTTGCTTCTAAGACGTACTGGATGGGATGTAGCCTGAGAGGCAGTTGGGGTAAGACATTTAGCAGTCGTCAGGGAAGTCCCAAAAATAAAATATCCCAACCTGAGTCTGATAGCGCTTGAAATACCTCTCCGAAACGCCTGGGGATCAATCCCCAGGCTAAGAGCAAAAGCCCACTAAAGTGGGCTGAAATCTCAGAGTCTAGAGCTGTTC
>CALLAT010000127.1 GCA_938002085.1 uncultured Pseudanabaenaceae cyanobacterium
TCAAAGCCTATGAGATTTCAGGACGAATGTTCGAGCATGAATATGACTTGGCCATGGCCGTCATCCAAGGGGGTGAGCATCGCGCACAACAGGCTGGATTCGTACCAAAACGTTTTAAGTTTATTTCCGCCTAGCTACTTATCAGGAATCGAAACGATTGCTTCGCAAGCTTTCAGAGGAATCGCGAACCGCATCATCAAATGGGTGACGCACCAACACATCCTCATATTCACAGGCCTGTTCTTTTGCCCAAGCAGGGTTGATTTCCTGCAACAGTGCAACGTGCTTCTTGAACCAGAGCCGTCTTGAATCTTGGGATGAAACGCGATTCTGAAGCTCCCATCCCCGCGCAATGCTAGCCGTTAGGCCCCGAACAAACCACGAAAGTAATTCCTCTGGATCCGTTGTTTGCTGACGTTTCAACTCACGACCGCGTTCGGTCACCATAAAGAAATAATTGTCACCGATGTGCTCAGCATGGGCACTGCCGTCGTGCTGCGGAGTGATGGGCAGCGTTCCTTCGCAGCCCAGTGATGCTGCAATATCGCGATACTTGTGCTGTATCTGCGTCAGAGTCATCATCCTCGCTCGTCTCCTCATTCAGTTACAGCGCAGGCGATTCCCCTGGAAGTTTGCGAAGCAATCGCCTCAATAATTTTGAATCCCTCATACCCCTAGCATCGGCAGGTGTTTCCTGCTGTGGTAGGTCAGCGTCAACAAAATACAGTGTCTTAACTCCTCAACAGGGATCTCATCGTTTTCCTGGAAAACAATTGCGCGATTCCCTTCGAACGTGAATTGCTCTCTGTATAGCCTCCTGAAGGTCTCAACCAACTTCGTTTGGCAGTGGAAATACATTGCATATTGGTGAGGCTTTGACTCTTTCCAATCAATTCTGAGAGTGCTTCCGCTTTGGGTAACGTAGCTTGGCTCTCCCCACTTTAGAGTCTCTTCTACGGGGCTAATGCCTTCTGTTTCTGAGGCTATCTCCAGAACCAATTGACGCAGATGCATCAGCTTTTCTTTCATCGGGGGTGGGTAACGCTTGAATGCATTTGCCACTGCTAGGTTTTCAATTACATTCATCTGAACTCTTGCTTATTCCGCAGCGCTGACTATTGGAGCCTCATCCTGTAGCTCTGGCAAGATTGGCCCCAGCTCCCCTTGCCAGCGCATGGTCTTATTCTGGGACCTTCCCAAGGGCCTGGACCTGATATTCAGAGACGGCCTTCACGATCGCCTTAACGTCGGAATTGTATAACCGACTCCAGTTGAAACAATTACATTCGATAATTCTCCATATGCTGTCAATCCGACCGACATCGAGAACAAATACTGGTGCAGGCCTCCAATTCTGAATCGCCTGATTTGCAAAATCGAGCAAGCCAGCTGGGATATGGGAATCGCCTACGGGACGGTACATTGACCCTGAAATAATCTGCGTCCCGACCACGAACAATCGCCACTCCGCGTCCACTTCGTAACTCTGGCCAACGACTACCTGCAGCGGGAGTATTTCGGGCCGGGTGGATAGTCTTTGATGCAAGGTTTGCAGAGATGATTCGGTTGCGACGAACCCGGTAAATGATTTCAGGTCATCAGGCGGCTTAATAAATAAATTGCCCTTAGCGGACAGTAGGCTTAAAGCCTCCTCCCAAGTCGCAAGTTTGGCATCTGCATTGAGATAGTCTGGACCAAATCTAGCCTTATAGGCGGAATGGCAAAAGTTCTCTGGATTGTAGAAGACGCCATGCTGGAATCGACGGTCAGTAGATGCCAGCTGTACCAAGGTCGTTGCGCCATGGGCAATTAAAGGCGCTGTCGGTAAATCGAGGGGCAGCGTTGGCTGCCGGGCCACGATTGATACGGGGTGAACTGCTAGACCGAGGTGAAGGCAAGCCCTTCGCAGCAACTCCATGGTGACTGAGTTGGTCAGGTTGGATTGCACAACCCATGTGGGAGCCATCTTTGCTGTTGCGATATCATTACTCATTAGGCAGAACGGCTTGAAGTCCTACGCAGCGAAAAATATTAGTTCGAAACTTCGAGAAACACCCCCGTTGCAGTGAGCTCTGGACAGAGCTCACTGCATCTCTATTTATAAGATGTTGATGGATAGAGGATACTTCCAAGTTTGGCCTTCATTTGCCTTAACAGCGCCAATAATAGGAAAGGCGATCGCAATAATTGAAAGCGGAATGAGAAGGAAAATTCCTACTATAAAAAAGACCAAAATGACACTAATGATGGTGTAGATGGTTTCCGCAATAATCCAATTCGCGACAATTCTGCCATGGATATCAAGCTCCGGCATTTCTTCTTTCTTTAGCTGCCAGATCAAAATAGGAAGAATTAAGCCACCCATCGGAATCACAAACCCTGCGAGCTGTGAAAGATGTAGCATCATTGCCCATTGCCGAGTCTCTTGGTCCTGAATCACCGCTTCTCCTCTCACCTAATATCGGACTCGCTTTTCGCCTTTCCAGGCTTGCAGGACTGCCCCTTCTTCTTCTCTCCATTGAAGAGGCGCCAGCTGCTTAACGAACCTAATTCCATTGTAGATAACTAATTCTTTTCTTAGCCACGCCGCACGAACCCAGCCGCTGAGTCTGTTCGAGAGCTGGGCTTGTCAAGCTTCCCCTGTAAATGCTTGGCGGTAGCTACACCTTTCCCCTACTAACTCTGACGAGAACCATACGCTTGCTCTTATCCCATGCCTACCAAGAGGCATCAGAGATTACACAGTCTCAAGCATCCTGCTCACTTCTGGCTGCTCGCTTGATCAGAGCTTTTCTCTTTGTCAGGAATGATTTCCTCTACGCCAGTAGACACATAATCCACCACCTCAGCAGGACGGCTCAGGGCATGGACTCCAGTGGCGATCAGAAACATTCCCCCAGTCGTTGCTACGGCAAATCTCCAAGAGGACTTACTCACTTTCATAGTCAGTTAGATGGCAGTTTACTTCAGTTGCTTGAAGTGTAAAAACATCACAGGCTCTACGTATCCCGCAATTGCAGTTGGTCAGACTCAATCTTTGTATAGAGATGTGCAGGCGATAAAGAGCGCTAGGTTGTCACCCCGGAATTCACCTTTATCAGCGGGCAGAGCTGAGTCGTAGCAAAGCCTGATATGGTCTGATAGCAACGCTTTGAGCCTTTGAGAACTCTTCTTTTGAGGCTTTCAGCTTCTTCATCTAGGCGATCGCTCCGCCAGCTCCCCAAGGAATCGCTTTCATGACATCCAGTTCTGCCCCCACCAAACTGCCCCTACAGTTCTGGATCATCACTTCTATCGCCTTCATCAACGCAGTCAGCTTCACCATCATCATCCCGACGCTGTACCCCTACGCCAAACAGTTCGGCCTCAGCGACTTCCAGGCCAGCCTGCTCACCACGGGCTACGCCCTGTCTCAGTTTTTTGCTACGCCAGTCTTGGGGAGATTGAGCGATCGCCTGGGCCGCCGCCCCATTCTCATCATTAGCCTCCTCGGCACCGTCTTTTCCAACGTTTTGGCCAGTGTCGCCAGCGTGGCCTGGCTGTTATTCCTGGCCCGCATTCTCGACGGCATTACCGGCGGCAATAACTCAATCGCCCAGACCACCATTAGCGATGTCACTGACCCCAGCCAGCGAGCCAAAGCCTTTGGCATCTTCGGCGCAACCTTTCGCCTGGGCTTTATTGCGGGACCGGCCCTGAGCTACTTGGCGCTGCAATTACCCACTCTGCCCGGTGTCACCAACTTGGGCATGTGTTTTGTGGTTTCTGCCGTAATTGCCGAGATCGCCACTCTCCTCTGCTTCTTTGCCCTGCCCGAATCTCACCCCCCGGAAACCTGCACTCCCTTCAAACTCACCTGGGCAGATTTCAAACTGGGCAAAGTCATCACCTCCCTAAGCAGCCCAAAATTCGGCCGCCTATTTCTCCTCACCTTCCTCAGCGGCTCCACCTTCACCATCTTTGCTTTTGCTTTCCAGCCCTTCTTTCTTGAGGTCCTGGGTCAAAACAGCAAAATGCTAGCCGTTGCTTTTGCCATCGTCGGCATCCTTGGCTTTATCGCCCAGGTCTTTGGCCTCGACCCGCTGCGCAAACGGTTTTCCCTCATCAAAATTCTCGCCATTGCCCTGATGCTGCGCGGTCTGCTGTTCTTACTGATGCCTGCCGCCCCCAACCTGCTGGTTTTCTTTGTTTTGATGGGAATTTTCGGTGCTATCAATTCTTTCCCCATGCCCATTATTGATTCGCTGCTTTCTAGCAAAAGTAATGAGAAAGAACAGGGTGAAGTCTTGGGCATCAACGCCTCTTACCTCAGCATCTCTAACGCGATCGGACCTGCCATCGGCGGCTTGCTGGTGAGCTTTGGCTACCGAGTCCCGTTCTTCGTCGGGGGAGCCTTGACGCTACTCACCGGCTGGTTTGCCCTATCTATTCAAGCCAGGAGTGATGAGGGGTGATTTTCCCCTCAACTCACATTAAGCGCAAACAAAGTTCATCAAATTGAAGCGATTACATCACTAAGTAAGAAGCTTCACCATTGTTCATTCAATCGACTAATCTCTTGCCAAATTTCCCTGTGAGGGAGCGATTTGGAGCACAAGCTGAGGTTATCAACTCAATCAAGCCCGCTTTTTGTTGAAAACGTCGATAAAGATCGATTTGTTTCGTAGCTTAGAAGGTTATTTCTTCATGATCAGAGATGTTCTTTTACGCGATTAGTAACTGGGATCGGAACAATGAATTGGATAGATGAAGTTGTTTTGCGATCGGCTTCCCATGCCCCTCAAAAGTGATGAACAATGCGAGCTGTGCAGATAAGAAACTGCTGGCGGAGTGAAGCGGCGATATCCAGTGATATTCATCGCCTAGGCTCTCGCCCATAACATCCGCTATTAACTCGAATTGGGAGAGACGCCCGTGAAACTATCGGTCTATGGCAAAGGTGGCATTGGCAAGTCCACCACTAGCTGCAACATCTCCGTCGCCTTAGCCAAGCGTGGCAAGAAGGTTCTACAAATCGGCTGCGACCCCAAGCATGACAGCACCTTCACCCTCACGGGCTTCCTGATTCCCACCATCATCGATACCCTTCAAGAGAAGGACTATCACTACGAAGACATCTGGCCTGAGGATGTCATCTACAAGGGCTACGGCGGCGTAGATTGCGTCGAGGCGGGCGGTCCCCCTGCTGGTGCAGGTTGCGGCGGCTATGTGGTTGGCGAAACCGTCAAACTCCTCAAAGAACTCAACGCCTTTGACGAATACGACGTCATTCTCTTCGACGTCCTCGGCGACGTGGTTTGCGGTGGCTTTGCAGCCCCCCTTAACTATTCCGACTACTGCATGATCGTCACCGACAACGGTTTCGATGCCCTCTTCGCAGCGAACCGCATTGCGGCCTCCGTGCGTGAGAAAGCTCGCACCCACCCCCTGCGCCTCGCTGGTTTGATCGGCAACCGCACCTCCAAGCGCGACTTGATTGATAAGTACATCGAGTCCGTGCCCATGCCTGTGCTGGAAATCCTGCCTCTCATCGAAGACATCCGTGTCTCCCGCGTCAAAGGCAAGACCGTCTTCGAAATGGCCGAGGAAGATCCTTCCTTGCTGCCCGTAGCGGACTACTACCTCAGCATTGCGGATCAGCTCCTCTCGAATCCTGAAGGCGTAGTGCCCCAAGATGCGCCAGATCGCGAACTCTTCAGCTTGCTATCTGACTTCTACCTCAATCCCCCTGAGGCCAAGACCCAGGAACGCGAAGAAGAGCTGGACTTGATGATGGTGTAGGGAGATCGCCTCACCTAGATATCTAGCCTTTTGTTAGGGACGTGCCATGGCATGTCCCTATTCAATAAACCGACTTAATAGACGCCTACCGCAGGAGCCCACCGCCCATGACCGTTGCCAAGGAAAGATCAGCAGGCTCTAACCAGCCAGCCCCAGCTAGCGCTGCACCCTCTGCCCTTAACTTCGAATGCGAAACCGGCAATTACCATACCTTTTGCCCCATTAGCTGCGTCGCCTGGCTCTACCAGAAAATTGAAGACAGCTTCTTCCTGGTCATCGGCACCAAGACCTGCGGCTAC
>CALLAT010000128.1 GCA_938002085.1 uncultured Pseudanabaenaceae cyanobacterium
CAAAAATCGCATCGATTATGGATGATCCATGGGGGGACATCTGCTAATATTAGAAGCCGAAAGGCACGGCGACATGGCCAAGTGGTAAGGCAAGGGTCTGCAAAATCCTCATCCCCCGGTTCGAATCCGGGTGTCGCCTTCAAAAACCCCATTACTTCATCTGAGGTAGTGGGGTTTGTAGTCTAAATTTCCTACTTTGTAATGTGATGTGGGTAGGCAATTTGGCATATATTCGGATCAGCTCAGTATGACTGAGTGAGGCTTTTAGCATCGACTTTCGTTTTTGATAGCTGATGCTGTCTGTAGCTTGGGACATCTCCCTTGCTATTGATAAGCCTGAGTCACAGCATCTATCTAGCTTGAATATGCGACAGGCAAGGTTTGGCCCCAGTCACCCGGTTCCAGGGTGTCTCCTTTCGGGCATTTCCAAATACCGAGATTTAACGGTTAACTTCGTTATTCTTAGTTGCTCCCTCTGGTTACTGTCGAGTCACCATTTCCTGGCTGGCTTGCATCGTTCCTCTACCTGGATTGAGCAGCAACTGGCGACAGGGCGTTTCGGCCATCTCCCTGGGGGTTTGACTTTTGCTGCGATCGCAGCCACCATCTTTTTTGTGCAGGAAGTTGAAAAACGCCGCCGCAAGCCTTAGCTAGGGGCAGCGGCTTGCGGCGGCACTGGTTTGGATGGCTCGGGCGCTATTGGGGGAGTCCCAGTACTTCTCCTTCGCCAGCAACGACTTCGCCCACCTGCCAAGCGGCTAGCCCTTGATTCTGGAAGAAGGTCGTCACATCACTTGCCAAGGCTTGGGGCACAATCACCACATAGCCCACGCCCATATTGAACGTCTCGAACATGGCGCGATCGCCCACGTCCCCAGCTTCCTGCAACCAGCGGAACACCGCAGAGCGCTCCCAAGAATTCACATCAATCTGAATACTTGTCCCTTCGGCGAGGCAACGGGGCAAATTCTCGGGTAGACCTCCCCCCGTGTTGTGAGCCATGGCATGAATCTGCTCGCCCCAGGGCTGCTTCAGCGCCTCTAGCACCGGCTTTACGTACAGCTGAGTCGGCGTTAGGAAAACATCCCCCAAAGTCTGCTCGCCAAAAGCCTCAACCTTGTCGGTCCAGTTCAGCTCTTGGGTTTCCACAATCTTGCGCACCAGGCTGTAGCCATTGCTATGGACACCGCTGCTGGGCAGAGCAATCACGGCATCACCTACCGCCACCGCAGAACCGTCGATAATTTTCGACTTCTCCACGATAGCGACGCAGAACCCCGCCAGGTCATATTCCCCCTCTCCATAGAAGCCCGGCATTTCCGCCGTTTCTCCCCCAGACAAGGCACAGCCCGAGAGCTTACAGCCCTCCGCAATGCCGCTGACCACGCCCGCCAGCTGGTCTTCATTCAACTTCCCCGTGGCGATGTAATCGAGGAAAAACAACGGCTCTGCACCACAGGTCAGCACGTCATTGACGCACATGGCCACGAGGTCGATGCCCACGCTGTCATGGCGATCCAACTGATGGGCCAGCTTTAACTTGGTACCCACGCCATCTGTCCCGGATACCAGCACTGGCTGCTTGTAGCCTTCTGGAATTTCAAACAGTCCGCCAAAGCCCCCCAATCCGCCCAAAACGCCGGGGCGGTGGGTCTGGGCCACCATGTCTTTGATGCGCGAGACAAACTGCCTTCCCGCTTCAACATCCACACCCGCTGCCCGATAGTCCATTGTCGTTCCCTTATCTTTCACTGGCGATGCCCTGCCCTTGGAACCACTGCTGCGGCTCTTGATAAAGAGTCTCTGGGTGGTTTACCTGGCATTGTCTGGCTCAGGGAGAGGAGCGATCGCAACTTTCTATTGTGCCGGGTTGTTCTCCCCAAAATGGCGAATTCGAATTATTTCTTGGATCGCTTTGTTTAAACAGTCTTTCCCAATGATTAGTAAACCTAATCTTTCAGATGAATTGGGTTAGGTGATTTTGCAGTCAGAGTCCGGAAATTCTGCCTGAATTTGACTAATTGTTTATCTCCTTCGCTATCTAGAAAATCTTGGTATTTTAGACAGTTATAAATTGAACTTTGAATACGTAAGCCCCTTGAAAACCCTCTCTATCAGAGGCTCCCAGAAAGTCAAGATTCTCTGAAAAAGTGTTGTACTACGTAGAAAATAGCCTTTCGTTGGAATTTTCTACGTGCCTCCGTAAATAGGCCTATATGTGGCGTAACAACGGGCTTTCAGTTTTATTCTGGGCACATTAATGTTTAGAAAAATTCATTTTCACTCCGCGTTCATTCGATGTTCAGCATCAAATGTTCATGGTAGGGTCATGAAGTTATGTGAACTGGATGAACCGAACCAGGCTTGCTTCTCGAAGCCGTCGATCTCACCCGTCAAGTGAGTAGACCCAGCGATAGAGAAGAGCATCAGTCCCTCCCCACAAGCGCCCTAATCCAGAAGCTTGTGAGCTGATTGCACCAAGGTCTTTGCTGAATTCAACTCTCAAATATGCAATACAAACGTTTGGGCAACGCTGTTGCCGTCGTCCTAGCCTCCGCTGTGGGTCTATCCATGGCCGCTAGCATCAAGCCGATTCAAGCTGAAACTTCCGATGGCTCTCTGCCTGAGGTGACTGCTACATCCCTTGAAACCGACAACGCCCAGCCTGAAGTTCGTTCTGATGTTGCTAAAGTCGGTGAATCCGCTTCCCAGCAAACTGCAACGCTGTCCGAAGTTGAGATTCCCGCGATCGCAAAGGTTTTCCCACACACCGCAGACGATAGGCAAGCCGCCACAGTCTACGTCCGCAACATTCCTGTTCTGACTTTCTTGGGCGATACCGTCGAAGCCGAGGCAGATGACCAGAGTGCAACTGAACAGCGCAAGCTGGCTGCCAGCAAGGTAGCTCCCCCTGATGCGGATCAGCCTCTGTGGAAAGCTAACAAGCTAGTCGCTGAGTTTAATCAGCTCAACCGGACTGGTGAAGTCAACGGAGAAGAGATTTCCGTTCGCTGGGAAGATGATCTCTACATCATTGAGCATGGTGAAGAGATCCTTGTCACCCTGGATGACGACACAGTCCTTCCCGATACGACTGGTGCTGCTGGGGAAGACGCTCTCCAAGCCACTAATCGTCTGCGTCGCCTGTTGGGCCAGGAAGAGGCTGGGCCTTTGACTCTGGTCGCTGACCTTCCTGCTCCTCCTGAGCCTGAACCAAAGCAAGTTGTTGCCTACGGTGGCAGCTTCTATGAGCAAGGTGAAGCCTCCTGGTACGGTCCTGGCTTCCATGGTCGCACCACCGCAAATGGTGAAACCTACAATCAGTGGGCGATGACCGCGGCTCACAAGTACTTGCCTTTCGGCACTGTTGTTCGCGTGACAAACCTGTACAGTGGCGCTGCTGCGGTTGTTCGCATCAACGATCGCGGTCCCTACGCCCATGGTCGTGTGATTGACCTCTCCGCTGCTGCGGCTGATGTCATTGGCATGGATGGCGTTGCCAGCGTGCGTATCGATATCTTGAACTAAGGGTTAATTCCGAGCCTGCAATCCCAGGTCCGGAACAAAGTCCTATGATAAATGGGGTTTGTTTAACGGTGTATATCCGTTAGGCAAGCCCCATTGCTTTTGGCATTTTGTTGTGTGAGTCGCGGGACGGAAAGGATTGTGCGCTGTTTTACGACCATTGCAGCCTTGCAGTGCCACCTTGATGAGCAATTGGTACAAGCCGTAGAAGCAAGTGCCATGACCCCCAGGGTGGGATTTGTCCCGACGATGGGGGCACTCCACATCGGTCATCAGAGCCTGATTGATCGAGCCAGGGCTGACAACGACATTGTGGTCGTCTCCATCTTTGTAAATCCGCTTCAGTTTGGTCCGGCTGAAGATTTGGGCAACTACCCTCGACCGCTGGATGCGGATAAGGCCCTCTGTGAAGCAGCAGGTGTGGATGTTCTATTCATTCCCACCCCAGACAGTCTTTATGGGGAAGCGGGTCAGGACCCCCAGCACAAGCTCACCCAAGTGATTCCGCCCGCCGCGATGATGAATTGCCTCTGTGGCAAGTCTCGGACTGGGCATTTTGAAGGGGTGGCGACTGTGGTGACGAAGCTGCTGAGTATTGTGCGCCCCACTCGGGCCTACTTTGGCGAAAAGGATGCTCAGCAGTTGGCGATTATTCGTCGCTTGGCATTGGATCTCAATTTGCCGGGGCAGATCGTTGGCTGCCCCATTGTGCGAGAGCCAAGTGGGCTGGCTTATAGCTCCCGGAATGCTTATCTTTCAACGGATGAGAGGGATCAGGCAACGGCATTAAGCCAGGGCTTGCATTTGGCCGTAGAACGCTTTGCTCAGGGCGATCGCAGTGCTGAGGTTTTGAAAAAGCTAGTACAGGAACATGTGGAGTCCCAGCTGGGCTATCCACCGGAATACGTCGAGCTAGTGCATCCCGACAGCTTAGAATCGTTAGAGACCGTAGAGGAGATAGGACTTTTGGCGATCGCAGCCCAGGTCGGCACCGCCCGACTCATCGACAACACCGTATTGGCAGAGCGCAAGGCCATCATTGCCATTGACGGCCCGGCAGGCGCTGGCAAATC
>CALLAT010000129.1 GCA_938002085.1 uncultured Pseudanabaenaceae cyanobacterium
AGTCAGTTGAAGCATTCGAGACAGGCGATGGAATTAATCACTGCTGAGGCTGTAGGCACCATTAAATCTAAGGGGCCGACAAACTCAAAACAACCGAGACGAAAGAAACACCGAGGAGCAGCGGTATTCAGTACAACGGACTTAGCTTCCGGGATGATCTGCCGCTGCAGGCTCTAGGGAGTCTAAGGGGTTGAAGCAGTAGCAAATCGCTACCGAACTGCGATCGCTCGCGGTGTCAGCTTACCAGAAAGCATTGCGCTCCATGGCCCTAGCAATACTGTCTGGTGAGTCTTTATTCAAGGTTTGAGCCATCTTTCGACTGTTATGTCATTTACCAACATTTTCAGCGGGAGTCTGACTTGATAAGATGTCTCTGATTTTTATTGTACTTTGCAAATTGTTACATTTCGAGGCCTCTCATCATTGGCTTGGCGGAAAAGGCTGGTCTCAAACCTTGCTGAAATCAAGAATTGCCCTCGCCTCGGCTGAATCTGAATGTTATATTCACAAAAGTATAGCTACTCGCTATTTGGGGTGCTCTCTCAAAGAAATAGTCTGTTTCGGCAGGCGATTTTCCGTGGGTTGTCGCTTTGAAGAAGCTATTGGGTAGCGGTCATGCGATCGTCGCTAGGAATTTTTGGGAATGAAAATTGTTGTCATCGGCAGTGGCTTTGGCGGACTCTCCGCAGCATGTCGCCTCCAGGCCCAGGGGCATGATGTCACGGTGCTTGACAACCGCGATAAGCCCGGTGGTCGTGCCTATGTTTATGAGCAGGATGGTTACAAATTTGATGGCGGACCCACCATCATTACCGCGCCTTATATCGTCGACGATATTTTTGAGAATGCGGGTAAGAAGCGTGAAGACTACGTTGAGTTCGTGAAGCTCAATCCCTTCTACAACATTCGTTTTGAAGATGGCTCTGTCTTCAACTACAGCGACGACGAAGAAGATCTGCTGCGCCAGATCAAGGAATTCAACGAGGCAGACCTGGCGGGCTACGAAAAACTGAAGGCTAAGGCTCAAGAGACCTACGAAAAGGCCATGCCTTTGATTGATAAGCCCTTTATCAAGCTCTGGGACATGATGAAGGCGGCGCCAGACATGGTTAAGGTTCAGGCCTACCGTTCTGTGGCGGGCATTGTGAATAGCTATCTCAAGGACGATCGCCTCCGCCAAGCCTTCAGCTTTCACCCCCTATTCCTAGGTGGCCATCCCTATAAATCCAGCGCCATGTACACCATGGTTCACCGTCTTGAGCAGGAGATGGGCGTTTGGTTCACCATGGGCGGCACTGGTGCCTTGGTGCGTGGCTTGGTCAAGCTGTTTGAAGAGTGCGGTGGCACGCTACGCCTCAACAGCATGGTTGAGGAAATCGTCATGGACGATGCCACTAAGAAGGCAAAAGGTGTGCGCCTGGCCAGTGGGGAAGTGATTGATGCTGATGCGGTGGTCAGCAATGCGGACATCGGCAACACCTATATGAAGATGATTCCGAAGAAGTACCGCAAGTGGAACAGCGATTTCCGCATGAAGAATCTCAAGTACTCCATGTCTGCCTTCGTCATGTACGTGGGCACGGACAAGAAGTACGACAACCTGGCCCACCATGAAATCATCATGGGCCCCCGTTACAAGGCGTTGCTAGACGATATCTTCCAGCGCAAGCTGCTGGCGGATGATTTCTCTCTGTATGTCTATCGCCCCACTAAGACTGATCAGTCTCTGGCTCCGGATGGTTGTGATGCGTTCTACATCCTTTCCCCTGTGCCCAATATGAAGAAGGGGGATATTGATTGGAGTTTGAAGGCGAAGGAGTACCGCGACTCTATCGTGAAGTACTTGGAAGACCAAGGCTACATGCCTGAGCTGTCCAAGCACATCGTCACGGAGCACCACATTGATCCAGACCATTTCCAGGGCGAGCTGAACAGCTATCGTGGCAGTGCCTTTGGTGTGGAGCCCACGCTGACTCAGTCCGCTTGGTTCCGTCCCCACAACCAGAGTGAGGATATTGAGAATCTGTACTTGGTAGGTGCAGGGACTCACCCCGGCGCGGGTGTGCCGGGTGTGCTCAGCTCAGGCAAGATTGTGGCAGATTTGATTGGAGATGCTGCGGGGAAGCCTGCAGCAAAGGAGCCGAGCTTGGCGAGTGCGTAAGTTTGAGCTCGTGAGTCAGTAATCTGGCCTTCAGCCTCGTAACACCGGGTGTTTGCGTTTGTTCTCTGTGAATAGCAGAGGCTTCCTCAAGCACCCGGTGTTTTTGCGTTTGCCCAGGTCTCCAGGTCTCCAGTTCTCAGGTCTCCAGGTTTCACTGCCAAGACAAAGCGCGTAGCTTTGCGACGCCACGTCGAGGGAGATTACGGGAGTCTCATTCTTCGCCGATCGCCGCTGATAAAAAAGAAATATTCCCAAATCGATATTCCATAAAGCTTTTGCGAATTCAAAGCTGCCCTGCACCAAATAATTGCCGTTCTAAATGGGAGCTTTTATAACCGAGGAGCATCAGTAAGCATGCGTAAGAGTTCAGTCATCTCTTGCGGTCCAGAGCTCTCATTCCCCCTCAAGATGAGCTCTTGCATTTACCGCCTTAACCCTTCGCGAGTTTTCTTTCACGCTGCTTAAACCAGTCGCGATGTCTGCGTTTCACAGCCGCAGGCGTTGCTAGCTTCTGCTGCAATATTCAGTGCTTTTTCAGTCAGTTCCTCAGCGGATGACGACTTCTAACCGATAGCTCCTCTCGTCCGACATCTGAAGCAGTCAGGCCCTCGCAATGCGATCGCCATCTACCCATGACCCCATTCAGATCTCTCACATGTTGAATAACACAGCTGCTCCGAGTCCCATGGATGCCATGGACAGTGCTATGGGAATGGCGCAGGAGACCGGTATGGCCGAGATGAATGCTATGCCCGCAGAGCATATGGCCATGGATCACATGGCGATGGATCACAACATGGCTATGGGCGATGAGATGTCCATGTCTCCTGGTCACATGGCCCTTATGGCATTGGTTCCTCCTGAAGGCGCGACCCATGTTGCCGTCAATAATGGCTCTTGGTTCGACCCCAGCACTTGGGCCAATGGCCAGGTTCCGGGTGATGATGCCAAGGTTCTGATCAACCCAGGTGTCCAGGTCAGCTACGACGGCCAGAGCGATGCTCGCCTTAAGACCCTGCGGGTGGATGGCAAGCTCAGCTTTGCCACCAATGTCGATACAAAATTGGTCGTAGATACCTTCGTCAATGCCATGTCCGGTGAGCTGGTCATGGGCAGTGAAGGCAATCCCATTCAGGCTGATGTGACCACGGAAATTATTTTTACCAGCGAAGGGTCAATCGATAAGACTTGGGACCCCAGTCAGCTCAGCCGAGGCTTGGTGAGTCACGGCAAGGTGTCGATTCATGGTGCGGAGAAGACGGATTTTATTACGCTCCAGGAAGAAGCGCTGGCGGGCGATCGCGAGCTTGTCCTGGGCGAAGTTCCCACGGGCTGGCAGGTGGGAGACAAATTAGTTCTGGGCGGCACCAACCACCGCTGGGGCGGCGATGATGCAGACAACAGCCGCTTTCAAGATGAGGAGCTGATCATCACCGCCATCAACGGCAATCGCATTAGCTTCGTCAATCAGAACATTACGGAAGGCGACAAAACCGTCCTTCGCTTCGACCATCAGGTGCCTGAGGGCTTCGAAGATGACCTCAATCTCTACGTTGCCAACACGACGCGCAATATCAGCTTTCAAACCGAAAATGCTGACAGCATCAGCAACGATCAGCGCGCCCACATCATGTTCATGCACAACCCCGATGTGGTGGTGAAGAACGCGGGCTTTTACGATCTGGGTCGCTCCGATAAGAACCAGCTGGTGGATGACACGAGCACCAATAACGACGGTCGCGACGGAACTGGCACGAACCCTCGGGGTCGCTATGCCCTGCATTTTCACCGCACTGGAGCTGATAGCTGGGACGGTCAAGCGGCGATCGCCCAAGGCAATGCGGTCGTCGGCAGCCCCGGCTGGGGCATCGTCCACCACGACAGCTACGCCAATGTGGAAGACAACGTGGTTTTTGATGTGGTGGGTGCAGGCATCGTCGCTGAAGCGGGCAACGAAATTGGCACCTGGCGCAACAACATCACGATTAAAACCACGGGTGATGATGAGCCGGGGATGGGCCTAGGGTTTCGAGATGAGCGGGTCGCGAACTTCGACTTTGGCTTCAACGGCGAGGGCTACTGGGTTCAAGGCGCAGCCCAAATTGCCATTGTGGATAACGTTGCCATTAGCGCAGCGGGAGGCGGTATCAATCTCTTTGGCGGTGGCGATGGTGGTGAATCCGCCCGCGATAAAAAGAAAATCGCCGTCGCCAATCTGCCAGCTGAGCTGCAAGACATTGCTAGGGGCACGGTTGATGAGACCTATGTGGATGTCTCCGCCGTGCCGCTGCTCAAGGTGTCCGGCTTTGAAGCCTACAACGCCCTAGAGGGCATCAGCTCCTGGGCTCGCTTGCGCAATAAAGACGGTCAGCTCACCCTGCAATTCGACTCCGAAGGGGAGGAACGCCCCGCCCATGACTATCGCTCCACCATTGAAGATTTCAAGGTTTGGAACATCTATGGCACGGGCGTTCGGTTTGAATACAGCGGCAATACTGATCTGAAGGATGGCTTGATTTTGGGCGATGACGCCTACGGAGCCGGGGTCTCTACGAACCATGCCTCAACGAAGCAGCACTTTGACGGCATTCAGGTGGAGGGCTTTAAGCAGGGCATCAAGACGCCGCTGGATGTAAGCGTGGAGTTTGTGGGCTCGGTGCTGGAGAACAGTATCCTGCGCAATAACGAGGTCAACTTTGCGCCGACGGAAGACTTTCAGTTTGAAACCGGCGCTCGCCCCGAGGATTTCTCCGAATATTTCCAAATTCGTGGCGGTAACCAGTTTGAGATTGCTCCTGACAACGTTGCTCCCACCGCAGAATTTAGCGACTCCGCCATTGGTGGCCTAGCGGTGGAACTTGATGCCCAGGCTTCCTACGATGGTGATTCAGATCTGCGGGGTAAGGAGAGTAACGGTATCGTCAGCTATGGCTGGGACCTGGATGGTGACGGCAGCATCGATCGCTACGGTCGCCAGATTAACCAAGGCTTCAACCAGGCTGGGGACTACAACATTGGCCTGACGGTGTGGGATGACCAGGGGGCCAGCACCACAACGCAACAGACCATCACCGTGGCCCCGACGGCCTGGAAAAATCCCTTCCTGGATAGCAGCTTTGCGGATCCTGGGGCTAGTTTGGAAGGCTGGAAGAGTGACAGTAGCTATAGAGATCGCGGCTGGTTCACCACGGAAAAAGTCCAGTTTTCCACCACCAACGGCAAGAACCATCTGCGGTTGTCTAGTAGCGATCGCTGGATTGCCGGTGCTGGCCAGATTGTTCGTGACAACGGCATCCGCGAAGGCATTCAAAACCTCAGCCTGGATGTCAAAAATATCGAAGGCGATACTCGCTCCTGGCTGCTTAACCAAGTCAACGTCCGCCTCTGGGGCATCAACGGCCAATTTGAAAATCAGCTTTGGGAAGCCACTGGCCCCACTGCGGTCGGTGTTCTACCCATGGAAAGCAGCGTTCTGTTGGATACCACCCTGGGTGGCGAAAGCTTTGACTGGACCAATTTCAACTGGCAAGTGGATTTGGGCCAGGGCTTTGACCATCTCTTCTTCCAGGTCAACACCCAGGCCACCGTTGATGCTGGAGATTACGTTGCGATTGATAATCTGCGGCTAACCGGCGATGCTAGCGCTGCGGCTACGCCTGGTCCAGTGGTTCCGCCCAATCCGCCCGCTCCCACCCCCGAGCCACCCGTTTCTGAACCCCCAGTGGTTGAGCCGCCCGTGGTTGAGCCGCCGGTCACCGCACCACCCACGGCTGAACCTGTGGCAGACGGCATCATTGACCTACGCCAGGCAGACTTTGATGGTGATGGCCAAACCGATGTCCAGGTGAAAGTCACCCTCACTAATCTGGAGTATGAAGCGGGCTACAAAAATTCGGTGGGCTTCTACGAAGTGGCCGATGCTAGCGGCAGCATCCTCGACCAGGTCACGGGCCAGCTTGTGGCAGTGGGAGCTGACGACTACGCCGAAGTTGCCCTACGCCAGCATCTGGCAGGGGTAGAGCTACGTCAGGACAGCGATGGCCTTGCGTTTGAAGCTCAAGGTGGCTCAATGCTGGCTAGCTTCCTGGTGGCCAACCACACCATTGCGGAGGCGATCGCCCTCAACCCCACTAATGCAGACTGGGGCATCCACACCTATTTCATGTATCAGGGCTCCAACCCCGATGGCGCTAAGCATCTGCAAAAGTTAGGAGATAACCACTTCGGCTTTGAAGACCTGTGGATGGGCGGCGACAACGACTTCGACGATCTTGTCTTCCGAGCAGATGTCGGAGCGGTGGCAGCCTAATCCTCAATCCGATTCAACTCCCCCTGATTCCTGTCAGTGCTTCACGGTAGGGGCGCACAGCCTTGCGCCCGCAGAGGATTTGGAGTGAAGCAGTTCGGATTTGATATCCGTTGAGACCCAAAGCAAATCCCCCATCAGAAACGAGCTGTTCCTGATGGGGGATTTTATCTGACTGAGCCAGAACCATGGGATGAGGCATGAACAGGCTGTTTAATTGCGCTTCATCCGCTGGTCCAAGGGCCGAAATGATGCAAACAGACCGAAGCTGCCGAAACTGAGCAGGCCCAGAACCGAGCGCTGAGGAGCGGAAAGCTGATTGTAATAATCCATCAAATTGATGCGACTGCTGCGGGGAATGGTTGGACTTTCCCAAGCAGTATTACTGCCCAACGCAGAAACGCTGCCCGCATTCAACCCAAGGGTTAAAGGCATGGCAGCGTTAACTGGCCGGACTGAACCAGCACAAACAATAGAAGCAGTTGCAGCCAAGGCGAACACTGAGGAACGCCCTAGCTGAGCAGGGGAGGGAAGACCAGACATGGTGTAGCTTTCCTGACTAGGGAAACACGTACTTACTGAAGCGCCAGTCTGGGATTGGTAGATGCCCAAACTTTGAATTGGCTCTGAAGCGCCGGCCTGGGAATTGGTAGATGCCCAAACTTTAATCGGCTCTTGAAGCGTCAGCCTGGGAATTGGTAGATGCCCAAACTTTGATTGCCTCGCCCCTACTGAACATCATTATGACGGGTGAAAACAAGATTGTTCACCGTATCTTTACTGAGTTTCTCCGGATTCTGTTTTTTGGGCTTGAATAGTCAGAGCCTGGGTAATAAATTTTCGATTGTTCACTAATCCAGAAGGGCCTGTAGCTCGGCTTCGCTGAGTAGGGCGATGCCTAAGTCCTCGGCTTTCTTGAGCTTCGAGCCTGCGTCCTCGCCCACCACGACATAGCTCGTTTTTTTGCTGACGGAGCCAGTCACCTTGCCTCCGGCCTGCTCTATCAAGGCCTTGGCTTCGTTGCGGGAAAGCGTCGGCAAGGTGCCCGTGACGACAAAGGTCTGGCCGACAAAAGGCTGTTCACCTAGGGGCTCTGCCGGTTCCTCGCCGACAAATTGAAGACCCGCTGTTTGGAGTGCCGTCACGAGCTGCTGGTTGCTTTCATTGCTGAACCAGGCTTTGACCGACTGGGCGATCTCATCGCCGATGCCGTAGACCTGGGCGATCGCCTCGGGCTCAGCACGGCTCAAGGCTTCCACGCTGGTAAATTGCGCCGTCAAGACCTGAGCGTTGACGCTGCCCACATGGCGAATCCCCAAGCCATAGAGCACTCGTGACCAGGGACGAGTCTTAGAATTCGCCACGCCCTGGACTAAATTCTGGGCGGATTTTTTGCCCATGCGCTCCAGGCTGGCCAGTTCATCTGTGGTGAGTTGATAAATATCGGCGACGGACTTCACCATTCCTTTATCTACGAGCTGCTCCACCAGCTTCTTGCCCATGCCATCTATATCCAGGGCATCGCGGCCAACCCAGTGAATCAGGGCTCCCGTGACGATCGCCGGGCAAGCATTATTAATGCAGCGGGTCACGGCCTCGCCTTCAGGACGGACCAAAGCTTGGCCACACTCGGGGCAGTCCGTTGGCATTTGCACGGCTTCAGCATTGGCTGGACGCAGCTCCGCCAAGGTCCGCACCACTTCAGGGATGATTTCTCCAGCCTTGCGCACCACGACGGTATCGCCGATGTGGAGGTCGAGTTCGCTGATGCGATCGTCATTGTGCAAGGTTGCCCTTGCCACCGTTGTCCCGGCTAACTGCACCGGCTCCAGCTCTGCCACGGGGGTCACGGCTCCGGTCCGCCCCACCTGGAAAGTCACCTGTTGGACTGTGGTGGGGACTTCTTCGGCGGGGTACTTCATCGCGATCGCCCAGCGGGGGAAGCGTTGGGTAAAGCCCAGCTCCTCCTGGAGACGCCAGTCATTCAGCTTCACCACGGCCCCATCGGTCATATAGGGCAGGTCATGGCGCTTGGTATCCCATTCGTCGAAGTAGGCCTGCACCGCTTCTAGACTCTCGCAGAGCTTGCGATTGGGATTGACCCGAAAGCCCATGCGTTGCAGCAATTCCAAAGACTCCCATTGACTCTGGGGCTTAAAATCATCGCTTAATTCCACGCCATCAGGAAACTGGAGGGTGTAGCCAAAGAAATCCAGTCGTCGCTCCGCCACCATGCGGGAGTCCAGCTGGCGCAGGCTGCCTGCTGCGGCATTGCGCGGATTGGCAAAGCGTTCCTCTCCGGCCTTTTCCCGGGCCTGATTGATTTCTTCAAAGGTATCCAGGGGAATAAAGGCTTCGCCCCGCACTTCCACTTGCTTAGGGGGATTCTCCACGTTCAGGCGCAGGGGAATGGTGCGGATGGTCCTGACGTTTTGGGTGATGTCCTCGCCTTTGATGCCGTCGCCACGGGTGGCACCACGGGTGAGGAGGCCGTCGATGTAGGTGAGAGCGATCGCCGAACCATCAATCTTCAGCTCGCACACATAAGCGGCATCGGCTTGGTCCTCAATCTTGCGCCAGCGCTCGTCCCACTTTTGTAGCTCGGCGTAGTCGAAAGCATTTTCCAGACTGTAGAGGGAGATGTTGTGTTCGACGGAATTGAACTGCTCAGCGGGCTGCTCGCCCACGCGCTGGGTTGGGCTATCGGTTGTGACTAATTCTGGGTTGGCTGCTTCTAGTGCTTCTAGTTCCCGGTAGAGGCGGTCATAAACGCTGTCCTCCATCGTGGGGGCGTCGAGAATGTAGTAAGCGTTACTGGCTTCAGTGAGGAGCGATCTAAGTTCCTTTAACCGCGTTGCGACGTCCTGGGGCACGGACGGTGGTGAGACCTCTGCATCGGCTGCATTGGCAAACACGGACAGCTGATCAGATGAAGAAGCGCTCACGATGAAAATTAAGAAATAAGGGAACGAAAAGAACCGCCCAGGAGGCCGAGGCTCTGACCTATGGAGATGCAACCATGGATAAATCTACTCAACTTATAGTCTAAATGTTCTAGAGGATTCTAGGGAGAGACTCGTTGGCGGTCCTTCCCTAGCTTTCCCTAGATTGATTTCCCATCATTAACTGTGGGTATTCTCATGTTTTCTTTCTTTAGAGAAGCCCATACAGCTCAATCGTGATTAAGGCATTTGCTATCTCCATGACCGCTATCAATCTTTTGGGTTTCACTGGCTCTGGAGGTCTTAGGGATGTCGCTATGCCGCTGTAATCTAGCTGTGGGAGGAGTGAGCAGCCCACAATGCAAATCTAAAGAAAAGTATCTTTTTAGGGTGTACAAGCTCTGATGGGCGTGTAGATATATACAAAACTCTCTCCGTAGATATATATTCTTATGTAGGTATGCATACCGCTAGCTTATTTCGGTATCTACACCGCTCTCTATCCCCTAGCGATTGTCCGTAAATCTATGCCCAAGATTCTATTGATCGAGGATGAGCCTTTAATTAGGGACAGTCTTGAAGATGTCCTGAATTTGGAAGGCTATAGCTTGGCGACGGCCCAAAATGGCCGTGCTGGCATTGAGGCGGTGCAGGAAGCCTTGCCAGATCTCATTATTTGCGACATCAACATGCCCGAAATGGACGGGTATGGGGTGCTGGAATCCCTGCGGTCCAATCCCCGGACTCGGGAAGTTCCTTTTGTTTTTCTGACGGCTCGTTCTGGCCGCGCAGACCAGCGACAGGGCATGGAAATGGGGGCGGATGATTTCCTGACCAAGCCTTTTACGGTGGATGAACTCTTGCGCACGGTGCGCACTCGCTTGACCCGTCAGGAGGCGGTGCAGCAGCAGTACAAAACGCAGCAAACGCTGAATAAAAGCCTCAAGGAAAAGGTTCGCACTCAAGAAGACTTGGTTGCGATGAAGGCCAAGCTTCTGGATAAGGTGATTGAGGAATTCCGCACGCCGCTTTCCAATGTCAACATGGCATTGAGCATGTTGGAGCGGGCAGGCAGCGACGAGGAGCGTCAGCGCTATATCTCGATTCTTCGCCAGGAATATTCTCGTCAGGTTGGATTGATCAACGAGGTTTCGAATCTTCAGCAGATGACCAGCACGAAGCATGCGAGCTTTGTGCCGGGTTTTACGGTCGGTAGCAAGTTTATGTAAGTCTTCTCGCTCACTACCGTTGGTAGAGCAAGCAAGGGGACAGTTTGAAAAGTGCGGCGTATGGATTGATCCATGCGTCGCACTTTTTTGAATAAGCTGAACCAAATTATGTCTTAAAGTGCGGAATTATTGGATTGACTGCTCCGTTAACGAGATGGATTCACTATGCTGAAGAGACCGGCCCTGGGCTTGCTGCCACTCTTGCTCAATGTTCAGTGCGCCTTCTCTGCTCAGACATAGCTCAAATCCCCATGGCGATAGCACCGCAGACCTCCCCGACCGGAGCCCCTGCCGAATACACGTTCCGCTGGATTGAGGCCATTGCTGATGTACCCAAGGCGGATTGGGATGCCTTGGCTCAGCCGCTTAAAACGCCATTTTTTGAGTGGGACTGGCTGCACAATTTAGAGGTCTCGGGCAGTGTCAAGCCTGAGACGGGGTGGCAGCCCCTCCACCTGACGGTTTGGAAGGCCGGGAAGTTTGTCGCGGCTGCACCGCTCTATGTGAAGGGCCACAGCTACGGTGAATTTGTCTTTGACCATCAGTGGGCAGACTTGGCCGATCGCTTCGGCCTCAACTATTACCCCAAGCTGCTGGGCATGTCGCCCTTTACCCCGGCAGTGGGCTATCGCTTTTTGATTGACCCCAGCGAAGATGAGCGGGCCATGACCAAAGCCATGGTCTCGGTGATTGATCAATTTTGCGATCGCAATAACATTCTGGGCTGCAACTTCCTCTACGTGGACCCAGACTGGCGGCCCATGCTCGAAGACTGTGGCTTCACCCCCTGGATGCACCACAACTCGGTGTGGCATAACCGCGAGTTTGAGACCTATGACGACTACCTGAAGATGTTCAACGCCAACCAGCGGCGCAACATCAAGCGGGAAATGAAAGCTATTACGAAAGCTGGTCTGGAGATGCGCACCTTCACTGGCGATGAGATTACGCCAGAGCTGCTTAAGCTCATGTATGGCTTTTACAGCAACCACTGCGACAAGTTTGGCTATTGGGGCAGCAAATATCTGACGCCGGAGTTCTTCAATCAGCTCTATGAAACCGCTCGTCATCGGTTAGTGCTTGCCGCAGCGGTGCCGGTGGATGGCGAAGGACATGCCATTGCGGAGCCCGTGGGCATGTCCTTTTGCGTGCACAAGGGCGATCGCCTCTACGGCCGCTACTGGGGCAGCTTCGATGACGTTGACTGCCTGCATTTCAACGCCTGTTACTACACTCCAATCCAATGGGGCATCGAAAATGGCATCCAAGTCTTTGACCCTGGTGCTGGAGGCTCCCATAAGAAGCGGCGAGGTTTTCCAGCCACGGCTCACCACAGCATGCATCGTTTTTACAACAAGCAGTTCGGAAAAGTACTGACCAATTACCTTAAGCAGGTCAGTGCCATGGAGGTGGAGCAAATTGAGGCGATTAATAATGAGCTTCCCTTCAATCAGGAGGAAGTGAAACTGACGGTGGAAGAGTTTATTCAGTAGCTTGTCTAGGGGATATCCGCGATTGGATGTTGTTTTCCGAACTGTCCCGACCGGGGAGGACCATCGTAGGATTGGGGTGAGGTGCTCATTCAAACTGGCCTCATTCAAGGCTTTTGGATGAATTAGCCGTTCTATTTTGACTTTTAACGTCGGTCTACTATGTCTTTCTTCCGCTCTGCAAAGGGTTTTGCTGGGATTGTGGCGATCGCTAGCACCCTTGTCGCTGCTCCTGTGACTGCTCAGGTTCTCCAGGTTGCAGAGGTCAATCTAGAAGAAGCCTTGCCGCAGACGGAAACTAAAACGACGCCCAGTGCAGCGGAAGCAGCTTGTGCGCCGCCCGCTTTGGATCGCCAGCAGTTGCATGTTGTGGCTGTGGGAGAGAGCTTAGGGGCGATCGCCCAGCGCTATGGCGTTACCACTGCCACCCTCCGGGGGCTGAACCCCGTGATCCGCGATGCTGCTGTCGTGGTGGCTGGGCAAACCTTGCAAATTCCCCCCTATGACGGTGTGCAGGTGAAGACTGAAGGCCAATCCTGGGACGTTTTAGCCAAGCGTTACTCCGTTCCCGCTGCGACGTTGTTTGAGCAAAATGGCTGTAAAGAGCCAGGGATAACAGCTTTTATCCCTGGCGTGCGATGGAAAGCCACGGAAATGGAAGTGCGTCAGAAGATGCCTGTGGCGACTGCTGCTGGCGTAACTGTTGCGGGAGCGGCTGTTAAACCAGAGCATCGCTCAGTGTTGCGTGGCTATCCCCTCGTGAAGTCGGCTGAGTCCTTGGTGCAGTATGGCTGGCAAGTGGCCAGCGCATTAACAGAATCGACGTTCCACAGCGGCGTTGATCTTAATGCAGCGGTAGGCGATGGCGTGTTTGCTGTGGGAGAAGGCACAGTGGCTTTTGCAGGTGAGCAGAAAGCCTATGGGAATCTCGTGGTGGTCAATCATGCCCGAGGTCTGCAAACGCGCTACGCCCATTTAACTGAGGTGAATGTCACCAAGGGACAGGTGATTGAGCGAGATACCTTGCTGGGTTTCGTTGGCCAGACGGGAGTTCCCAGTTCCGCGACGCCTCATTTGCATTTTGAGGTTCGCCTCAACTCCAAGGTGGGCTGGGTGGCCCAGGACCCCAATGCCTATTTCTCCGATTTGGTAGGGACTCGTTTGGGCTTGATCAAGTTGGCGGTGTCAGCGCTTGCCCCCAGCTAATTGGATGCAATCCAGAGATTTAGAAATGCGGTTGCCTTAGTCTTTGTTCTCTCGGTAGAGACTTGCTAAGAAGTCGCTAATGACGGCTTCAAATTCGGCAGGCATGGATAGGAACGGCCAGTGGGTTGTTTCCATGGTGCAGACTTCTAGGTCAGTCAAATATTTGCGGTAAGGCTTGAGCTGGCTTTCGCTGCGGTTGATGCCTCCGGTGGGCTGGACGAGGAGCGTTGGAACGTTTACAGGTTCAGTGAAGCCGGGGACTCGCATGACATCGGTGAACATGGGCTCGCGAGCGGCGATCGCAAATTTACTCCCCCAGCTCCCATCGGCCTTTTCCTCCACCGCTGCTTCAAACACCTGCTGCTGAAGTGCGGTCCAGTCGGCATATTGCTTGAGCTGTCGAGCTTGGGCTTCCGCAGCGGCTTTGCTTTCGAAGGGGCCGAGCATTTTGAGGAAGGGCAGGATGCGATAGAACAGCGGGAAGGTGATTTTGGTCCAGCTGGGTAGAGAGTTGATGAAAGCGGGGTCGATTAGCAGCAGACTGCGGAATCTTTCCGGCTGTTGCCTGGCCCAGACGGCGATCATTTTGCCAGTCCAGGAGTGCCCCATAATATGGGCGGACTGCCAGCCCAGATGGTTCATTAGCTCATTCAAATCAGCAATGCTGTCCTCAAAGCCATAGCCTTGAGCTGACTGTTCACTAGGCTTGCTGCTCTCGCCATGGCCTCGCAGATCCGGTGCAATGATGTGGAACTTTTGCCCCAGGTTTTGCCCAAAGCTCGACCAGACCAGGGCTTGGTCCGCCATGCCATGCAGTGCAAGGAGCGGAATTGTTTCGCTATTGTTTTGGGGCTTCCATTCCAGATAAGAGATTTCTAAGCCCCCCGACGTTGTGAAGGTTTTTCGCTCTGCCGGATGACTGTATTGCCCTGGACCCATCTTCGACTCCACCTAAATCGTTCTCTACTGTAGGGGAAAATCCTTGGGGCTGTGCTATCTTCTAGCTGCCATTGGCCGATGCCACCAAGCCGCTCAATCCCAGCACTGCATGTATTTCGAAGATCCCCAGCAACTCATTCAGCAAGCGGTCGAGACTGATGCGACGACCTTGGACCTGTCCAGCTTGGGATTGACCGAAGTTCCGCCCGAAATTGCTCAGCTCACCCAGCTGGAAGTGCTTGATCTGAGCGATAACCGGCTGACGGAGTTGCCGGAGGCGATCGCTGCCCTCCCCCGCTTGCGAAAGCTCGACCTGATGCTCAATCGCTTCGAAGTTGTGCCAGAAGTTGTGTTCAGTTTGGCCGAGCTAGAAGAGCTATATCTGGGGGATAACAAGATAACAAGGCTGCCCGGCGCGATCGCCCGCCTGCTCCAACTCACCTGGCTCTCCGTTGGCTTCAACCAACTCACCGAACTGCCCCAGGCCATTGGCCAACTCACCCAGCTAACCCACCTCAACCTCAACTGCAACCAATTCACGACCCTGCCCGATGCCTTTGCGGGACTGACTCGCCTAGAAACCCTCTCCCTCAGCGGCAACCGGCTCAAGACCGTGCCTTCCACCTTGACCTACTTGCGTCAGCTCTCCCGCTTGGACCTGAGCTGCAACCGCATTGAATCGGTGCCCAACGGTTTTGCCCAACTCAATAACTTGGTTTGGCTGGACCTGAGCAGTAACCATCTGGAGAGCTTGCCCGGGGCGATCGCCCAGCTCTCTTGGCTCTCTGAACTCTACGTCTCCGATAATCGCTTCACCGGCCTCCCCGCTGTGCTCCGACAGCTCAAGCGCCTCGTCATGCTCAATGTGGCAGACAACCCCCTGGCCATTCCCACCGAGGTGCTAGAAAAAATCTATGAGCCCTCTGCCATCTTGGCCCATGCTGCCTAGGCCGTTTCTAGAAATATTCATCCCCTGAGAGGTGTCTCTCCTGGGAGGGAGCAAGGATTGGGTTGCTGATGCGACTCGCGTTTGTTTGAGTCCCTCACCTATAACCGAGGCCGCTCTCCCATCTCTCGATAGCGTCGATAGTCTGCCAATATTTGCCCATGGTCGAAGCACAGGTCTTGGGGCAAATTCTCTAGCTCAAACCATCGCAAAGCCTTGGCATCATCCATTGCTTTGGCTTCCCCAGTGGCAGTCGCAATAAAGACAATGCTGAGGGTGTGCTGGCGCGGGTCACGCTTGGGGTCGGAATAGCAGTGAAATTGCTCTAACAGCTCAACCTCAAGATTGGTTTCTTCTTTGGCTTCTCTAATGGCTGCGGTGGCGGCATCCTCGCCGTAGTCCATAAAGCCGCCAGGCAGCGCCCAGCCATGGGGCTCGTTGAGACGCTCGATTAGGAGGATAGCGGGGCGATCGCCTTCTCCAACTCGTTCAATAATGATGTCAACAGTGGGCGTTGGATTGCGATAGGCCACAAACTTCTGTCTCGCTTACGTTTCTTCTCTATCAAGTCTAGAGCTGTCGCTTCAACTGTCGTTTTATTTGAGTGAGTGCTATCGGCGACTTGTTTACGATATCTGTAGCCCTGTGCCTTTGATACTTTCTTCTGTGCAACTTAGGAATGAGAATAGGCTAATGCCATATTGGAGGGCTATCTCTATTAAGAAGCGCATTCAATGCCTTGGCTGACCAGCGATTGACTCAGGTTTGATGATTTAGACAGACTCGATACCTCAGGGTGTTTTGCTCAGTGAGTAAGGGCGAGAGACGCCCTGAGCTCAGAAAGCTTTTTTACTCTGTTGGAGCACTTTTTAATGATTTCCCCTAAGCTGTCCCAGGGATAGATGCTCGCTTTTCTTCGTTCTTCCATCTGTGGAATCACAACCAACCTGTTTGGGGTCTTGGACGCTGTTGACTTCTGCCTGCCTTGTACTTGCATCTGCTGATAGGCAGTTTTTGATGAAGAGGTATCCCATTAGACTTCCATGAACAGTTTTGATGTCCTAAATCGACTTTAGTCGAGTCAGGATTAATCATTCAGCAGGCTTTCGCTGCCTGAGATGCCTACTCTGCTAATGTCTCGCTTCACTATTTTGCTTCCGTGTTCAGAGAGTTTTCATGGCCTTCCCTCGTTCTAGCGGTGTTTTACTACATCCCACCAGTTTTCCAAGTCCCTATGGAATTGGAGATTTAGGCCATGAGGCCTATAAATTTATTGATTTTTTGGCGGCGGGTCGTCAGTCACTCTGGCAAATTTTGCCCTTAGGAACGCCTGGCCATGGTAACTCTCCCTACTTGGCCTATTCTGCGATGGCAGGAAACCCCCTGTTGATCAGCCCAGAGCAGTTGGTCAAGGTGAGCTTGCTGACCCAGGCTGATTTGGAGGATCTGCCAGATTTCCCCCTTGATTGCGTTGATTTTGATCAGGCTGAGGCATTCAAATTACCCCTGTTGAAAAAGGCTTTTGAGCAGTTCCAATCCAAGGGGTTGGATCAGTCTAGTAGCTTCACCCGCTTTTGCAAGCAGGAGTCAGATTGGCTGGATGACTATGCTTTGTTTATGGCTCTCAAAGCTGAGCATGATGGGGCGCCCTGGGTTGACTGGGAGGAGAGCCTTCAATCTCGTCAGGCCGATGCCATTGTGGCGGCTAAGGCGCGTTTGAAGAAAGCGATCGCCTACCAGCAGTTTTTGCAATTTGAATTCTTCCGCCAGTGGGGGCTGTTGAAGGCTTATGCCAATAAGCATGGCATTCAAATCATTGGTGATATCCCCATCTACGTGGCCCATGACAGCGCTGATGTTTGGGGGAATCCAGAGAAGTTCTGCCTCAATCCAAAAACAGGTCAGCCAGCCATCATGGCGGGGGTTCCGCCCGATTATTTCAGCGAGACAGGTCAGCTCTGGGGTAACCCCGTTTATAACTGGGAAGAACTCGAAAAAGCGGAGTTTCACTGGTGGGTTCGTCGCTTTGAAGTGCTGTTAGAGTTGGTTGATATTATTCGGATTGACCACTTTCGTGGGCTCCAGGCCTATTGGGCGGTGCCTGAGGGCGAAGAAACAGCGATGAATGGGAGCTGGGTCGAAGCGCCGGGAGCCGATCTGCTGTCCACGGTCAGAGAAAAGCTGGGTAAGTTGCCCATCATTGCCGAGGATCTCGGCATTATCACGCCAGAAGTGAATGCTCTGCGGGAACAGTTCAATTTTCCCGGTATGAAAATTCTGCAATTTGCATTTGACTCTGGGCCGGGCAATCCCTATCTACCGTTCAACTACGATGGTCGAAATTGGGTCGTGTACAGCGGCACCCATGACAACAACACAACGGCGGGTTGGTTTGGCAACCGCGATGAAGGTGCCCAAGCCCATGTGGCGAATTATCTGGGGCAGGTGGGCAATGATGGGATTCATTGGGATTTGTTGCGCTTGGCGTCCAGTAGTGTGGCGAGCCAGGCAATTTTTCCAGCTCAGGACTTGCTTGGGCTGGGCGAGGATGCCCGCATGAATACCCCTGGCTTGGCCGAGGGAAATTGGGGGTGGCGCTATCGGACTTATTCGTTTGATGAGTCGGTGAGCGATCGCCTGCGGCAAGTCACCGAATATTATGGCCGTGCCCCCCAGAATTAAGCCCCAAGCTTATGGGGCAGGGATTGAATGACTCATCACAATAAAGCCCGGCTCCGTTCATAAATGGAGCCGGGCTTTATTGTGCTCGAAGGCTATCTGTCTGGGAAACTACGCTTTACTGCTGTGCAGAGGCAAAAGCACCGAAGCCAACGCTACGAGCTGTGGACTCAGACCCGTAGGTAATCTCCTCAACAGCCCCCGGAATGCCCATAGGCTTAGCAGGTTGATCATTTAGCTGAACAATCACGCCCCCGGCATTACCGGCCCTGACAATTACAGACTTATCGCCTTCCCAAACCCGCTCGTCTCCTTGAGACAGAACACCTTCGTAGGTTTGCTTTCCATCAACAACGACCCGCAGCCAAGACTGAGCCGTCAATTTAAGCTCTACATGGACAGCCTTCGTCGACTTCGGCTTTGCTGGCTTGCTACTGTTCTGGGCCAAGCGAGATGAAAGTTGGGAAATCGCATCGACAGAGGTGCCTTGAACAGGAAGCTTACCTGCAATGGGAAATGCCTGGCCCACAGGACCACTGCTGCCCGAAGACGAATCCTCCAAAGAACGCTCCACAGACAGGGCCAATATTTCCGCCTGTTGGGCTCGAAGCGGTGCTTCCGCCTGGCTAACAGAGCGATTAATCATCCAGGACAGACTATGTACTGATGCAGCAATCACCAGGAGATAGGTCGCATACAGATGTATTGGCTTCAGCTGAGCTGATGGGAAATAATGACGCCAGAAGGGTAAATCTGACCGATTCGGCTGGCCTAGGGGAAAGGCATCCACTACCCGATCCGAGTCCACTTCCAAAGCTTCGGCAAACCGACGCAGGAAGCCCTGGATATAAACAGGCTCTGGCAACCTTTCAATGTTCCCAGATTCAATGGCGGTCAAAATTGATTCGCGCACATGGGTGCGACTAGCCGCATTAGCCAAGGAAATACCCTTGGCTTCGCGACATTGGCGTAAGTAAGCACCAACCTCGGCTAGCTGCTTCTTTTGTAATTCTTTTAGATTTAGGGAAGAACTCATGACCCGGCGCTAATCCATTTCAACTGTCGGTCTGACGTAATACTGGAGCGTTGGGGGACGCTGTCTAAACGAGTGACTCTATAAAACTTATCATTATTTCCCAGGGCATTACTGAGTCATAGATGACATTTTTGAAATTGCCTGTGTGGTTATACCGAAAACCATTGAATTTCGGTAATTTTACTTAGATTGTTGAGGATGGTGACCTTCATCTTAATCATCGTTTTCTGCGGTAACTAGTCGCTTTAACTCCTGCTCGGAGAGCTGGCGGTGAGCACCGGGTGCAAGTTGACCTAGCTGGAGGCTGCCAATCGCCAAGCGATGTAAACGCTTAACGGGATGCCCTAACTGGTCTGCCACCCGCCGGATTTGCCTGTTTCGCCCTTCGCGGAGCACCACTTCTAACGTGGTGTTGTCGCTAGACTGATCCAGACGGTTCACCTTTGCAGGAAGTGTCTGTTGGCCTTCTAGAAGGAGCCCGGTTCGCCAGCGGCTAAGCGCTTTCTCACTGGGATGGCCTTCCACCGTGACTCGATAAACCTTGCTAACCTCATGGCGAGGGTGAGTCATGCGGTAGGTCAAGGAGCCGTCGTTGGTTAACAGCAATGCGCCGGTGGAGTAAGTGTCTAATCGCCCTACTGGGTGAATCCCCTGCTGTTGGCTTAATTCCGGTGGTAAGAGGGATAAGACCGTTGGTCGACCTTCAGGGTCGTCACAGGTTGAGACAACACCTCGAGGCTTGTGCAGCAGGATATAGAGCTTTTGAGGACGTTTTTCCGGGTTGATGGGCAAACCATCCACGGCGATCTCATCCTGTTCTGGGTCAGCTTGCTGGCCTAGACAGGCGACTTCACCATTGACCTGCACTCTTCCCGCTCGAATCATTACCTCGGCCTTGCGGCGAGAAGCAATGCCCCATTGGGAAAGAATTTTTTGCAGGCGCTCAGCCATAGAGCTAGAGAAAAGAAGATGGAAAGATTCGCTTTGGAGCAAATGCCCCTAGTGATGGCGTTTTCATAAGCGCTGATGAATTCAGGCTGATGGTTATGCCAGGGCAAACAAGCTGCCCATCATCCTACCCCTTCGACAGACATCCCTTAGTAGCAAACTGAACAAGATTTTGCCAAGCGGCAAGTCTTGTTTCGCTTAAGAACTGGATTCAGTTGTTATTGGGCTCGATCCGGTTCATTTTCTGCAGGATATTCTGGCTGGGGGCGAAGAGCTGGCAAGACTTTCGCATTTATTCCCCTGGGCACCGTTGTGGAAAAAAGATTTCTTGTTGGTAAAAACAATATAGATATCTTTCCACGGCGTTCATGTTAGCCCGAATACCCGGAAGATTCTTGGGGATAGTCGCCCTGGCTGTAGCAGGGTTGATACCCCTAGGGGGTTATCACGATTCTCTGGGAGGAGTCTGCCCCTTTGTTCTAGTCCCAGGGGATTCAATTCTGCTGGAGGAGAATGGGGTTACTGAATTCCTACGGGATTGCTGACTTGTTCCATTGGGATTCGAACCTGCAACCATGCTCCTTGGGTCTCTGGGGAGTTTTGGGCTGTCACTGTGCCGCCGTGGGCCACGACAATTTGCCGGGCGATCGCCAATCCCAATCCACAGCTACCCATAGTGCGAACATTTGAAGTGCTGGTGGTGCTAGTTGCCTGAGAGCCATTGGATTCAGATGGCACAGTCGCTGTTTCGTGGCGACCTGTTTCATTGGAGCTTGCCAAGAGCTCAGCTGGATTGCTGGCACTGGCACCATTCTCATTCAGGGTGGCATTCGGCCTAACCCTGGCTGGGTCTGCACGGTAAAATCGCTCAAAAATTTGGGCTAGCGCTGCTTCGGGAAAGCCTGGTCCTTGGTCAATGATATCGATGATGTAATAGGGGCCATTTAGCTCATTGGCCATGGTCTCCCAAGGTGCTGTTGGGGGCGATGAATCTTTGGAAGCAGGCGTTGTTATTCCCACGTTAGGCTCAGATTGGCTGAGCTTGACCTTGATGGTGCTGTGAGTAGGGCTGTACTTTATAGCGTTATCCAACAAGTTGAGGATGACTCGGTACAGGCGGGATTGATCGGCTTCTAAATTTGCGCTTTGGGGCCCCTGGTATTCCATCTGGATTGCTTTTGTTTTGCCGATGGGCTCCAGGCTTTCCCAGGCACTGTGGATCAAGTGAGTGAGATTGAGGGGGGCCGGGTTTAGGGTTTGGGTGGCTCGCTGCTCCAAAAGGTTCAGATCGAGGAGGTCATGGACCAAATTGCTGAGGTGCATAACTTCGCCGAGGAGGCGCTGCATCCAGGGCTGATGGTTGGGCTCCACTCGCTCTTCCAACATTTCCGCAACTAGTCGAATGGATGTTAGCGGTGTTTTGAGTTCGTGAGCCACGTCTGAAACCCAGCGATCGCGCTGCTGGGCCAGTTGAAATAGCTCCTGCTGATTTTCAAGAAAGACCCCGACCTGTCCCTCGGGTAGGGGAATGCTGTGCCCAACAAAATGAATGCTTTGGCGGGGATCTGGATTGAGAGGGTCCGGATTGAGGGGATGGAGCACCCAGCGGCGCTGTTGGGGATGTTGATGGCGGCGAGTTTTTTCGATTAGCCTATCCAACTCGTAGGAGCGCACCTGTTCCAAGAGCAGGCGAAGATTATTGGGACTGGGGGGAGCAATATTAAGGAGCTGGGAAGCTTCTACGTTGCACCACACCAGGTAGTTGTCTCGATCCACCTGAACATAGGCCAGGGGGGCATGGGCAATGATTTCTTGGACGCTAACCAACAGCTCTTTAAGCTGAACCTGTTCTTGATGCTGTTGACCCGCCGCCATCATCAAGCGACTGGTCATACTGAAATTATTGTTGGGCAAGTCACGCTGTTGCTTGTGCGACTCCATGCGAAGCAGCAGGTCTCGCAGATTTCGATTGAGGCGAATCTGCTGCAGAACGATGAGCAGCAGTCCTAGGCCTAAGCCCAGGGAAAACATTAGTACTTCCACTCATCTCAATCCCAAAACGACTGCGCCAGATGTTAGGAAAAGCGCCAGGAGCCAGCCTAGCAAATTGCGATTCGCTGGAGCTGTCTTCTACACAGCTTTGGCTTGCTGAGTAAAGGTGATCTTTTTGGCTGTCGATGGGAGAACTAAGACTGGGAGCTCTCTGTAAAGCTTGTAAGGAAATAATTCATTGGGATTCCTGGACCAATCAAAAAACGCTGCCCGAGTCATCGAGCAACGCTTTTCGTATTGACTGGGCTGGTCAAGCCAATTCAACTAAATCGATAGCCAAACCCTCGCACCGTCTGAATATGTTTGGGGTGACTGGGGTCGAGCTCCAGTTTCTCGCGCAGCCAGCGAATATGGACATCGACGGTCTTGCTGTCGCCCATGAAATCTGGCCCCCAGACTCGTTCAATCAGCTGTTCGCGAGACCAGACGCGATTGAGATTGTGCATGAAGAGCTCAAGGATCTTGAATTCTTTTGGCGAGAGGTTGACCGCTTCTCCGCCTCGGGTAACGCGGCATTGCTGAGGAAATAATTGAATATCACCGCTGGAGAGACTGTCATCTTCATGGGACTCGGCCTCGGCCTGGCTACGGCGGAGGAGAGCACGGCAGCGGGCAATTAACTCACGCATGCCGAAGGGCTTGGTCAGGTAGTCATCTGCCCCAACTTCTAGACCCACGACTCGGTCGGTCTCGGTGCCTTTGGCACTCAAAATTAAGATTGGAATACTGCTGCCCTGACTGCGCACAAAGCGGCATAGATCTAGACCGTTGACCTGCGGCAGCATGAGGTCAAGGATGACTAAGTCGGGTAGCCAGCTACTGCTGTTATGTTGCTCGAGCCCTTGGTAAAAGAGATCGAGGGCAAGGCGGCCATCATCTACAAATCGAACTTCGTAACCCTGTTCCTGGAGGGCAAAGACCACCGTGTCTCGAATCAAGGCGTCGTCTTCAACGACTAATACCTTAGTTGCTTGGGAAGAACGACTCTTGGAATGGGCCTTAAGGGAGGTAGAGAGGTTCGAAGAATCGGTTGCGGTAACGGACACAATGAATTACCTATTTCGTCTCTACTGTCACTAATATCATATTTGTTTCCAGCTCTGGATGAAGCTTTGGGGACTGTTTGGAGTGATGTTCGGGGATGTCCCATAAAAAGGCCGATTCGGGGAGATTAACGCTGCTTATTCCCCGAATCTGCTCCCTTTGAACCAGGGGGGCAATGTCACTGTTCTGACAATCTTTTCTAAGCCTAAATAATCGATAACTTTGGTCTCAGCGATCGCTTTAGCCCAAACTGTCTCTCTAAACTCAAGCAAGCAGGGACATCAGCAGACAGAGAACTGTGACTTTGTTAGGGCATTTTGTTCATGAGCCTTAACAACATCCTTAACTTCTGCCTGCCGCATCTGTTAAAGATTTGCAGCGCCTGACTTTACACCCTGGGGTTAGACCTGCCGCACAAGGTAAGTCCCATGACCGAGCCCTATAACGCTGGCGATCGCCAAGATTCGAACATTACTGATGCCTTTAGACGTGAATGTTCTGTCCGCCGAGCTTTGGAAGTGCTCTCTGTAAAACATCGGCGTATGGAAGCGGACTTGCAGCAGTTTGTCCATCACTTGAAACTATTGGTTCCGGGCATCGAGCTTGCGCCGGGAGAGCGCCTCAGCGAGTTTGAGATTCTGGAAGAAGCGTTAGATCGCTTGAATGACGACGCCTTTTCCGAGTTGCTATTGCGTATTCTGGAGCGAGCCTACCGCTGAATCTGATTTTGAGCAGTCTGTCCTGTCGCTTGCAAGTTTGGTCTCCGGAGCCTTCAGGCTGTCATTGAGATGCTTGGCTGGGACATTTCAGCAAGTCTTTGTGGAGTTGCATGCTGGGTGGTCTTTTCTCGCTAGGCCGCAATGGCATGAGTTAGCCTGATTCCGTCAGGTTATGGGCCCATTGGTCTCAGGTTTTCTGAGCAATCTGGCTGAGGTCCATGGCAATGATTTCATTGCCTGCTCTGCAGCCTTGGCTCGCCTCTAATGCCCTGACAGTCGCTGATACAGGCCTTCTTCGTAGACGAATCTAGTTGGATAGAGGCTTTGCTCAGGAACCATTTAATTCCTCCGCATTCTTTGGCCTGCTTGTCTCTAGACCATCAATAGGTAAAAATATTTAAACAACCCTAAGTGATCGAAAGCTTCTGTTACAGCCCTCGGCTAAAGCAGTTGTTTTCGAAGTGTTGTGTTTCAGTCTCTTGCTTTTGTTCAAGGGGCCGTCTCCAAAAGCATTACTGCCAGCCTAGCCGTGAGACATCCACTGCCGAATGACTAGCCTATTTTTAGAATCAACCTGGGCGATTCCTCTCTATGGCGTGGGGGGAGCTTTGTTCTCTCTGCCATGGTCAATGGGATTGATGCGTCGAACGGGACAACGTCCCGCAGTGTATTTCAATATTTTTTTGATGGCGGTGGCCTTTGCCCACTGCATGTTGGCCCTTGCGGGCCTTCAGGATCAGTCACCCTACGCTTTTTCCTTTGACTGGCTGCACGTCGCAGATCTGGATATCGCCGTTCAGTTTGAGGCTTCGGAAATTAGCCTTGGTGCTGCTGCATTGACCTCGTTCATGCTATTGATGGCCCAGCTTTTTGGCATGGGCTATATGGAGAAAGACTTCTCCTTAGCCCGTTTGTTTGGCCTGCTTAGCTTTTTTGGTGGGACCCTCGCGGGCTTGGCCTTGAGCGATTCCATGGTCTTCAGCTATGCGCTCTTGGAGATGCTTTCCCTCTCCACCTATTTGATGGTGGGTTTTTGGTACGCCCAACCTCTCGTTGTGACAGCGGCGAGGGATGCGTTTTTGATTAAACGTGTGGGAGATGTCTTTTTGCTGATGGGGGTGGTCACCCTGACTTGCTATGCCCCAGGTTTGACATTCTCTGAGCTGGCCAATTGGGCAGTTTATAAGCCTTTGCCGCCAGGGATTGCGACCTTGCTGGCTCTATCACTCATTGCTGGTCCCTTAGGCTCCTGTGCTCAGTTCCCCCTGAATCTGTGGCTGGATGAGGCTATGGAAGGCCCCAGCCCTGCTTCAATTTTGCGAAATTCGGTGGTGGTCGGTGCCGGTGCTTATTTGCTGATTAAGCTTCAACCTGCATTGATGCTGTCGCCATTTGCATCAGATTTCTTGATTATCATTGGCTCGATTACGGTCGTTGGGGCTTCCCTGGTGGCGATCGCCCAAACCGATATCAAGCGAGTGCTGACCCACTCCACCAGCGCATTCTTCGGTCTCGTTTTCATTGCAGTCGGGATGCAGCGCATTGATATTGCCCTGTTCTTGATGTTGGCCCATGGCTTGGGCAAAGCCCTGATGTTTATGAGCTGTGGCTCGATCATCATGAACACCAACTGCCAGGACATCACGGAGTTGGGCGGCATGTGGTCGCGGATGCCAGTGACGACCCTATCCTTCTTGATTGGCGGTTTGGGTCTGTCTGGTGTCTTCCCTATTGGGATGTTTTGGACATTCCATCGTTGGATGGCGGGACCGTCGCCCTGGTGGTTGATCGCATTGTTAGCCTTTTCGAATTGCCTAGGCTTGCTCAATTCGACACGGGTATTCCGCTTGGTCTTCCTGGGTAAGCCCCAAGCTAAGACACGCCGCACTCCCGAGTCTCCTTGGCCCATGGCTGTACCCATGGTGATCCTTATGGTGGTGACGCTGCTGTTGCCATTGATTGCTCCGACCTGGCTACTGTCCAACCTCTCTTCCACTGAAGCAATATTGCCCATGGCAGTGATTTTTGCTTCGGGTCTGATTGGCTGTGCAGTGGGAGTCTACATTCCCTTGTCTCGCAGCATGTCTCGCCCCCTGAACAGCAGTTATCGGTTTGCTCAGGATTTGCTGGCCTATGACTTCTATTTAGAGAAGGTTTATAGCAGCACCGTAGTGGCGCTTGTAGCGTTGAGTTCTAAACTGGCCTCTTGGGTGGACCGTTACATCATTGATGGTTTGGTCAACTTCGTGGGTATGGTGACGATCTTTGGTGGGCAGAGCCTGCGTTATAGCGCTTCTGGCCAGTCTCAGGCCTATGTCGTCACGATTTTGCTGGGTGTGACAATCTTGCTGTTGACGATCACGACTTGGAGTGATCTGAGTGGTGAAATTATGCGGGCAGTGCAGATTTTGCAGTCGAACTAGCGCCTGATTGTTCTAGCGCCAAATTGTTCTGGCGCTAGAACTGTCCTTCTTTCAAGCTTTTCAAGTCTTTATTCGTGTATTCGTTCTTTTCGTAAGGGTCTTCACTGCGATGGCTATTGAACTCCAGGTTCCTCCTTCCAGCAATGCGAAGTTAGATATTGATGCAACCATTAAGCGCTTGGAGAAAGGCGAGGCTCTGCTTTTAGACTCTCCCCAGCATGTGATGGAAGTTGTTGGGATTTTGGATAGCTACGGCGTTGTATTAGATGCCTATGCGACCAACCTTAAATACATTGCCGACAACCAGTTCTTAGTCTTTTTCCCATTTTTCAAGTACTTCAACGGCGACTTGAATCCTAGAAAGTGGTTTAAGCATATCTGGCACGATCGCATCAATTATGAGTATGCCGAGTACTGCATGAAGGGCATGCTCTGGCATGGAGACTGCCCCTTTGCTGATGCGGTGGAATCTGAGGAATACAACGAGCTGGCCCTGAAGGCGGTTGAAGCGCGCATTAAGAATAGCCCGCTACTGAAATTGCTCCATCGCTTTTTCCCTGAGTTTCTCCTGGAACAGGCCCGCATGATGACCTATTACAGCATCTTGGGTCAGTTCTGGACGATCATGAGCAAGATGTTCCTTGATCTGGCAGATCGCTACAATCGCGGCGAAATTACGGCCGTTCCCCAGGTGGCTGATCACATCCGTGAAGCCTTGGTGGCTGATGCTGCCACGCCGATTACCTATTCCCCTCTGGTAAAAGGCAAGCCCTACGATATCCTGCCTGAATCTGCGGGTTATACCTTCTTGGCAGACACAGGTATCCCCTATGTAGAAGCTATTTTCTTCCGGGGAACCCCCTTTATGGGGACGATGTCTTACAACGCGCAGAATAATGATGTTCCCTATGTGCCTGGGGAGTTCGCCTATGGTGCGCTGTATGCAGATCCCTTGCCTGTTGGTGGTTCTGGCATCCCGCCCACGCTGCTGATGCAAGATATGCTCGTTAATCTCCCCCCATATCTGGAGGAGTTTTACTACAAGAGCAAGCGCAATGGTTTGGATATGCGGGTGCTGATTTGCGAAACTTTCCAGAAGTCTATGTTCTGTGTAACGACTGCCTGTGTGCAGGGGTTAGCGCCTAATCCTTTGACCACAGAGGATGAGGCTCAGAAAGCAGAGAATCGTGTTTATCTCACCGGTTGGTTGGAGCGTCTTTCAAAGAGTCGCTTGGCTCGGGTGAATGCTAGGGCGATCGCTGAGCAGGGTCTTTAAGGTCTCCGATAAACCATTTCCGAGCTTCTGATGAATTAGGAGCCACGACAAAAAGCCCAGCCCTGAGATGGTTATTTATCTCAGAGTTGGGCTTTTCGTTTAGTCATTGATCGGTTGGGCTAAGGCAGCCAGGGATACTGGCTGAAATCGGGCTTACGTTTTTCCAGGAACGCTTGCTTCCCTTCAGCCCCCTCCTCAGTCATGTAATACAGATAAGTTGCATTACCCGCCAGCTCTTGAATGCCCGCCTGACCATCGCAGCCTGCGTTAAAGGCTGATTTGAGGCAGCGAATCGCAATGGGGCTTTTTTCCATCACCTCGCTGGCCCACTGAATGCCTTCAGCTTCGAGTTGGCTCACGGGCACGACAGTATTGACTAAACCCATTTCCAAAGCTTGCTGGGCATCGTACTGGCGACAGAGGTACCAAATCTCCCTGGCTTTCTTTTGTCCGACAATATCTGCTAGGTAGCTGGCGCCAAAGCCACCATCAAAGCTGCCGACCTTCGGGCCAGTTTGGCCAAAAATTGCATTGTCCGCTGCAATGGTGAGGTCGCAGAGGATATGCAGCACATGGCCACCGCCGATCGCATAGCCCGCCACTAAGGCGATGACTACTTTGGGCATGGAGCGAATCAGTCGCTGGAGGTCCAATACGTTGAGACGAGGCGTCCCAGATTCGTCCACATAGCCCCCATGACCGCGTACGCTTTGGTCACCCCCGGCGCAAAATGCATATTTGCCGTCGCTGTGGGGACCTGCCCCAGTCAAGAGCACGCAGCCGATGCGGGGATCTTCCCTCACGTTGCTAAAGGCTTCGTACAGCTCCATGACGGTTTTGGGACGGAAGGCATTGCGTTTGTGGGGGCGATTGATGGTGATTTTGGCAATGCCGTCGGCTCGCTTGTGATAGAGGATGTCTTCGTATTCTTTGACGACTTGCCAAGCGAGGTCCTGGGTCATGGCGGGTGGGAAAGTTTAATGGCGTGGGATCGATTTTGCAGGAAGGTGAGCTGGCAATAGGCCCTTTAGACAGGAATAAGCGAGACAGTAGCTGCCTCGCTTATTCCTAATGCTTGAACTAAAGGCGCGATCGCCTCTTCAAGTCTTTGAGCAACGGTTCAATGTTGACTTAGTCCAGGTAGCCCATCAAAATTTTGGGCTCTTCATCAACAATATTTGGGCCAACCGGGCGAGCACCATAGGTGTTCTCGATGCTGCTAACAGGCATGACGCTGTTGCCAATGGGGCGAGGACCAGCCATATTCTCAATGCGAACGACTTCAAAATCATTGCCGCTGACGGGGCGAGTTTCGGGGTCGCGGTAGGTGCTTACGACTTCCATTTTGCTCGCTTCAATGGGTCGCTGGTGGTTCGCGTTACCGTAGGTGCCGGAAATCTCTAGGCTGCTAGTGCCCACGGGACGATGCTCAGGCAAAGGAGCTGCACCCTTATAAAGAGTCAGGCCAGCAGCGGAAGCACTGTCAGCTGCTGAACTCACAGCAGCTTTCGAAGCAGCTGCCTTCTTCGCTGCGGTGGTTTTGGTGGTGCTACGGCGGCGCGTGGTGGTTTTAGGAGCCATGGTGGAAGATTCCTGTGTAGGGGTGGATGAAGCGGATGCAGCCTGACGGCTAGCTTTGCGAGCTGCCGGAGACTTTTTCGCAGCGGTGCTTTTGCGGGAGGTCGCTGCTGGGGTCGCTGGGCTGCTGCGTTTCGCAGTAGTTGCCTTGGTTGCAGTTGCCTTAGCAGCTGCAGTTTTGGTTGCGGCTTTGGCGGAAGCCTTAGGGGTTGCAGCAGCTTTAGCCCTAGTGGTCGTTTTTTGGGCTACCGCTTTTTTGGCTACCGCCTTCTTGGCAGCGGGCTTGGCCGAAGCCGCCTTGGCCGTTGTTGCAGTCTTTCGTTTAGAGGCTGCTGCTTTGCTGCTAGATTTTGCAACAGTCTTAGCTGGGGCTTTTGGAACTGAGGCTTTTTTGGTTGAGCTAGGTTTTTTGCTTGCCGCCTTCTGGGTTTTTGGGGTTACAGATGCTGTTTTACTGTCAGCGACTGACTTCTTGCTTCCAGGAGAGGCTTTTGCCTTGACAGGCTTGCTTTCCTTTGGACTTTCAGTTAACTCTTCGATGGTCTCAGCCGTTTTCACGACAGTCCCGGTCGCAGCCAAAATTGTCTCGGCAGCTCTGACGACTTTGGCATCGTCGCTTTCCGGGGCAGCTGCTTTTGATGTATTGAGATCTTTGGCCTCAGTTTCAGTCTTGCTCGGGCTTGCTACGTCAGTACTAATGCTTTCTGCGGCCTTGAGCGCAGGGCTCTTTTCTGGAGCAGTTGCCTTACTCGCAGTGCCTTCGGAACCAGCAGAGCTAGCCGCCGAGCTGCGTTTTCTTGTTCTAGCGGCAGTGCGGCGTACCGGCATCTGCTTCCTCCAGCCTAAATGTTGATTCGCTGATCAATAACTATGAGTGAAACGTACCTACTAATTGAATAGTTTCAATACGAATAGACTTAGATTGATTGCATTGCCTTAACTTTATCATTTCTGATCCCCAGTGATGTTGAGGACATTGATTTGCATCCTTTATTGGGGCGATTTTGAGGGATTAAGCTTCGGAGGGTTTGCTTGCGGTCGCGAGGAGCTGGTGACGCCATTGAGTGTCGGATTTGCGATCGGTTCGGAGTTCCAGGAGACGAATGCCGTTGTTTGGCAGAGGGTTAACTCGGTTTTTGAGCTGTTCCCAGGTTGTGATTTCTTCGTAGCTTGCGCCGTAGGTTTTGCAGAGATCTGCAAAATTGATCGGTTGGGGGGTGGCGAAGAATTGCTCAAAGGGAGGTTCAAATTTAGCGATGGGCAGTAGCTCAAAAATTCCGCCGCCGTTGTTGTTGATCAAGATGATGGTTAGGTGTCCTCGCAACTGAGCCCTCAATAGCCAACCATTGGTGTCGTGGAGCAGAGCCAGATCGCCTGTGACCATGATGCTGGGCCGATTCTTTTGAGCGATGCCGATCGCGGTGGAGAGAGTGCCGTCAATGCCATTTGCCCCCCGGTTGAAGTAGGGGAGGATCTGGCGATTGCTCCCCTGCCAAAACCATTCCATGTCGCGAATGGGGGTGCTATTGGCAATAAAGAGGGGGGTTTGTTCCGGCAGGGTTTGGGATAGCAACCAGGGCAGTTTGGGCTCACGCAGTTCGGCCAGATTGCCCATGGCTTGTTCTACTGCGGCAGTCGTTTGAACTTCTAACTTTTGCCAATGGCTGTTGTACTGCTGCGGGGTTGGAGGGGATGTGGTTTCCCGTTGATTGGCCAGTTGGTGCGCCAATGGCTGGAGGCCACAGTGCAGATGTTGGGTCTTGCCATGGAGGGGGTCAAAATTGCCGGGGCGATCGCTGACGACCCATTGCCTGCAATCCAAGGCTGCGAGCCACTGTCGTAATACTTTGCTGGTGGGCAGTTCACCGAGACGTAGCACGGCATCAGGCCGCAATCGTCGCTGATGCTCAGGCTGACGCAGAATGAGGTCGTAGTGGCAGATTAGGTTTGGCAGTTGAGATTGGCGACTGCGGAGGGGGTTGAGGGCGTCGGCTAAGATCGGCCAGCCTAGACTTTGAGAGAGACTAGCGATCGCCTCTACATAATCGTCCGTCACCTCTGGCTGAGCCAATCCGACAACGATGACGCCCCTGTCGGTGTTTTGCCAGGGCGGCAGCCGAGCAAGATCTCTGCTTAGGACAGATCCTTCTGACAGGAGATGGGCAAAGAATTCATCACTGTTGAAGGTCTCTGCCAAGGCTTCAATCTTTGGATCGGAGAGGGGAGCCAGGGGCTCTCGCAAGGGAATGTTGAGGTGGACTGGACCCACTTGAGGGAAACGGGTCTGCTCCCAGCTAAACCTCACGGTTTGGCGTAGATAGCTGAGGGAGGCTAACGCGGCATCCGGTAATCGTAATTCGGCTTGCCAGGTGGGATATTGACCGAATAACTTCACTTGATCAATCGCCTGGCCAGCATGGCAATGGCGCAGTTCTGGGGGGCGATCGGCCGTTAAAACAAGCAGGGGAACCTGGCTTTCTCTGGCTTCAATCACTGCGGGGTAAAAGTTTGCGCCCGCTGTACCTGAGGTGCAAACGAGGGCTGTGGCTCGATGGTGTTGCCGCGCTAGGCCCAGGGCAAAAAAGCTAGCTGAGCGTTCATCCAGCACTGGAATGGCTTGAACGCCAGGATGTTGGGCAAAGGCGATCGTCAGCGGGGCACTGCGAGAACCAGGGCAGATGACAGCATGACGAAGCCCGAGCCGATAGAGGCTCTCCACCAAGATCGATGCCCAAAGCTGATTGATGTTGCGAAAATCTAGGCAAAAATCTGAGTTTATGGCCGGGGACATGGGCGATCTTGGAGGCGCAAAAAGGACAGCATCATGGCGCAGAAGCTCAGCTGCCAAGATATGCTCATTGAGAGAACAAAGCAATTGCGACTGACAGATTTTATGGCTTCAGACCCATCCCAGCAGGACTCTACCAAGCCAGACTCACCCCAGTCGGACGCGGTTCAGGCATCAGCCACACCTGGGTCTGCTGGCCTGGGTGGTGGCAAAGCAGATGCTTCCCCTGTCACTCATGAGCTGAAGCCCAGTTTGTGGAGACAGTTCTGGAAGGGGCAGCGGGAAAATGCAGTGTTGTTGGGGATTGCGCTGAGCCTGGCGATCGCCATTCGCATGTTTGTGGCAGAGCCACGCTTTATCCCTTCGGATTCCATGGTGCCGACCCTGGAAGTGGGCGATCGCCTCGTCGTCGAAAAAGTCTCCTTCCGCTTTCGTCAGCCCCAGCGGGGCGAAGTTGTCATTTTTGAGCCCCCCCGCCAGCTGCAAGCGCTGGGCTATGGCAACGGCCAAGTTTTTATCAAGCGCGTGATTGGCCAGCCGGGTCAAAACGTTGCCGTTGAGGATGGCAGCGTCTTTGTTGATGGGAAAGCCTTAGTTGAGCCCTACATCGCAGAACCCCCAGCCTATGACTGGGGGCCCTATACCGTCCCTGAAAATGCGCTGCTGGTCATGGGCGATAACCGCAATAACAGCAACGACTCCCATGTTTGGGGGTTCTTGCCCCAGCAGAATCTGCGGGGGCGAGCATTATTTCGCTTTTGGCCTTTGAATCGGGCCGGTTGGGTTTAGTCCTGGCTATTTGGACCTAAGCGGCATTGGCGCGATACCAATCCACCGTGTGCTTGAGGCCTTCGCGGAATTCCATATTGGCTTTGAAGCCAAAGTAGTCTTCTGCGCGCTGGGTATCCAGGCAGCGACGGGGCTGACCGTTGGGCTTGTCTGTTTCCCAAACGAGCTCACCCTCATAGCCCATGACTTCGCAAATGGTCGTCACGAGTTCCTTGATAGAAATCTCCCGGTTGGTTCCCAGGTTGACGGGCTCATCGCCGCTGTAGCTTTGGGCCGCCATGACGATGCCGCGAGCTGCATCCTCGGAGTAGAGGAATTCGCGGGTTGGGCTGCCGTCGCCCCAAACGGGAATTTGCTTATCTCCTCGTTCTTGAGCTTCATGCACCTTGCGAATGAGTGCGGGAATGACATGGGAGCTACTGGGGTCAAAGTTGTCCTCAGGTCCATAGAGGTTTACGGGCAGTAGGTAAACCCCATCAAAGCCATATTGTTGGCGATAGGCTTGAAGCTGAACCAATAAAGCTTTCTTGGCAATGCCATAAGGGGCATTGGTTTCCTCGGGGTAGCCGCTCCAGAGATCCGCTTCCTTGAAAGGCACGGGCGTAAATTTGGGATAGGCGCAAATCGTGCCGACACAAACAAATTTCTCCACACCAGCCTCATAGGCGCTGTGAATCAGTTGGGTCCCCATCATCAAGTTGTCGTAAAACAACTCAGCGGGCTTCTCCCGGTTGAGACCAATGCCACCCACATGGGCTGCCAGGTGGATCACAATATCTTGCTGATCCACAGCATCTTGGCAGACGCTGAGCTTTCGTAGGTCTGCCTCTTGGGAGCGGGGAATCGTAATTTTGCTGGGTTGTGCGCCGGCTTGACAGAGTTGTTTTACAACCTGCTTGCCAAGAAACCCGTTACCGCCTGTCACAAGGATGCGTTTTGTCGCAAGATCCATTGACGCTATGCCGGTCGTGCTTGGTTGGGATACAGAAGACTGTTTGATTGTGCCGAGATCCAATACCGCTGCCATGTTTATGTGAATTAGGGTGGGTGGTCAGTAGGACAAGCTAGAGACACCCTAGTTCTAGGGTAATACCAATACTTCTCAACTCTAGAGTTCAGAGGATTGGTGGTACTGACGGCTATCATTTGGGGGCTAAAACAAAACCGCAGGGGGCCTGTCATAAGACTAGGTTGCCCCTACGGCGATGGGGAAGCTACGTCAACAAACGTCCTTCCTCAGAGGATATATAGGCGAATCGTGAACTTTGGGCTACATTGCGCCGGTGGTAAGGCGATCGCGAATGACCGCAGCATCTTTCACCAAGCCACCAGGAGACTCCAAACCCAGGGCCTGAAGATCTGCATCCACCATTTTTTGCACAAGCTCGTGAAAGGTCACGCTGGGCTTCCAGTTGAGCTTGGCTTGTGTTTTGGCTGGGTCACCGATCAGTAGGTCAACCTCGGTAGGGCGAAGGTAGCGCTCATCGAAGGCGACGTACTTATTCCAATCCAGATTGACATGGCCAAAGGCCACCTCTAGGAACTCCTTCACTGAGTGAGTTTCGCCCGTGGCGACGACATAGTCATCAGCCTTGTCCTGCTGAAGCATGAGCCACATGGCTTGAACATAGTCTTTGGCATAGCCCCAGTCGCGCTTGGCGTCCAGGTTACCCATGTAGATTTTATCCTGAGTGCCTGCAACGATGCGGGCAACGGCGCGGGTAATCTTGCGGGTTACGAAAGTCTCGCCACGACGGGGGGATTCGTGATTAAACAGGATGCCATTGCAGGCAAACAGGTCGTAAGACTCGCGATAGTTAACGGTTTGCCAGTGGGCAAAGACTTTGGCGCAGGCGTAGGGGCTGCGGGGATAGAAGGGAGTCTCCTCAGATTGGGGAACGGCTTTGACCTTGCCGTACATCTCGGAGGAGCCTGCTTGATAAAAGCGAACTTCGTTGCCCGTGCGCTGCTGGTAGTCGCGAATGGCTTCTAGGATGCGCAGAGCACCCATGCCAACGCAGTCAGACGTGTATTCGGGGGAGTCGAAGCTCACGCGCACGTGGGACTGAGCACCCAGGTTATAGATCTCGTGGGGCTTTACATCTTCAATGATGCGGCGGATGGTGGTGCCATCGGTCAGGTCGCCATAGTGGAGGAAGAGGCTGGCGCCTTCTTTGTGAGGATCCACATAGATGTGATCGATGCGGTCGGTGTTGAAGGTAGAGGTGCGACGAATGATGCCATGTACTTCGTAGCCTTTTTCTAGGAGCAGTTCGCTGATGTAGGAACCATCTTGACCGGTAATGCCGGTGACTAGGGCGCGCTTCTTCTCGGTCATGCCTGCCTCTTCTCTTTACTCGAAATGTTCAGTATGAAAATTCTGATGGGACAACGCTATGACTTGTATCGGTACGGCTGCCAAAACACATAGATCTGAAAACCTAGTCAGCTTAAGCAGTGAGCGATCGCGCCTGTAGCAGAAGTCATCACTCTTAAATGTTGCCCAAATAAATTACTTCACCACCGCTTTCCCCTCTTTTCAAAGATGGGATAGTTGGCGATCAAGGATAGAACTTTCGTTAGCCAACCAATAAAATACACTGCCAGCGGCAGAGTCCCCTAGTTAGTAAGCCCCGTTATTGTTGGGCAGTAAGACCACGCCAATCGTGCGAATGATGATCCATAGGTCTAGCTGAAAGGTACGGCAGCGGCTGTACCAGGCATCCATATAAACCCTGCGAGCGTAGGGGATATCGTTGCGACCTGAGACCTGCCAAAGACCAGTGATACCGGGACGTACTGACAGAACGGTGGGGATAGAATCGCCGTAACGAGGCAGTTCTTCCGGGACAAGTGGTCTGGGACCCACAACGCTCATATCGCCTTTCAGCACGTTCCAAAATTGAGGAAACTCATCCAGGCTTGTAACCCTAAGAAAATTCCCGATGACAGTGATGCGAGGGTCTTTTTTGAGCTTGTAGTTCTCGGCAAACTCTTGCTGTAGGTCAGGACAGGAGGCCACCAAATCTGCCAGCATGGCGTCGGCATTCACGACCATGGTGCGGAACTTAATGCAGCGAAAACGCTTACCCGAGCGGCCGACTCGCTCTTGCACAAAGAAAATTGGCCCTGCTGAAGTGAAGCGAATCAGCAGAGTAATAATGCTGTACAGCGGGGCACAGATAATCAAAACCGCCAAAGAAAAGGCAATATCAAAACCGCGCTTGAAGGTTGCGCTATCAAAGTGCCGGAGCCAGCCAGAGCTTCTACGCTTTGAGAAGCGCGGAAGTTCGTAGTTTGGTTTGGGTTGCGATCGCGTGCGGTACTTTGCCAGTACCTGCCTTTCGCCATTCATGCCTGTTGGTTCCGTTCACACCACGATCCCATCATAGGGCGACCCTCTAAAATCGACTGTTACCCCATGTCCACCTTTTTATGAGTGGCACAACCCCACCACCAGCTCTGCCTGACTCGTCAAATGCTGTTGAATCGGTATCTTTCCCTGAGAACGGATGTTCACGTTAGGAATGATTGCGTTGTCTTGGCACATGCAATGCTTTTGCTGTACTTCAACTAGTCTGGATGATGGTTGTGCAATTGTAAAACCTGCACCTGTACTGCTCTAAAGCGGTTTTTCTGCAACCTAGGAAATCTGATGGCATCCTGTTGCCATGGGTTATCTGTTCCTACAATCCGTCGGAATTATATTGCTGTCAGGGCAAAATTAAAGTTTGTGAGAGAGCTTCTTTCTGTCATTCAGCTTGGCTGGGGAAATGCTGTTGCTGGAAGCGGGTTTGGCATTGGACTAGAAAATGGCTGAAGCGATCGCGAAACTGAGCTTCGCTAAAGTCCTCTGCATGGTGGCGAATCACTTCAGGGCTGAGTTGAGACTCCTGTTGCTCAAAACACTCGACTGTTCTCACCAGAGACTCAACCGTTTGTTCTTCAAACAGCATCCCTGTGCCCTGTTCCCCGTGATGACGCATGTCCTTGACGGTTTCAGCAGCACCGCCTTCACCATAGGCAATGACAGGCGTTCCACAGGCTTGGGCTTCCACAAGCGTAATGCCAAAGTCTTCGCAGGCTCCGTAGACAAAGGCCTTGGCGTCAGCCATATATTGCTCAACCACTTGGTTGGATTGTTTGCCCATAACTTGGACATTGGGGGAGGCGATCGCCTCAATCTCGCCTAACTCCGGTCCATCCCCAATGACGACCAAGGGAAGCTGGAGCTGATTAAAAGCTTTGACGATGAGGGGAACCTGCTTGTAGCTCACCAGGCGAGCTACGACGAGATAAAAGTCCTTTTTCTCCCTTTGCAGCTGGAAGCGGTTCACGTTGACCGGTGGGTAAATCACCTCCGCATCTCGCCGATAACAGCGCCAAATGCGTCGAGCAGTGTGATGTGAATTGGCGACGAAATAATCGACCCGATTCGCCGACAGGGCATCCCACTGTCTTAAACGATGGAGTAGATAACGTGTGGCAATGCCGGGTAAGCCCCTGCCAGCCCGACTGCGAGCTAAGTAGTCAAAGGTTAAATCCCAGGCATAGCGCATGGGCGTGTGGCAATAACACACATGGAGCTGGTGAGGCGCAGCCAGAACGCCTTTGGCTACAGCATGGGATGAGGAAACCAATACGTCGTATTGGCGCACATCGAGCTGTTCAATCGCCAGGGGCAAAAAGGGCAAATATTTCTGCACCCCATTCCTAGCGCCAGGGAAACGCTGTAAAAAAGTTGTGCCAATCTCTCTACCATAGAGATAGCTATCCACATTGGTCGATTCAAAATCGATTAATGCATAAAGGTCTGCATCCAGAAATCGCAAGACCTGTTCTACGACTAACTCAGAGCCACCCGTGGCCTTGGGAGTTAGCCATTCATGGATCAGGGCGTAGGACGTAGATTCAGCCTGGGTATGACTCAATTGCCTTGGATTCAATTGTTAGAACGGAGAGAGGGGGATTCGAACCCCCGATAGGTTTCCCTATACTTGTTTTCGAGACAAGCGCATT